>JBDNHU010000624.1:0-9934 GCA_041688615.1 Mariniblastus sp. | reverse complement strand
TGAACGGTTGCGAATTTCAAACTTGCATGAAATGTTCGCACTGACGCTTTGGCGATTGGACCTTAGAAAAAAATGACAAACTGGTCAATCGCGATTTCCCAATCGCAAACCACGACAAACGCACGCCTTAACGCCTAATAAACAGGCGCATAAAAAAAAGAGAGCGTCCCATGAAATGAGCGATCTCTTGGTTGCTAGCACAAAAAACACACAACTCCGACTCAGTCAGCGTCTGCATTGATGCTTCAGCGTGTTCATCAAACGTGTTTGACTTATTTTGCAGCGGCGAAGCGTCGGCTCACTTCTTCCCAATGGATGACGTTGAAGAACGCCGAAACGTAGTCGGGACGACGGTTCTGATAGTTCAAGTAGTAGGCGTGTTCCCAAACATCCAAACCCAGGATCGGAGTACGTCCTTCCATCAAAGGGCTATCTTGGTTGGGCGTGCTTTCGACCATCAACTTACCTGCATCGACACTTAACCAAGCCCAACCACTACCAAACCGAGTCGCAGCTGCGGCGGCGAATTTTTCTTTGAAGGCATCAAAGCTGCCAAAAGCCGCATCGATGGCCGCAGCAAGTTCGCCACTGGGAGTTCCGCCACCCGCCGGGCTCATAACTGTCCAAAACAAAGTGTGGTTGGCGTGGCCGCCACCGTTATTACGAACCGCACCTTGCTTGTCGGCAGGCACAGCCGACATGTTAGAAATCAAATCTTCAATCGACTTGCTTTCCAAATCGGTACCGGCAATCGCAACATTCACTTTGGCAATATAGGCAGCATGATGCTTTCCATGATGGATTTCCATCGTCCGAGCGTCAATGTGCGGGGCTAATGCATCCAACGCGTAGGACAATTCTGGTAGTTGATAGGCCATATAAACATTCCTTAAATTTCAAGATTAAGAACACTTTGACGTGCCAGCCGCAGCCAAAAGCACAGTATATCTCAATTGAAACAACTTTTGGCCCGAACGACAATTGGGGCGAACCCCTTTGGGCCAGACGATGGCCTACCCACCAACCGCTAATTGACTTGATTTTTCGCCTCATATGCTGGATCGGCTCAAGAATATGGCAAAAAACAACCTGCCATCAAAGGCACAACGCATCGACAAAATGCCAAGAAATAAAAAATAAGGCGTAAGGAACGCCAGCGGCGAGCATGGAGTCCTTACGCCTTACCTAAAACGAGTTATTTCCTGGTGCCGCGTTCCAAATGAAGCCCCCTGAGGATGGGTCAAAAGCCACAGGCGGTCAATTATTGGAAGGCATCAGCAGCCAACCATTGCGATCATTGGCTGCCCCAAAGAAACATTTGCTTCGTTCACAAATCATAAGTCAGAAGCAAGTAAATTCAAGTCAAAACTAGCACGACAACGACTGGCAAAAGGGGCGTGCGGGTCGGTTAGCCATCGATTTAAAATCCTATTCTCTACCTTCGCCTGGTTTAGTTGCGGCTCGTTCCAAGGTTCCCGTAATTTTCTCGCCAAATTCCCGGGCAACCATATAGGAACGAAGACTTCGATAAACGTCATCCAAACGTAGCAAGGCATTTTCGCGGCGGCGGTCTCTTAAATTGACCAAAGAAATACTGACAGAAATGAACGTATCGGTCGAATAACCGTCGGCTTCGGGCTCTTGAACCCGAAGCTCGACCAAATACTTCGTTGGACGGTCGTTTACTCGGCGTGAGCTATTGGTGTTGGATGAATCCAAGGTAAAGCTAACAAAGTTCGCCTCCGTCTTCTTGATCACGGCATTGAAGTCACTGATGAACCCTCGGATTTTTTCGATCACAATGTCAACCGGCACCGAAGTCACCAGTTTCTTCTCGAAGTCAGCTTTGCCTCCTTCCAACCGGGCACCAAAAATCCACGACAGAATCCCCATCTTGCTTAGGGGACCATCCCCTGCGGTAGCCTCTGAGATTTCGGCACTGCCTGACAGACTTACCACTCGGTTACGCCCATCTTTCTTCGCTTTCATTAAAGCCCGATCCGCACGTCGAATCAGCGACGATGAAGTATCTCCCTCCTGCAACTGAGCAACACCAAAGCTGGCCGTGATGCAACGATTCTTTAGCATTTGTTGGGGCAGGGCCTGCAACGTTGACCGAATCTGTTCGGCCCGTTCGGTTGCCTTCATGATGTCCGTTTCGGCACATAGAATCACAAATTCTTCGCCACCAAAACGTGACACTAAGTCGCCTGGCCCACAATTCCTGGAAAGGTGAGCAGCGAAACTGGTCAACGCTTTGTCGCCCGCTTCGTGACTGTAGTCGTCGTTAATTCGCTTGAAGAAATCGATATCCGCAAAGATCACACTTAGCGGTGATTTCTGCTCTTTGTGATCAACCAAAATCTGATCATAGACGCGATCAAATTCACTGCGATTGGCCACTTGAGTTAACGGGTCCGTGGTCGCCGCAATCGTCATCCGATTCAAACGTTGCTTCAGATTCTTTTCCGTAGAAGTGTCCTGCATAACAACGGTAATCCCCATCATCACGCTCCGCGGCGAAAATACGGGACTCAGTCGCAAATCGATTGAACGACGTGAATTTTGCTCGGTACCCCGAATGGACCCTGTAATTGTCAACGGCTTTTGGTGCTGCAAACATCGATCAACGGGACAATCGTCTTCTTCAACCTTTTTGTCATATTCATCATGCAGATCCAAGTGCGCAGTCGGCCAACGTCGATCAAAAGTATTCAGAGATGGTAGACCGGTTATTTCCTCCGCGGCTCGATTCCATAACATGACGTTCTTCTTTAGGTCCATGAATACAACGCCACAACTGAGCATGTCCAAGAGCGATTTTTGATAAGATCTTTCTGCCACAAATTGCCCAACCGTGTTGAACCCTGAAGCAACCGACCAGTTGGTTTCCCGAGGCATCTCAGCCAGGTTCATTAACCACTTACTAACTTCGCCACTGTTGGTCCAAACGCTTTGAGAATCAACATAACTAGCGAAGGACTGCACTAATTTTCGATCAAATTGCGAATCCGACTTTTCGAACAATTCCGCGATTGCCTGTTCCGAATTTTGCGATGTACGATACCCGCTTTCGCGCGTCATTGAATCGTAAGCATCGGCAACGGACAACATCCTGGCAGTCAACGGCAAAGCCTCGCCTTTGCGATTAAACTCGGCCTTCGATCCGTCATAAAATGCGATCCCATAAAAGATAGTTTCGGCGATTTCCTGGCTGACCAAACTAGGTTGCAAGATTGACATGACATTTTGCCGATGGTAGTCAACCAAGGCCAACTCTTCACGAGTCAAAAGCCCTGGCTTCCGCAAGACAGAATCGCAGACACCGACTTTGCCCAAATCATGCAATGCTCCTGCGATCTCCAAGTTTCGACATTGCGGATCGCTTAGTTTCATGAACCGCCCCCAACCCGAACAGCCCAATGCCACTCGAATACAGTGCATCGCCGAAGGACGACACTTCGCAGCCAAAGTCAACAACAAACTGGAGGCAACACCTAGGCGTTCGTTCGCATAGTCGGCGACTAACTTTGTTTCATCGGCATTGAAATCTTCATAGACAAGTGGCCCAGGTTTAGGAATTTGCGAGACAAAAGTCCAGGCGGCGTTGGTTGCTGCGGTGGGGACTGGCGTTTGATTGGTCATTGCTAGTTCATCTAATTTAGTGGGAAAGCCCAGTCGTCTAGAGCATAGGAAGGCCTGCAGACGGCTCAGCATTGCCTGCCCAGGACTTGAACGTGTCGGTTTGTCCACACGAACGTCCCGGCGAAGCATAGTTTTCAGCTAAGGTCACATCGATGAAACTAGGGGCAGTATTGACTTCCTACCCAGTGACCGCCAATGACTTTGTCGGTTTAAATGAATTTGCCAGTTATGCAGCCCAAGCCATGGATCGACAATACCCTCCCCAAAAACCCGCCCTCCGCCAAAAGTAACCTCTACTAGCCAAGAGCACCTAGGCGTTTGCGCTAGGGTTTTGGTAAGTTGGATAAGAGAATTTTAATTCCAGATTTGAACGGCCCGCTTGAACCAGCGTTAAGTCATCGGCGTCCAGTTACTCGGCCCAAAGAACCCGCTGGCTAGTTTGCTGAACGATTCGTAAACGCAGCTAGTCCAGCCCGCTTTGGCTTCATCGCGGACTTAGCTGGCAGGCGCTGGTTGTCGCTTTATTTACAAAACGAAGGTAGTTGTCGATTATGAAAATAGGCTTGGTTCGTCAACATCAAATGGAATTTCCACAAGGCATGATCAACCGCGATGGCCAATTGCTTCACAGCAGCAGTCGCGACCAGCCTGGACAGCTGATTATTGGCAATGACGACGGATGGCGGCTGGGGACCGATTGCTTGCCTCCGAACTTTTGCTCGGGCACGGCAGCGGACGCGATCAAGTTGATTCGTTGCTGGCCTGAACTCCAGCCCCAGTTGCGTTTAGATTCGGCGGCTGATTTTGATCTCGATTCCGTAGCCCAGTGGTTACCCCCAGTTGTGGAACCTCAAAAGGTCATCTGCATCGGTTTGAATTACGCAGACCATGCGGCAGAGACTGGAGCCGACACACCTACTTTGCCGGTCGTTTTCAACAAGTTTTCAACCTCATTAATCGGTCACAACCAACCAATTTCGCTTCCGCCAATCAGTGATAAAGTTGATTACGAGGCGGAATTGGTGGTGGTGATTGGAAAACCCGGGCGAAACATTGCGATCGAAGCTGCACTGGAACATGTCTTTGCTTACACTTGCGGTCACGACGTATCGGCGAGAGATTGGCAAAAAGGGCGACCGGGCGGGCAATGGCTACTTGGGAAAACCTTTGATTCGTTCGCTCCCTTGGGACCTTGGATAGTAACGTCTGACCAGCTAACACCGGAGGATTTAGCGGTTCAGTTCAGACTGAACGATCAACTTTTGCAAGATTCATCGACCAAGCACTTCATTTTCGACGTTCCATTTCTGATCCATCACTTGTCCAAGTTCTGCACATTGATGCCGGGTGACTTAATTTTTTCAGGCACGCCATCAGGTGTCGGTGTCGCACGAAATCCGCCGATTTACTTGAAGCCGGGCGATACTGCAGAAGTTGAAATCCAAGGAATCGGTAAGCTAGCAAATCGGGTGATTTGAATTTGTGACGGTCGTACTACCTGCGATTAATGTAGTAAAAGGTTGACCCCATGGGGCAACGTTCCAGATCTATCCTTAGGGATGCCGAAGGTACTAGCAAGCACTGCAGATTTTGTGTGTCGAATTAAGACACTGGGGCCAATGCCATTGATAGCTTGCAAAGGATTGAAAAGCTAATTGGTCTTGTCCGAATTGATTCGCTTTCGAATCATCTTTTCCTAGAGTTCAAGTTACCTAATCGAATAGAAAGAGTCGGAAATGGATTTTCGACGCAATGCGGCCCGTCGGCGACGAGTCATGCGTGACGATCTGATCGAAGTTGAAGCCTCCTCGGCACCTTCAACGTCCGGTCACCCCATTGAACGCTACCAGATTGATAGTGTTCTAGATCACCAACCATTGACCATTGATTGGGTGCCCAAAAAAGGCTGGTCTGTCGGCGTTACGATCGCATGCATTTTTGGCCTTACCAGCTTTCTATTGGCTGGCCACTACTTTCATGTGCTTTTTCCAGCAGCAGGGCAGGGCGTTGAAAACCAAGCGGGCCTCATTGCAAAGCTTGGTGCACAAACAACACTTTGGTCACTGGCGGTTGCGGGTTCGTTCAGTCAAATGTTCCTGCTTACACTTGGCATCGCCAGCCTGGTTCTGGTTTATCAAATCTACTTGCTTCGCAAACATCGCAGCGACGATTACTTGGGTTCCTATCAAGTGTGGCTGTGGGTCCTGCCCGCGGTCGGCTTTTACGCCTTGGCAAACGTGGCCAGCCTGCAAGCGTTAGTTCAACTTCTGACCGACGACCTCGCGTTGCTCCAGTCCCCATTGCTTGGATCGATGGTCTATTTCCTATTTCCTTCGTTGATCATCGCTACTTGTGCGACCCGCTGCTTTTTCGAGATTAAAGAGTCAACCGTTGCCACAGTATTCTTAATGTTCGCTGCGGTGCTGGGTGTGCTAAGCCTGGGCCTTGCCGCACGAAGACCCTTGGGATTTGCGGATGTGCCTGCGATCGCAAACCTACCAAACGACCTTCCTTTGGCACTATGGTTCGTGGCTTCGGCCGCTTTCACTAGTTGCTTACTGACCTACTTAAGCTACGTGCACAAAGATGTAATGGGACTAATTCAACACACCGCACTCGACACCACCCAGCGTGCGGCAAAGTCGCGAAAACAAAACCGTCCTGCAGCAGATGCCGCATCCCATCAGGAAATGACGCCTGCGATGAAATCCGAAGAGGTTTTGGACCTGGACGAGAAGCCTTCAACAATTGCGGGTCCAAAATCCAGCCCAACCCGCGAGAACGAATTTTACGACAATGACATCGATTCTGATTTCGACCAAGCCGACGCGTCAAAGATCAGACCGCTGCGTACCAGAAGAAAATCCGCTTAAGCGTCTGCAGACTTCCCGAAGAGTTCCCGAAAAGTTCCCCACATCGAACCTCTAGATCCAGCATCGAACTGGCAAGCACTATCGCGAGATCAAAAAACGACAGCCCCAGCGGAAATTTCATCCTCACCGGACACGAATAAAAAAGGGAGCCAAGACAAGTTCAACTTGCTTTGGCTCCCTAGCTTGCTCCAGCTTTGACTCTTACTTCAACGAGACTTGATTCCGTCTAACTTTACGTTCTCCGCCTAGAAATCATCACTAGGTTCAAGCGACATCGGTTCCATTACTTTCGTGTTTCGCTCGATTGCCAGAACCGTCGTATGGATTTGCATTCCATCAAAACTTGAAGAGGAAACCGGCAAGACTTGGCGGCGATCAGGCAAACTCATGCGAACCGTAAATGAACCATCTTCTCGCAATTTTACGGGTTCGGTTGCAATGGTAACCTGCGCGTTGGGATGAGTCTGACCGAAAATCAAAAGTTCGGCGTCGACCACAAATTCCAATTGGCCCTGGCCGGGAACCCCGGAAACTCCATATCGCGATAATGCTGAACGATTCATAGGTCGGCGAAGTTTCTCCTCAAAAACGTTCTTCAAAGTAGGCGAAGCGCCAACCTCAAACCCGCTACTTGCAGAAAAGACTCGGTCGCCATGCTCTTCTAAATCCGTCCAGTTATGATCCACATGGTCACTTGAACCTGGGACCGGAGTTTTGACTTGGTTGCTTTGCGAAATGATATGGAAGCGATCATTACCAGCCTTGTAGCCTAAAATGACCCGGTACGACGAGGGTGGATTAGGAACGTCGATGTACCAATTGTTGACGCCACCATGAATTTTGATGTCGCGAACAGACTGTTCGTTCGAACCGGTCACCCCGTCTTCGTGCGTTTCCAACAGCCGCAAGGTTGGCTCGGCCGCATGCCAGTGTTCAGCCAAAGCAACTTTCGCTCGTTCAACCGCAGTCTTGGTAACTTCCCAGTAGGCCTGTAACCAATAAGGATCTCGGACAAACAATACGATGCGATCGACTTTGGGCTCCTCATTGGCTGACAATTGGTCGCGGAAGAAAGCAATATCTTTCGCCTCTGCTCTACGCTTTTGAATACTCCGGATCTTTCCGACAATCCGAGGATTCGTAGGCTTCGCTGCCGGCACAGCCTTGGCAGACCTTGCAGTATTGGCAGACTTCGTAGACTCGGCAGGCTTGACAGACTCCGCAGGCTTGATAGACCCGGTAGACTTGGCAGGAACGAGCGTGCCAGTCTTGGTTTGGCGTGCGGCGGTAGAAACTGCTTTGGCCGCACCGTCCCTAGCGTCCTTCACCTTGGCGGGGGCGAGCTTAGCGACGACTGATCCGCTTTTGGCGGACTTGCCTTTGCCGGCAGTAGGTTTCACCGCGATCCCCTTGGAAACCGCTGGATTTTTTGACGCCAAAGAAGACTTCGAAGCGGTAGATTTCGCCCGAGCGATCTTGGCTGAAGCCGATTCTTTGGGACTGGGGCGAGAGGTTTTTCCAACCTTCGCCGAAGCTTGCTTAGCCTTGGCCTTTTGCCGAGCGACCCGCAGCAGTTCCTTGATCAATTCGTCTTTCTTCAACGAATGCCAACCTTGCACACCCCGGGTCTTGGCCATTTGAGCCAAGTCCTTGGCGGTCTCTGAACGCAATTTATCTTCAGTAATCAATGTTAATCTCCAAATTCCGCAGTGCTAAAATGATTGTGCAGCGGTTGTCCCGTCCAAATTTCAGATGGCCTTGATGCCGTTGATTCGTGCACGTTTTAAGCAGCGAATCGCATCTTCGATACTCAAAACAATGGGCCAGGTGGTTGCCCAGTTTTCCAGAATCTGGTTACCCAGTATTCAATCGCCAACTTATTCTGATTCGACGGTCGCCCAACCCTTATTGCCACCACCAATCGAAACTTTTCCCGTCGAGCCGATTGCCAACTGAAAAAACCCTAATGGCCAAGATCAATTACAACTGTCCAATTCGCACCTTAGCCAACTCTTAGTAAAGATCTGGGCAGGAACAGATTTCGCTGGCCCGTTTGCAAAACAGACAGCCAACGCACTTCTCTCCAACACAGCACACTTCGAGGAGCCAAAATTAGCCGATTGAACCTCCACGACTGAAATCGTTGGCATCAATACGTAACCCAGGAAAGTGAGAAAAAGCAAAATGCCCGAACCTCATGGGAGGCTTAATTCTCATTAACCATTCCACAACGACTTGCTTTAAGTCTTTGCTGAACCTTTTCTATGGTATTTGCCGGTTATATTATTGGCAATCAACTAACCCCCCACAGTAACCATTGTCTAGCAATTATTACGAAAAAACATCGTTAAAACTGCTGCTTTAGCTACTCCTTGGCCTGCTTCTCCAGCTTAACGATCGTTCAAATCAAGTGTTTACTTGTCTTTGCGTCTGCTGAACACTCTTGTTGGCCTAGCGCTGTGGGGTCGTGAATGGAACATTTAGAAAGGTAGGCCCCCCGGCCGAAATACCGTTTATCACTAAGTGCCCGGCCTTTACCTCTGGAATCCAAGTAGTATCGTGAGTCCGCAGCGAAGGTCCGGCACCGATTGGATCCTGAAGCGGGGATTAGCGACAGATCCCCACAGTGAAGCCCGCAAACCGAGACGACGTCAACTTTCAGGACGCAAGCAACCCCTATGGAACTCGACCCCGAAACAAATGACTCGCCCCCAAGCAACGCTTGGCTGGGGGAGGGAATCGCGATCGCCAATCAGATCATTGTCGTTTGTTTTGGCTTAGTGGTTCCAATTCTGGTTGGATATTGGGCAGATTCCAACTGGAACAGCGAGCCGATTCTTATGGTCTTGGGATTGATTTTGGGAATGTTGGTTGCTGGGCTTCAACTAAGGCAAATGCTTAGTTGGCTGAATCAGCGAAGTTTGAAACGCAAGACTGCGAAAAAGGTAGAAACCGCGATACAGAACCCGCAGACGCACCAAACCTCCGCCGCTCACCCCCCAAATGCACTTGATACCACCATCGCTCCCAAGCATCGCGAATTGCAAAACTTGAACAAAGAAGTCGACCCTTGGGAACAACGCTGGAACGACAAATGGACTGACTCGAAAGCCGAGAACGACGACCAGAATTAGTTGAGCCAATTCCTGAGCGATGCAACCGTGATCCCCAGCAACTAGCGCATCGCCGAAGTCATTTCGTCGTTAACGGACACATTGGCTTATCATTGAAATTTAGATTACAACACAACTCCAAGCACACTGGCTTCCGGTCAAATGGATCAACCTTCCAACCAAGAAGAACCTGCCTCTTCGATCTGCAGTCCAACTTCTGAAGCTCAAGGGGGCAATATCGCTTCCAACACTGGTTCGCTCTTGGACACTCGGACAACAAGCGCTGGGTCCCTTGCGGACCTG
>JBDNHU010000623.1:0-2247 GCA_041688615.1 Mariniblastus sp. | reverse complement strand
AGAAACACCGACTGGTCCACACTGAAACCACTGTGAAAATCAAACGTCTCGCGGCACTGGCAACAGGTCGGGCATCGGTTTGTTGACGAACTCCGGGACAAAGATTTGTCAAAACCAAACTGGGTAGCCCTGATGCTCGATGGCATCCGCCTGAGCAAAGACCAACTGGCGATCGTGGCACTTGGGATCACGGCTGAGGGTTTCAAAATTGTCTTGGACTTTGAACTCGGCAGCAGCGAAAGTGCGGAAGTTAGCAAGGATTTAATGCGTCGATTGACCAAACGCGGCTTCGACTGCGACCGCCGACTGCTCGCGACACTGGACGGCAGCGATGCACTTCGCAGCGCTGTCAAAGAGTTTTTTCCCGACTCAGTGATCCAGCGCTGTCTCGTCCATAAGGAACGCAACATCCGCTCGAAGCTTTCCAAGAAACACTGGGGTGAACTAGCTCGACTGTTCAAACGACTTCGCGAGGTTCAGGGCAAAGCTGCCGCTGAAGAAGTCGTTGAAGAACTTGAACAATTCCTTGAAGGCAAAAACGCCGAATCCCTCAAGAGCTTGCGTGAGGCGGGTGAGGACTTGATCGCGTTGCAATCGCTCAACGTGCCCAACACACTTCATCGAAACTTGCTAAGCACCAACGCGATCGAAAACTCGTTTCGCAACACACGCAACAAACTGGGCCGTGTGACACGCTTCCGAGCGGAAACCGATCAAGCAACGCGTTGGTTGGCGTTTGCATTAACGGAAGTCGAGAAAGGCTTTCGGCGAATCAGCGGATACGCCGATCTGCCCAAGCTCGTCGAGGCCCTCAAAAAAAATTAAAATCTCATCGCAAAAAATTTCCTACGGAATTACCGGTGGGTAAATCAAACGAAGAGGGATACATTTAGCGCCGTCGCGGGCGGCTTAACGCGAGCTAAAGAAAGGGCTCGCTTGCCGCCTAAGTCAAACCAAACTAACCTTAATTATTCAGAGACCCAAAAACACTTTTAACAACAAATGGGACATCCTCAAATTGGTTTCCAGATTTACCTTACCGGCTAAATTCACCGAAGTGCCAGAGGATGCCGGATGGGTCGTGTACGAAACACTCTTTGCCCCACGGCATTACGCGGACAGGAGTAAGCCGTACGTGTTCGTATTTGACAGTTAGGTCGAGCGCGATCAAATCATTCCAAAATCGATCTGCATCGTCGACTTCCATGAAGACCATGGTGTTGTCGACCCATCCTTTCACGTACGCGTCTTGGAGATAAAAGCCGATTCCCTCTGAATAAAAATACGAAAAGTCTTTCGCTATGACGGTTTCTTGAAAACCCAGGTCTTTGTAAAACTCTTGTGAGAGTGTGAAGTCCTTCGCTCCGATAAACGGTCGAATAGAAATTGCGTTGTGTTTCATTGCTTGATCTCTTATTTGTCTTTTAAGTAAACTACGGACGATGCATCGTTTTACGGAAAAGACCGCTTTCCATTGAGCATCCAGCCGATGGGAGTATAGCGGACAAACATGAAATAGGTCGCGACACAAAAAAGCCACGTAGCGAGGATCACCACTAACAACTTCACCGAGACCGGTAACGTGATCGGAATCAACAGAGTCTGCAGAAAGAGAATGATTGGCAAGTGAATCAGATACACCCAATAGGATGAGTCAGCGCAGAACTTGAGCCAGGCATTCGAGCGGGCCAAGAACCGTTGACCGACCAACAGTGCGGACAGCGTTAACAGGGCCGACAGATACGAAGCCAACGCGGACTCAAGCAAAGACGGCATTGGTTGTGATTCGGTGACCTGTTCGATCAACGCGATGTTGAGTTCAGGTAGTAAACAATAGTGGGGCACGAATAAGAGACCGCTTGCGAAGACCAGTGGCCAACACCAGGGTTGTAAATGATCTAGCAGCCTTTCCCGTTCCAATAATTGCCAGCCGGCCCAATAGAATAATCCGTAGTAGGCAAATGGCCACCATGTGGGAATGAAGGACTCGGGTGCTGTCGTAGGGAGGCCTCCCCCCATCACGCCAGGCACTAGCGCCAGCGGTGAAAGCGCGAGCAACCATTTTCGCCGAAATAACCAATCGAAATTCAACCAGGTCCACCGGCTGGCAATCACTGCGATCGAGGAGAACATCAGCAAATAGTACAAGAACCACAAATGCATTGTGGTGTACGGTGTTGACGATTGGGCGGCTTCAGGATCCTGGCTCGCTGCAACAATCAATTGCATCAAACCCTGGGGTTGTTT
>JBDNHU010000622.1:0-3113 GCA_041688615.1 Mariniblastus sp. | reverse complement strand
GACTGGGGCGGTCAATGCAATGCCGGGCGGAGTGGTTCCGCGAAGCCTGGATCGTAGACACTTACCCGAACCCATTGATCATCCCAACTTGTTCATGGTGGGAGATTACCTTTTCGATTCTACTCTTAATGGCGTTTTAGATTCAGCCAATTACGTTGCTGCGTGGTTGACTGCTAAGATGGCCGGCGCCCAGGAAATAGACCCATGATTCAAAGTAAAACTACCCAAACGTTAGCTCCCCAACGTATCCTGAATGATTTTCGGACCAGCAGACTTCCGACCAACGCGACCATTCAAAAAATTGCGTTCGTCACTCAGGTGAAGCCTGAAGATTCGGTCCTATTGAAATTCACCGCGCCTAGTATCGTCAGTGCAATTAGCACCAGCGGTTCACCTGATGGCGGTTCTATTTCCGGAGACGAACTGCTGGTTCTGTCGATTCCCAATGGAAGTCGTGAAGATTCTGATCTGATGTCGACCGCCAAGGCATGGGTTGAATCCGAACCAGGGGTTTCATCATCCTTGAACAATGTTCAAACCCAAATGATGACTTTGCAAGGGGCCCAGATTTTTTTCAGCAACGGCAGGATCGCAATTCTGGCGCCCAGTCAGCGGATCGACACCATCAAGGCGGCTTTGATCGAAGTTGCTTACTACGAAGCCCGGCTTCGCTTACTTGAATCCACGTTGCAACAGGCATGGCCCCAACTAGAAGCCGATATGCCAATGGCCTTGGACTTCGACGAAAAATCGGTTTCAAAATTGAAGGGATTGCGAAAGCGAGCCCTCGAAGTGCTAATGCTGCGCGCCAGTCAGTCTAAAATTTCCGCTCAAGTCCACGCCCCGCACATCCATCCTCCGACCTTGGCCAGCCAAATGGCTGAACGATTTCGCGAACGCCTGCAATTGGTACATCGTCACGAAATTTTAGATGAACAAATCGATGTCTTCGAAAAAGTTTACGACAGCACTGCGCAGCGTTCAAGCGATTTCATGTTGGCACGAACCAGTCACACTTTGGAATGGGTGATTATCGTGCTACTGGTCGCCCAATTGTTGCTGTCGGGGTTCGAGATGCTGACCAGTATGGGACAGGTACAGTAGGCCATGCGTTACAGTTCCATTGATATCATGAGAACGATTGCCATTTTCGTAATGGTGATGGTTCACTTCTCAGAGAATCTGTCCGGCTACGTTCCGCCATTTTCAGGTCTAGGCGCTCCCGTTTTTGCCATTCTGACTGGCATCAGTTATCACCTGTGGGTCAGCGGCCAACAATCCAAAGGGAAATCAGAGCAGGAGATCTTTAAGGTTTCGGTTCGACGGGGCTTGTTCGTTTTCTGGACTGGTTTCGCCTTCAATATTTTAGTTTGGTTGCCCGAAGACACGTTCAACTGGGACGTGCTTACGTTCATTGGCTTTGGACTACTGTTTTTGAATCTTATCAGATCGATGCGACTGCCCGTTGTGGTTTTGATCGGGTTGATGGCGGTTCTGGTGAGCCCCTTTCTTCGAGGCTTGGCCGATTACAAAGCGTATTGGACCGTAGGACATTTTGAATGCGATTTGACGTTAACGGATCTGTTGATTGGATTTACCACCACCGGTTATTTTCCAATCTTCCCTTGGTTGGCGTATCCAATTGCAGGCTATGTGACGGGCAGATTGGTTTTCCCAAACGACTTGCACAGCGATGATGCAGGACTGGTTCCCGCAAAGCCAGAAGTTGCCATCGGCAGGCCTAAGGTCGTTTCACCATGGCCGGTGGTGTTCGTCGGGACCGCTTTAATCGCCGGGTCGATGACGATTTTAACCACTCGGTCCTTGATGCCAGAGAACGTGACAAAGTATTTCTTTGGCGGTTGGTCGATGTTTCCCGCAACGATTGAATATGTCATGGCAACGATCGGTATGGCTTTGGCTCTCTTTGGGCTGGCTTATCGAATGGTCGATTTGAATCCGAACATCAGAAAGCTGGAAGGTTTTCTAAAAATCACAAAGACGTTCAGTCGTTATTCACTGACGATCTACATCTTGCACCACATCGTTCACATTTGGCCGCTTTGGATTTATGGGGCCACGCAAGGCGACGATCCTACTGCTTTTTGGCAGTTGGCAATGCCGGTCTCGTATTCGCTGCCGTTGTCGTTGGCATTCATGGCCTGCTGCTATTTCGCCTTAAATTGGCTAGGGCCCGATCGACGAATTGGCTTTGAATCTTGGATGCGTTGGCTGTGCGATTAAGTCAACTTAACGATTGCTATGACGCTGCATACAACAACCATAGGACACGAAATCTTGGACAGATTGCGTTGAACCTAAATGGTGCTTTGGCCCAGAAAAATTGCCAAATCCATGCTAAGCTCGTACATTCATGGTCCCAATCGCAAACCGCCGCACCTACAAAAGGCACAGTGCCCACTGGCGCCCGTAACTATCGAAAGGCGGCGGAGCGTTCCTGTTGAAAAACGAATTCTTGATCCCTTCAAATGAATCCTCATAGGCAGTCGCCACCTTCTCAAATTCTATTGCAACTCCGTCGTATCCCACTGAAGCTATGGACTGCAATAGAAAAATAATGGGCAAGTACACTTAGGCATAACAACTGGAATCGCAGCACCTCGAGAAACGTCGAGATTCGCGAGCTTGACAAGGGATATCCCTGCCGCCTGTGTCTTGTTGCGAAAGCAGTGCGTCAATGGCGTTGCCGGTCCTTTTTCTGATCATCATTGGACACTAGCTGGACAGCGCCACCTTGTAGCAGCCGTTTTGGCGTTAGCCACGGTTTTCGTGGGCAGAACCGTGGCTAACGCCAAAACGGCTGATTAAACGCAAACCACGCGATTGACGGGCATGCCAGATTAGCCACTCCAATGCCAGCCACTGGTGTGTGCTGGTGTGTGGGCTGCGAGCTTGAGCTCTGCCGAGGTGCGGGCTCGACAAGGGATATCCCTGCCGCCTGTGTCTTGTTGCGAAAGCAGTGCGTCAATGGCGTTACCGGTCCCCGACGAATTTGCGTTCGTCGGAGGCTCTTTTTCTGATCATCATTGGACACTAGCTGGACAGCGCCACCTTGTAGCAGCCGTTTTGGCGTTAGCCACGGTTTTCGTGGG
>JBDNHU010000621.1:0-6204 GCA_041688615.1 Mariniblastus sp. | reverse complement strand
TTCCTGGCACCTGTGTTCCTGGCACCTGTGTTCCTGGCACCTGTGTTCCTGGCACCTGTGTTCCTGGCACCTGTGTTCCCTGTTTGCCTGGCACCTGTATTGCCTGTGGCACCTGTGTTGCCTGTGTTGTGCTTGAGACGCTTACCCCTTGTTCTTTATTCTCAGCGGTTTCTTCACGGCAATGCTATGGCGGAAACGTGGATTAAGGGCATTGATTGGTCATCGTGTTAAACGGATCTTCCTGCCCTTGGTGTTGGGGTTAGCGACGATCATTCCAGCAACTTGGATTGTCACCTCGCATGTGAAATCGTTGGAAGGTCAGGTAGCGGATGGCAAGGGTTCGGCTGTACAAAATCAAATTGACGTATGGGCGACTGCGGCGATTGATGATGTCGCTGCGATTGAGCGGTCTATCGAAGCAGGGCAGGCAGTGGACGCCAAGAATCCGGATGACTCAACGGCGTTGCATATTGCTGCTTTTTTTGGGCGAGCAAAAGCTGCAAGGGCATTGCTTGATGCCGGTGCCCGACCGGATGAGCGAAACAAAGATCGACTAACAGTCGCCGACTAGTTGAAGGTGGACTGGACGACCACACAGTTCATTGTCAACCTGGTCCAATTGCCGATCGACCGACAAGATGTTGAGATGGGCCGGCGACAGATCGCGGAGTGGATTGACCAACCCTTTGATGCGGAGGTTGGAATCATGCCTGGTGGGGTTACCGTTGCCGAATTCGAAAGGGCGGGAATCGAGGGATTGCTCGCGTTTTTGTTTTTCTCGCCCATGTTGGGTCACCTGTGGTTTCTTTCATTTCTGTGCTGGCTATTGTTAGGTTTGCGGTGGTTGTCCCCGTACTTACCTGGTTGAAGGTTCCGTCGCTTCCATACTGGTTGACAGTTTCGGTTTGGCGTTACGCATGGTTGATTCCATTGACGGCGATTTTTCAGTTCTGGATGGTTGAACCAGGCAATCAGTTTGGACCAGCGACCTCGACTGGCTTATTGCCGATGCCAAGTGTGTTGTGTTACTACGCCGTTTTCTTTGGTTACGGCGTATGTTACTTTGATGCAAAGGTCCATCAAGTAGCGGTAGGACGTTGGTATTGGTTGAAGTTGATTTCGGCCGTGGTCGTACTTTTGCCACTGGGACTTGCGTTAAATTCCGAGAGCACGCTGTCGTACCGAATCCTATTTGCGCTGGTGCAGGTGGCTTATGCGTGGTTGGTCAGTTTCGCCATGATGGGTCTATTCCACCGCTGGTTTTCGGGGGAGAATTTCTGGATGCGGTACTTGTCAGATTCGTCGTATTGGCTGTATCTGATTCACATTCCGCTAATTTTCTACGTGCAATTTTTCGCCAGTCAGTGGCAGTCCAGTGTGTGGCTGAAGTTTGCTTTAGTTTGCGTTGCCACCAGTGCGATTTTGTTGATTAGTTATCAATTGTTTGTGCGATATACGCTGATTGGCACGTTGCTTAATGGTAAACGTTACCGACTGTCCAACCGTTTGGATTCGGGAACCACTCGCGACGGAAAGGTTTTTCACCGATAGAGCATTAGCCACGGTGATTCCTTGGCTGACAAGTGGAGCGTACCTATGTTTGGCAAACGGTTTGGGGTGACGAACCATCGGTTTGAGTATTTTGGTAGAATGTGTGTTAGAGCAATTCCTTTGGGTTGAGCCAGCCCGGATGGGTCGAACCGCAGTTTATGCAAGACAACGATCGCAGTTGGGAATGGGGCATTACGTCGGTGGTTCGCTTGAATGCTGGAACGGTTTGTCTATTTTTGACATGGTGGAGCGGTAATGAATTTGGACAGTTTGAAGAGGATTCTGTTGGTTGGTCTTTTCTTGACCGGAGTGATTTGGACTGGCAGCGTTTTGGCTTCTGGAAGGACTCGCTTGCCTGGAGATGAAGCATTTATCCCGCCGCTGTCGGCCGATAATCTGAAAGTGTTCAGCCTAGGCGAAGATGCCGTACTTGAGGTGAACACTGACACCTGGAACGCGGGATGTACTTGTGAGTCGCTTAATCAAAATTTGCTTGAAGAATTTGGTACGGCAATACTCGCTATTGACGGCAATCAGGTGCTGATTCCGTCGGTTTCTAGACGGTACTGTAGTACGAAGCAGGCAGATGAATTCCAAACGGCGACGATGTCCGTATCCAAAACGGTGGACCAAGCGGTGGAAGCGGGACAGGTGGCTGGCGCTGTGCATTTGGTTGGTTTGCAAAGTCAAATTGTTCACTCGCATTCGGCGGGTGTCCGCGACATTAATGCAAAAAGCAAAATGGACGCAAATACGATTGTTCGAATCTATTCGATGACTAAGCCAATCACTTCGGTGGCAGCGATGCGATTGTTTGAAGCAGGCAAATTTCAGCTAGATGATCCTGTGTCCAAATATATTGAGTCGTTTAAGAAGACCACCGTTTGGGAAGTCATCGGTGGGAAGGGTTTAGAAGTTCCAGCCAATCGACCGATCACGATTCGCGATGTGTTTCGCCACACCACGGGCTTTTCTTACGGTGGCAACGGCATCCCTGAAGTGGAACGTCGCTATCGGTCGTCGGGCATGTTCTATCGGCCGCCCAACGCTATGATGCCACCCGACATGACCATTGAACAAGCAGCAGATGCAATGGCGACCATTCCTGCTTTGCATCACCCGGGGGAGAAATTCACTTACGGATTCAATACGGATCTGTTAGGACGACTGATCGAAATTTGGTCGGAAAAACCGTTGGACCAATATATCCAAGAGGCAGTACTAGATCCGCTTCAGATGCATGACACTGGTTTCAATGTTGCGGCGGATAAAAGAGATCGATTCGCCAGTTGCCATAGTTATGTCAATGACAAGTTGACCATTATTGACAAGTTTACAACGAGTCCGTTCTTGGATGGATTTAGCTTTCAATCGGGTGGGGGAGGCTTGATGTCGACAGCGAATGATTACGCAAAATTTTGCCAGATGCTGGTCGATGGTGGGCAGCGCGAGGGCGTGCGAATCTTGAAACAAGAGACATTGACGTTGATGTTTCAGGATCAACTTAACGGCGTGGCGGGTGGCTTTGAATTCGGTCTGGGTTTTGCAATCAACCAAGTGGATTTGGGGTCGGGCGATGGTAAACGAAAAGTGACCCAGTATTCGTGGGGAGGTTACGCCAGTACGGATTTTCGAGTGATCCCTGAAGAGCGATTGTTTCAAATTTTTGTCCGACAGCATATTCCTTCCAGGCACGAATTGGCCGGGCAGGTCTTTGAGCGAATTTATCAAGGGCTGACGAAGATCCCTACCAAGGCCGGCGATTCGCAGACCGATCCGGGACCAGAAGTAGCGGTGATAGTCGATGATGCGGTCGAGTCAGATGACTTGTCAAAGCTGGAGCCCACGGAATTGGGCGAACACGGTTTTGCGGATTCAAACGGGGTCAAGAGCCACTACGTTACCAAGGGTGAAGGTCCGTTGTTGGTGCTGCGGCATGGGTTTCCAGATTATTGGTACACTTGGCGAGATCAGATCCCAGCGTTATCAAAGCATTTCCAAGTGGTTGCGATTGATCTGCGCGGTTACAACTACAGTGACCAGCCAAAGGGAGTTGAGAACTACGCGATGCCGAAACTGGTCGGCGATGTCAAGGCAGTGATCGAGCACTTTGGCCAGAAGGAAGCGGTCATCGTTGGCCATGATTGGGGTGGAATGATTGCTTGGACTTTCGCGATGCAGCAACCTGGAATGACCCAGCGTCTAATCATTCTGAATCTGCCACATCCGGCGGGACTTACCCGAGAACTTGCCCGGAATCCGGAACAGCAAGCGGCATCGGAGTATGCCCGGGAATTTCAACAACCGGATGCCGCGTCCAAGTTGACTCCGCAATCGTTAACTTTTTGGGTTAGGGATTCCAAAGCGAGGAAGCAATATGTGGCCGCTTTCAAGCGATCTTCCATTGAGGGAATGCTAAATTTCTACAAGGCGAATTACCCGCGCCAACCGTACCAGAGCGGCGGTGATTACCCCAAGGTTAAGTGTTCGGTTTTGCAGATTCACGGACTAAAAGATACAGCGTTGTTGCCCAGCGGTTTGAATGATACTTGGTTGCAACTAGAGAAAGATTTGACGCTGGTCACGGTGCCTGAAGCAGGGCATTTCGTTCAACAAGATGCTTCGGAATTCGTCACCAAGCAAATGCTGTTGTGGCTGAATCGCTAGACCGCCGCCGTTGGCCTTTTGCACGGATCTACAACTTGTCCATAAGCTTGCCAACTGTGGGGGCGTGAGACTGCTGGGACAATCGGTAGCAAGTCGGGAGTGATTGATCTACAGTTTGGTTCAGTCAGGCGGGGATCACCTTTATAGTGCTCGACTGGATTGGATCGCCTGTCGGTTGTACCAAAGGTAAAGAATTCGATTCTTCATCGGTGGATGAGTTGACTCTGCGTTAGGCGGGGTCAATTCGTGGAACAGTGGCATGCTCGGATTGTCTTCGATCATCTGGATCAGGAACGGTAAACTCTCTTGAGTAAATTCGATTTGGTTTGGTACAAAAAGCAGATCTTCCCAATTCAATCGCGGGGTGTCTCGCATTTTTCGATAACCGACAGCCAGTCTTTCCATCAATTCATCGGCTGCTTCGTCGGAATCCGCTTGCCAAGCGTACTTGAGAAATCCCGTTAGGCTGGGCCCCACAGTGGCCCGTTTCTTGAGTTCGGTTTGGACTGCCTGGTCCAGTTCTTCTTTTGAAGCATGACCGTAGGGGATGGCTTTGTTGATGGTTTCCGCGATTTCTGCGGCGGAAAGGTTCAAGAATTGTTTCGAGTCCAAGGATTCGAAAAAGACGGCGGTTTCGACCTCTTGATTAGCCCCCATTTTCATCAGGCAGTTGATACCCACTTCGACTCCATTAACATGGGAACCGAAATCGTCGCATAGATATTCAATCGTTTGCAGCAAATCAGCGGGCACTCGGGTAGAGAAGTAGAACGCAGCACTTGAGGCGGCGAACAGGGCAAGGTAGCCAAGCAGCGAACCAAGGCCAAGCCACTGCGCCACGCCCATCGCCAGCATCGCACCTAACAGGCAGGACAGCCAATGATAACGCGTCCGTTTGAGATAATATGCGTAGTAATGCCCTAATTCGTGGCCAATCGTATCTTGAACCTCAGCCGGGCTAAATTTGTGCAACAATTGTCGATGCAGGTAAATTCCGTTAATCAGCCGCGAAATTGGGCCTAGTCCAATATTGCCGGCCATGGCATTGAGTGTACGGTCAGCGGTTACGAAAACGGACACATGTTCTTGCGGCAGTCCAAGTTTCTTCTGAGTTTCCTGGAATAGGTTCCTCAAGTTGTGCTTGTCAAACTGACCGAACCGAGTACTTTCTTTAAGCGAACCGATCTCCTTCTTATTCTGAGCAATGATTCGCAGGATTTGGCCAACAAATGGACCGACCACAACGCCAATGGCCAACAAATAAAGGAACGGACTGTTGGCAACCTGGCCCCAGTCAATCAAGAAGGCAACCACAAGAATGGCTACCACTTGAACGCCCACTATCGGCAACACAAGTCCGTTGGCACGTTGCAATTTTTGCAACAATTGATCGCGTTTTGGAATCTGTTCTTGCAGTGCAGCCATATCGAAAATTTCGTTTCGGTAGCGTGTCTACCTTGTAAGTAATGATGTCCAATGTCAGTCCCAACGGTGAACTTCGCTGCCAGCCAATCGATTCAAATGGGAAGCACGTGAAGTTCTTAGACTTATCCAAGGAAGCGTTCTTTGATTGGGCCGCTTCTAAGAAATCTTGCCTGAAAAAATGGTCCCGCAGATTGGTTGGTCATCGTGATCGACCTGTGGTGGTGACGGTGTGCTAGAAGACAATGTCTAACAGACGCCCAAACATACCAGCGGATGGTTTGCCTCGGGTCTGGTAGTACAACGTGCCTGGTCCGGTATAACGATTGATCAAGCCTTCCCCACTTAACAGAGCGTCTTTTGTACTCTTGGTGGCTTTGACCAGTTGGTAATTGATTGATTGCGAAAATGCGACAACGAAGCGGTTATCCACGAAGAAATTTTCACCCTCGCCCAGTTGTCTGGAGATGATGGCGCCGTAGGTCTGACAAAAAAGCGTACCACTACCGGCCACTGTTAGAAAAAACAGTCCCTTTTGCGACATCAAGCCTTTGACGCCGGAAT
>JBDNHU010000620.1:0-1146 GCA_041688615.1 Mariniblastus sp. | reverse complement strand
TGAGTCCGTCGCTAGATACTTTGGACAATCGAGTGCATTTTTCACCAGCGAATCTGGGATCTTCTTTGCACCGTAGCGTTGAAGCCGATCAAATCACCCCCTTGTTTCGCAGCATTTTTTCCGATGCTAAGCTGTTTCAGGTTCACGATCCATTACCACCGGCTTCGGGGCTAAGCGACGAAGGTGCTGCCAATCATACGCGGTTGTGCGCGAATCATGGCGACTGTGGGATTGAGTTGCTGGTGTACGGTCGGAATGCATTAGATTTTTCTGCCGTCGCGCCCCAGAGATTCCCTGCCAGGCAAACGTACCAAGCGTCGCAAGCGATTGGCCGTCGGCACCTACTCAAAGCCGATTGTGCGTTCCTGTGTCAACAAAATCCAGACGCCATCGATGCGGGGGTTTTTCACAACGATGTGATCAGTGTGGGTAATCAGAATGTATTGCTGGTTCACCAGCAGGCCTTTGTCAATCAAATGCAGGTTCTCTCGGAATTGAGTGACCGTTTTGCAGTTTTGACGGGTTCAACGTTACAAGTCGTTCAGGTGCCAACGTCTTTGCTGCCTTTGCAAGATGCGGTGGATAGCTACTTGTTTAACAGTCAATTGGTGTCGACCGCAGAAGGCGAAATGAGACTGGTCAGTCCAGTCGATTGCCAGAGTAATGAAAATGCGCAAGCGACGATTGCTTGGATTCTAAACGAGGATAACCCTGTCAAGGGAATTGATTATGTCGACCTGCGCCAAAGTATGAACAACGGCGGTGGCCCGGCATGCTTGCGGTTGCGAGTGGTCTTGAACCGTCAACAGAGAGAAGCAACTAATGGGCGGATCTGGTTTTGTGAAACGCTGTTTGACCAGTTGTGCCAGTGGATTGAAACCCATTATCCGCAACAAATTGAGGTCCAAGATTTGAAAGACCCAAAGCTGCTTGACCGTTCGTTCAAGGCGTGTTTAGCGTTGGAGAACTTCGTCCAGTTGCCCTTGGTTAAGATTTTCCAAGAAGCGGTCAAATAAGCAGTAGTCTAAGGTTCGTAATGGCATCCAGCACGGCGGTTATCTGAAAGATCATTCCTGGCGTCTTTCAGCGACAAATACGCATTCCACTGAGCCGCATTCCACTGAGCCGCATTCCACTGAGCCGCAT
>JBDNHU010000619.1:0-7672 GCA_041688615.1 Mariniblastus sp. | reverse complement strand
GCCGTGCCCGAATCGACTTAGTTGGCGAAACTGGAAAGCCATCGCCCAATTTATTGGCGGTTTTCGCAACTGCGATTCATCGTTACATTTTTCGGGCACACTGAGTAGTTGACCGGGGACGATATTATCAAAATTCACGTTAAAAGGTAACTTTCGGGTGCAAGAAAATCAGCACGACTTCGAATAGGATCTAGACACATCCTTGAACCTCGTCTGATTGACTCAGTCACAGCTAAATTCCAAAGAATCTTTTGACGCGCGTGTTTAACAAAATGCAAAACCGCTGGCAAGCGGATCGCGACGCATTCATCGATCGCCTAGAATAGATGCTCACCGTGTTCAAGAAGGCACCGTTCCAACATTGAACGCCAAAATGTGATCGCCGCGTGCAAGTTACTTCTTCAATCGGCAGCAATTAGTCGCCGTTCCCCATACCTTAAAAAAGCAGATTCAATTGGCGAAGTCACTAATTCAAGCCGACTCGATCGTGAAGGCGTTCGGTTCGCACGTTGCGGTTGACAACCTAAGCTTGGACATCCAACAGGGTGAAACACTTGGGTTACTAGGCCCGAACGGGGCTGGGAAGACAACCACGATCAGTATGTTGATTGGTCTGTTGAAGCCAGATTCCGGATCGATCTCAGTCTGCGGATTTGATCCATCCAACCGTTCAACCAAATCAAAAATTGGCGTCTCTCCGCAGTCGCTTTCCTTGTACGAAGAACTTACCGGCCAAGAGAACCTACAGTTCTTTGGGAAACTTTACGGTCTGGATTCCGCGACTTTGCGCAAACGAGTGGATGAAGCGTTGGAATTGTCAGAATTGGCAGATCGAAAAAACGACCGAGTAAGCACGTATTCGGGTGGCATGAAGCGGAGACTGAACATCGCAGTGGCGTTGCTGCATCGCCCCGAAGTTCTGCTGCTGGATGAACCAACTGTCGGAGTGGACCCGCAGTCCAGGAACCATATTCTGCAGAGCATCGAAACGCTATCCTCAGCCGGGTTAACTGTCTTGTATACGACTCATTATATGGAAGAGGCCCAGCGACTATGCGATCGAATCGCGATTATGGACCATGGCAAATTAATCGCCGTGGGTTCGCTGAATGATTTGTTGGATCAACATGCAGGGTCATCAACAGTGGAGGTTACGGTTGATTCCCAAGTGGATGCAACGCTCTTGCATGAACAGTGGCAACAAATCCAAATTGACGGCAACAAATTAAGTTTCCAGTCGGACCAACCACTTGTCGACGTAGGTCGCCTGGCACCTATGGGACTGAACGTACAAAGCCTTTCAGTCCACAAACCTAGCTTAGAGAGTGTATTTTTGTCGCTAACCGGTAGGAGCTTACGAGATCAATGAATGCCATCCTAAACTTAGCGATGAAAGACCTTCGCATTTTGTCTCGAGATAAATTGGCGGCCTTCTTCATTTTGGGATTCCCCATCTTGATGGGTGTTTTTTTTGGCCTGGTGATGAACGGTAGTCAATCAGGTTCCAATGCGATGAGGATTTTGATCGTCGACCAAGACAAAACTGAAGGTTCAAAGCAATTGATTCAGCTGCTAACTGATAATAAGAATTTGATTGTGGAAGAAAGTGAACTGGCTGTCGCGAACGACGCGGTACGTAAAGGCAAGCGAGTCGGCTATATTGAAATCCCTGTGGGATTCGGAACGGCCGCAGGCGTTGTTTGGCAAGAGCAACCCGAAATCGTCCTAGCCACAGACCCATCCCGTGGCGCAGAAGGGGCAATGTTGGAGGGCTTTTTGATGCAGGCAATGGGCCAAATCACGATGGAAAGCTTTAATGACACCGATCGCATGCTTTCGAATATCAAGCAGTCGCAAGAGAATTTGCAAAGCGATGAATCCTTAGGTGCGCTGCAAAAAATGGCCCTAAACAAAGTCTTTAACGATTTGTCGGGAACGATGACCGCTTTCGATAGCCTGATGGGCCAAATTTCTAAACCGGCAACCGAAAACGATTCTCAAACCCCGGCGATTCCCACCACCGATCCGTTAAAGGTTAAGGAAGAGACAGCCGATACCGCCGCAGGGCAGGGCAATTTCCAATTGGCCAACATCAAACGCAAAGGCATCGACTTACAACTGGATCCAAACTCGCCCAGGGCGATCTCTAAGAAATTGACCTCGAATTGGGACCTCAGCTTCCCTCAGGGCATGTTGTGGGGTGTTCTAGGTTGCGGCGCTGGTTTTGCGATTTCTGTTGCCAAAGAACGTTCGCAGGGAACCATGGTCCGCCTACAAGCTTCGCCACTTTCGACGATGGAAATTCTACTTGGCAAAGCGTTGGCATGTTTTATGGCGGTCATCGCAGTGATCCTGATGATGACGGTGCTGGGATTTGCGTTGGGGATGCGGCCAGGCAACTTCCTCTTCTTAGGGATCTCGGCTTTTTGCGTGGCAATTTGTTTTGTTGGCATCATGATGACGATGTCTGTTCTAGGGAAAACCGAACAAAGCGTTAGCGGAAGCGGGTGGGCGATCAATATGATCATGGCGATGTTTGGTGGTGCAATGGTCCCGCTATTCTTCTTTCCACCGTTTTTGCAAACTTTAAGTACATTCTCACCCGTGAAGTGGGCCATCTATTCCTTGGAAGGAGCGATCTGGCGCGGCCTGGCATTCCAAGAATTGTTGGTTCCCTGGCTGGTCCTGATCGGCATTGGCATCAGCGGATTCTTGATCGGCACAACCCTCTTGCGTCGCAGTCTTGGCAGCTAAGGATTTGTCCTGAAATATCTTCCCAATACCAGCACGCAGCGTCAGCAAGTGAATCACTTTGTGCGAAAGAATTCACTCGCTTGCCCGTCGTGCTTGTAGGCGGACAAATCGGGGCACTATTCCTAAGCGTTAAGGCGTCAACAATGCGGCCCGGCAAAACCGTTGGCATCAATAGCCCACTCCTAAAAGTGGAGCGGGAACTTTCCAGGACAGTTCCCAAGCCAACCTTTGGTAAGCAGAAGAAAGCACGCTTGCTATTGCTCGGGCGCATGGAAACTGGACACATTTTGGTCCGCTAGAACTTGTCTTCAAGAAAAAAAGAGCGGGCCGCGTTTTCAGGAGGGAACGCGACCCGCCGACCGAAAGGGATTCACATTAGATCGTGCAAAAGTAAAGCTCCAGACGTCTCTACGATTCTTCAGTAACGGGTATTTCAGCTGTAGACTTTTGTGTAACCCGACAATGCATCGATCTGCCAAAGTTACTGATTGTACACCAGCAGACGTTTGACTTTGACTTTGACTTTCTGTCTTCCCAGTTATTTCGGTTTCAATCGTGTGTGGGTGACACTGCAATCTCGTTGGGCGTCCATCCTTGGAACACCTTACCAGCACAGGAAGCTTCGCTGGCTTTGGATTGATTGTCATCCAACACTGACTATTGCTTAGTCATGTCCGATGGTGCTGAAACCGCCGCGGCACGTTTGATAAAAATCATCTGCTGCCGCCAAACTGCTGCTAAGTTTTCTACTAATTCGCTGGGCCTGGGTTGAAGCCGTTGTAAGGTACAACTTGGCCACCGAAAGCTCCGTTAATATCTGCACCAACGATCGGTCCAGCGGCACCGACAGCGGACTGACCATTCCACATATTCGGTTGGGCGCCGTTGACGCATGTAGCACAACCAGATGTTTCTGTGGCAAACGCACCAGGATAAGTGGTGGCTGGTGATGCGGTGCAGGAGTCACAACTGCCGCCTCGAATCATTCGAGCCAATGGGCCGTTGGAACAACCCGAGTGCACCAACAAGATTGATGTCAACGCAATAAAACAGGCGGCTTTTCGCATTTTAATTCTCCTAACCAATGTTCGTTCATCGCTTCTACTGGGAAGCCAGTGTTTCTCACTCACTCGGCTGAGGAAGGATACATCACGCTTAACCATGTGCAAAACGAAATGTTGTTTTTTTTCAACATCTGAGTTTCAAAGGCATCATTGCATCGCCAGGCGGAGTCAATGCAAAAGTAGTTTGCGATTGAAGTAACGTTCCAAGATTTGAGCTACTCAGCCCGCCGCACGTTGTTGGATCAAGTGCCGTGTGAGCTGGACAAGCGAATGCACCAGAATGCACCGGTATTTCAAGCAGCGAATGCTTTTTTTGGTGGACGCCTATGCGGAACTCGCCAAACACTATCTTTTTGTACAGTCTGCGGTTGTTTAAGAATGGTCGTGACTGCATCAAGCGGTAAAATTGGAAAACACGCTACTTTATGTGCAAGCGTTGTTTCTTAAAGCGAATAGAACTTTCGTCGGCATTCAACCGTTAACTGAATAGGGACACCCCTTTAGATACGGGTCGCTTGGGATGCGAGTCGGTTTAGATACGCCATCCAGCATAAAATGTACCCCAGCATAAAATGTACCCCAGCATAAAATGTACCCCAGCATAAAATGTACCGCGAGCCCGGAACCTGAAGGGATGCGATCCCTTGTCCACCCCCAGCAAAATTCCGCCCTTACGACCGATTTCAGTCAGCAAGGGGCCGTTAAACCGATCAGTAGCTTACTTCCAGCCATATAGTTCACTCACTTAACTGACTTGCCAGCCCTGACAATCTCAACCAGCACCCTGTTGAACTTTATTGGCAAATCAAGCGTGCGAATCAATCAGGCTAACCCAATTAGCCCAGCAATTTTTGGCGACTCCCTAATCACCCGCTTAAAAACGATACAACCAGACGAAACTGGAACACACACTATGACACCCGTCACAGATGAAATCCAATCCTTTCGACCATTTCGCCACCGCGTCACACCCATCGGTGCAGTCGGTTGGAGTGGGATGTCGTTTCAAGCAATATTTCTGTTTGCGATCGCGTTTTGGTTCGTACTTTCGTTGTCAGCTCAATCGTCATGCCAAGGGCAACTTTTGAAAGGGCGGGGTCGAATCCACGAACGGTCCAGTCTCTTGCCCAACCGCAAAGTTCGCCAAGCCGAGCAGCGAATTATTGGCAAGATTCGCCCTGGCGATGAATTATGGATTTTGAACACCAGACAAGTTCAAAACTTGGGCGACGCGTGCCACCAAGCCTGCATCTTGTGTGATGTTTGTGCGATGCAGAAAAACGGTCCATCGTGGGACAGTGCCCCATTGGATGATTTGATCGATCGAATCAATCTGGATCCAGTCCGTGAAAATGTGATCTTTATCCACGGCAATCGAACGAACTTGCAATGGGCGACGTTGCGGGGTACCGAGACCTACGAATCGGTCATGAACGTTCACGCAGGCGCGATATCATGTTTAGCTGACACGTTACCACCAGTTCGTTGGATCATTTGGGCTTGGCCAAGCGACATTATCCACGGTCCCAAACGGGATCTAGAGATTAAACGGCAACGAGCGATTGACGAAGGGCAAATCCTAGCCGCGTTCCTGCAACGGATTGAACAGCCTAACCTGGGTGTGATCGCATATAGCTTAGGGGCGCAGGCGTTGGTAAGCGCCCTTTGCTCCTCCCAGGGTATGGACAATGCTGCGGTTTACTTCCAGGATATTTCACAGAACGCGTTGACTCGAAGTGAATCCATCGATGCTTTGGATGAGCTGTCGACCCCGGATTCGCTTCTGACCGAAGCGGATTTGCTGGACCAGGCCTCGGACACTCTCGGACCAACCGACACACTTGCACACCAGAATAGCCAAGGGCAATCCAACCACACGGATACGACCACGCCAGAGACGGAGATTTACCTGCACGAAATTGACAAACGATTTCCTCAAGTAATGTCCTCAGCTCGCGTTGCCAACATCACAACAGAATTGGCGACCCAAGTGGTAATCGACTCCGCCTTGAAAAACAGCCGGAAGGAAAATCTTTCCTTAGAGACCCTACAAAACCAACAGCCGCTCCAGCCCAGTCGTGACCTAGATGCTTTACTGGTAGGCGACCGAATCTCTAGGCGACCAATCGCGAAAATTGCTAACTCTAGTAAAACCGGCGTTGCCACGCCTGGCACTGATTCAACGCGACCACCGACGACCATTGACCAACCACCAACGCTATCGTCCCGTTGCCCGGGCCCGAAGCTTCGAGTCGTGATGTTGGCGGCTGCCGTTCCCGCGAATTGGTTCGATTCGATGGCGGGTCAAGATTGCGTTCGCCGCTGCCTTAGTAACCTGACATTGATCAATAATCCTGATGACCGGGCTTTGGACGTTTATCAAAAACTGACGGGACTGCCAGCTTTAGGGACCCAAGACATTTCAATTGCGTCGATCGTTCCAACCATCTTGTTTACGGTTCGAAACAATCGCATCGACAACCATATAATTACCGAATACCTTGCGGATTCCGGAACCAGGGCCAAGATTCGCGAAGGACTATTCGAAGTGCCCTCAAGCTTGGCACCGCCTGAAATCATTAAGCCCTAGGGCCGGTATTGTTGAGGTTAATGTGTTGTTGGACTTAATTCGGGTGTCTTGGCCCCGCAATTCTTCTTCTCAGACGGTCTCTTCTTCAAAACCTTAAAATGCAAACGCACACGATTTAACATCTGCCTCCTTCACGCGACGCCTGGAAACCACAAGCGGACTTGACCTTCATCGGGTTGAACGTTTCGAAGGCGGGCGAAACGGCAACCCGCCAGCCTGAGGTCCGAGTATTTGAACGCTTAGGGCCAACAGTCGATCAATAAATGTAGATCGATGGCTAAGAAGCTGCTACAATCCTGGAGTGCAACTCTTGCCAGTCCCTGTTACCAGCCAGTTGTGCGACCGTATCATCGGGAACCGGTGAGGCAGAAAGCAGCACCGCTTTCAGGCACGAAGTTCAAATACAAGTCACGCCTAAACGTCAACTTTCGCATCGGCTGCACGTCCTATCGAGTCGCTTGGTAACGATCGTTCCAAGATCCGTTGCAGCAATCGGCTCCGTTCGTCCGTTACACAATTAACAGAACCCACCACCCACATGGATCGCGCGTCATTCTGGCGGTCCGCCCACCTAAATCTATATCGGAGATCAACATGGCTCAATCACGTCGAACCTTTCTAAAATCTAGCTCCGCGATGATCGCGACTGGGGCGGCAACGTTCTCGGCGCTGTCTGCCTCAACGCCGTCGACGACAGCAGCATCGTATTCGCGAATCGTTGGCTCCAATGCTGCGTTACGTGGTGCGACGATCGGTGTTAATAGTCGTGGCAAGGATCACATCGGTGGATTGAACAGTCACTTGGTTGCATTGTGCGATTGTGATTCGAAAGTGCTGGGCGCGGTTGCCGGCGACTTTGAGAAAAAATACGAACGTAAAGTCGACCAGGTTCAGGATTACCGCAAATTGTTGGAACGCGATGATATTGATTTTGTCTCGATTGCGACTCCCAATCACACGCATTCGTTGATTGCAATCACTGCGATTTTGGCTGGCAAAGACGTCTATTGCGAGAAGCCCGTTTCTCACAATGTTTGGGAAGGTCGGCAAATTGTAAACGCCGCCAGAAAAGAAAATCGAGTCGTCCAGTGTGGAACCCAGTCTCGTTCAAGTGTAGGCTTGAAAGCAGCCTTGGACTTTGCCAATTCTGGCGAAATGGGGAAAAAACTGTATGCGGTTGGCACCTGCTATAAGCCTCGAAAATCGATTGGGAAACTAAAGTCGCCTTTGGTGATTCCCGAACACATTGATTATGATCTTTGGT
>JBDNHU010000618.1:0-1689 GCA_041688615.1 Mariniblastus sp. | reverse complement strand
CCGTTGAATTGGTGCGAGAAGAAGTTGCCGTCGGTCGAATGGTGATCCCTGCCAACGTTGTCCACTTGGCTGGTCGGCTAGAGCCTATGTGTATTGGCATCGCCGCAAGCTGCAAGATCAACGCCAACATCGGCAACTCTGCGGTAACCAGCAAGATCGATAGCGAATTGGAAAAACTGCACACGTCCGTTCACTTCGGCGCGGACACGGTAATGGATTTGTCGACCGGCAAAGACATCGACAACATTCGTAAGGCGATCATCGAAGCGAGCCCAGTGCCGATTGGTACCGTGCCGATCTATCAGATGCTGGAAGAATTGGGCGGCAACATCGAAGACATGCGTCCTCAGCACTTCTTGGACATGGTCGAACACCAAGCGAAGCAGGGCGTGGATTACATGACGATCCACTGCGGCGTTTTGCTGGAACATTTGCATTTGACGACTGAAAGAGTGACAGGCATCGTATCGCGTGGCGGTTCATTGATTGCCAAGTGGATGATGACTCATCGCAAGCAAAATCCGCTGTATGTTCATTTCAATGACTTGTGCGACATCATGCGGCAATACGATGTGACTTGGAGCCTAGGTGACGGACTGCGACCCGGTTCTATTGCAGACGCCAGCGACAAAGCCCAATTTGCCGAACTGGATACCTTGGGTGAATTAGTCCAAAAAGGTTGGGACCAGGGAACCCAAGTGATGGTCGAAGGTCCTGGGCATATTCCGATGGATCAAATCCAGATGAACATTGAACGCCAAATCGAAGTTTGCCAAGGTGCTCCGTTTTATGTGCTTGGCCCCTTAGTTACAGACATCGCGCCCGGCTACGATCACATTACTAGCGCCATTGGTGCTGCGATGGCAGGTATGTATGGTGCCGCGATGTTGTGCTACGTCACCCCGAAAGAACACTTGGGCTTGCCAAACAAAGAAGATGTCAAGCAAGGCGTCATCGCGTACAAGATCTCCGCGCACTCGGCGGACGTGGCCAGAAAGCGGCCAGGTGCTCAAGATCGTGACAATGCCTTAAGCCGTGCCCGCTTTGCCTTTGATTGGAATGAGCAATTCCGACTGTCATTGGATCCACAAACAGCTCAGGCTTACCACGACGAAACACTGCCGCAGGACACATTCAAGAGTGCTCACTTTTGTTCGATGTGCGGACCCAAGTACTGCTCGATGAAGATCACCGAAGAAATTCGTGAGATGGCCAAGAACGAAGACTTAGTCAACTTTGGTGCCAAACCATCGGTTGCGCATTAAGCCAATCCTACCCAGCGGACCCTACCCGGGGGACGGTAACCCGAGTGTTCGTGACAATTCAGGTCTTCCCGTTCGAACGACACCATTGGGCTGGATCGAGAAACGAAAAAGGCTGCAACTTTTGCCAAAGTTGCAGCCTTTAATTTTAAACACAAATATTTCAATTACAAAGCAAACCCAGTAGCCCGGGATCAACGAAATGTCTGGATCTAGGGCATTGGATCCTAGCAAACGTAATCAGGGGAAGTGGACCGCCGATTTCAGCGGGAACCAACTGCCTTACATGATCAAAAAATAGTTGGCGATGGCCAAGTCTAAATTTCGAGTCGTTAGTTCGACTGGGATTCTGCGATAAGTCGAGTAGTTCTGAATTTGACTAATCAAGTCACGTGCATGGCACATCCGGATCGGCCGTTTGTTCATT
>JBDNHU010000617.1:0-25229 GCA_041688615.1 Mariniblastus sp. | reverse complement strand
CATCTTGCTTCACTGTTTCAGCGACACTCAGGCTTAGATTCATCCACCTGGCAACATCGCAGTCCAAACCCTGAGTTCGAATTTGCCCGCCAGCTTCCACCGAAACTAACAACGCACCTTGAGGCCCAACGGCTTTGTGATCTCGACCCTGCACCGACCCAGGATAAGCCAAGATGACGTTGGGCTGATTTTGGATATCTCGTTTGGCTTTACCGCCCATCGCCCAATAGCGAATCCCTTGCCCCGCGACTTTCGACAAGTCCATCGACCCACAAGTCATTCCGATAGGCAGGCCTTCAGCCTTTTCGACTCGAAAATCTTTTAAAGAAGATCGATGCGGATCGCAGGCAGCACCAAAAATTGTCGCCAGGACTCGGTCGCCCTCGCGAACGACTGCACTGTCCACTAATGTCGAAGGGAAAAGGCGAACATTCTCCGGCAACTCGATCGCGGTTGGCCATCGATCCAGCAAATCAGACTCACCACCGCACCAAAAGACCTTGATCTTGCGTTGAGCCAATCGTTCGAACTGCCCCAGCAAGAATGCAATCGCACGCGGCCCACCATATTCCAGATCAACTAGGTTACCCGACAAGAGCACAAACGCAACTCGTTCGCTGATCGCCGCGTCAAACACCCGTTCGGCTGCACGATAAGCCGACGAAGCCAAGGTTTCCTTAATGTTGGCCGGCAAATCCGAAAGTCCAACCAAGGGACGATGCAGCTGAAAATCAGACGCATGAATAAATCGAAACGGTTCAATTCGCCGACTCATTTCCACGGCTTTTGATTCCAAACTTCGCATTTCGCTCATTTTAGCATTCCCTCCCTGATTCCTTGCGAACTTTCCTTTTTCTGCTGAATTGAAAATTCAATCCAACCTATGCCGCCAATCTTCTATCGCGGTTATCACCCAATTTGCCGCTAACTGGCTTTCAGATCCATCCTGACTTAGGGCCAAGGCCAACCTTATGCCGAATTCTTCCCACGATGATTCTTCCCGTATTGTGACCGATTCGGGCTCATTCCCAAAGTCACCTTCACTCGCAAACGCCCACCCAAACTTGCAGTAAAACCCGCCCCAGCCTGCAGTCAAACCCGCCTCGGCCTAGACGGCAAACGCCGTAGTCTTGACAAGTGTCACGAGTCGGAAACCATCGCAATTTCCGATGTTGGTAAGGAAAAAGTATCCAATCTCCTGGAACACCTCAACCGACTCTAATTGCTCATTTAGCCCAATTTAATAAATCTACCAATTAGTGAATAGACCAATCCTATCAAGTGTTAGCGGGCACCCGTGATGCGCAGTATTTGACGACGCCCCATCCAAATTGCCCGTATTTCAGACCAAATGACCGATCTAATCGTTTTTTTGGTGGTAGTTTGGGACCAAGTAGTAACATTGTGACCGTTGACTTGGTACTGTCCAGGATTCAGCATAGAACTTCAGGCTGTTGTGAATTTCGCAAGCAACGTCGGTTTTCCGGGAGCGTGAGTGACCCGGGGTCGTAGCACAGGGTTCCTGAAGATACCGCTGCCTGAAAAGCCCTCCCACCACTTTCCCACTACTTTCCCACCCCAAGTGAACGTTCGTCCCCAAAACCGGGTGGCACGAATCGCTCAGATTTGCTTTCAAAACAGAGTTCGGCCCCCCAGGGAGATGGCTCGTGGATTCCTGTAAGACTTTGCTCTATTTGCTGGAAAAAGCGGCTTAATTCAGATGATTTGCAAAGATAATGGAGACTGCGAAAATTTAGACCAACGTAGTGCCCGGCAAGTCAAGTGACGGACACCCCAGTAGGGACGAATGAATTTCCAGACACAACGATCACTCATCAGTATTTCGGTTAACTTGAACGACCGCGACAACAATGGACATTGGCATTGACCGGGTCCAATTTCATCTACCTTTAGCCAACACCGAATCCCGAGAGAACTGAACAGCATGACGAATCGGTACCGATCCTATTTGATTTGGGGCACTCATTTTTTAAAAGCATCGTCTTGCGTTGCATTAATACTGACTTTTTCGATATCTCATTTGGTTAGCGTTGCTCATGCGCAGAAACCACCACAAAGCCTGGCGCCTGTGAATGCGACCATCGTTCGGTCCCAAGTGATCACGTCCCAGCAGGCGTTCATTGGTACGGTCACTCCGATCCGCCAATCGATCATCGGCAGCGCGGTTGCCGGTCGGGTTGTCGACGTGATGGTCGAAGAGGGTGATGAAGTGATTCCCTCGGCGATTACCGCTGCGGTGGAATCATCCGAAATTCCAAGCGATGGCGTTGCCGTAACAGAGGAAGAGATTGAATCGATTGGATTTCCGATCGTCCAACTTCGAACAGGAACCATGCAAATTCAAATTGAAGCCGCAGAAGTTGAACTAGCCAACCGCGCGGCGGCCTTGGAAGAGTTGCAAAATTCCATTCCCGCGGACATCGAACAGGCTCAGGCGAACGTTGCCGTTGCGCAGGCCAAAGCGGACTATTCCAAGGATGAATGGGAACGCAATCAGCGAATAAGCGGCGAAGGCGCGGGCGTTTCCCGAAGCGAACTGGGACAATCGAACTCGACTTTTGTAGCCGACGCTCAATCACTTTTGGCGGCAAAGGCTTTGTTGAAGAAACTGACTTTGACGAAGCAGTCCCGACTGGCCCAAGCTCAAACGCTTATGCAAAGCCAAGTCGAGGCGATTCGTTTACTAGAAGATTTAAAGAAAAAATACACGATCCGTGCGCCGTTCCGAGGCTACGTTAGCAAGAAGTTCTCGGAGGTTGGCCAGTGGGTCTCCGCCGGTGATCAAATCGCCGAAATCGTGCAATTGGATCCCATAGAAATTGTGATCTCGGTACCCCAAGCGGTCATCTCGGACTTCCAGCTTTCGTTGGATCAATCGATTGCAGATCAACAAGCAATGCCTGCCACCCTTAGTTTACGCAGCGGCGGCCCAACGCTGCAGGGTAGGGTGACTAAGATTGTTCCCCAAGCGGACCTACGTTCTCGAGCGTTTCCGGTCAAGATTCGTGTCGACAATCCGCGTACGGCATCGGGCCACTGGCTGAATCCTGGCATGCTGGCTCAAGTTCATGTCTCGATTGGCTCGGAATCCAAAAAGGTCTTGGTCGATAAAGATGCGTTGGTCCTAAACAACGATTCCAGCACATTAATTTTGATCGATCGCAATGTTCAGCCGCAAACGGTAAGAGTTGTCCCCGTGAAAACAGGACAAGCGGTTGGCCAAATGATCGAAGTCATTGGCGAAATCAAGCCCAACGATTGGGTTGTAGTCGAAGGCAATGAACGCTTGCGTCCTGGGCAACAGGTGAACGTTCTAAACGCTGCTGAACTTCAATCCGAAATTGACACCGCGACCGCATCACTTCCCTCCCAGCCACACCCCACCAAATAGCAACGTTCGGGCGCCGATTCACGATCGGCGATCGCGAAACAGACTGACTGCCAGTTCCATTGGCCGCTTGCCAAACCCGATTACATTGTTCCAACACGACCTCTTGGTTTGGCGGACTTGTTCGTTGCAATCTTTGGTTTTGTTAACAAAAACCCAGGTCCAACGCGACCTAACTGACAGCCTGCTCCTTCCTTTGTTTGCCGCAATTTCCCTCTCAGGTTTCTCATGCATCCCATCGCTGCATTTATCGAAAATCCAGTCAAAGTCTCCGTCGGCGTGATCTTGGTGCTGCTATTTGGCGTGATCGCCATGTTCATCATGCCGATTCAACTTTCGCCCGATGTTGAACGGCCCAGTGTGACGGTCAGTACAGACTGGCCGGGAGCCAGCCCGCAAGAGATCGAAAAGGAAATCGTTCAGGAGCAGGAAGAGCAACTAAAGAGCGTTGAAGGCATTACAAAGATGAGCGCCGAGTGTCAGGACTCGCAGGGCTCGATCACCATGGAATTCAATGTTGGCGCCGATCTTCAAGAGGCTGTACTGAAGATCAATTCGCAACTGCAACGGGTTCGCGAATATCCGATCGACGCTGACAAGCCCGTCATTCGTACCTCGAATTCATCCAGCAGTGCGATTGCCTGGTTTATTCTCAGCGCTTTGCCGCCCGACGATCAAAAACTGCGCGACTTCGCGGTTGAACGCCCTGACTTAGACAGTGAAATCACCCATGTCCTAAAATCGCACAGCCTTGGCTTGAAAATTTTACGGTTGCGTGAATTCGTGGCTCGTCACCCGGAAGCCCAAGCGTTACTGCCGCCTGACATTGATGTCCCGTCCTACCGAAAGTATGCCGAAGATTTTATCGAAGCCGAATTTGAACGGGTGCCAGGGGTTTCGAACTCTGACGTCCGCGGCGGGCAACAACGGCAGCTGCAAGTTATCGTCGATCCCGAAAAATTGGCAGCCCGAGGCCTGACGATGTTAGATGTTAGACAGGCACTTAGTTCTGACAACCAAGACACGTCGGCGGGTGATTTTTTCGAGGGGAAACGGCGTTGGGTGGTTCGGATACTTGGCGAATATAACAGTGAAGCACAAGTTGGCAACCAAATTATTAGCAGTGTCGGTGGAACGCCAGTTTACGTTCGAGACGTTGCCAAAGTGCAATTAGATTTTGAAAAGCCCTCGGGTTTCGTGAAACGATTTGGTGTCACTAACCTAGCGGTCAACTGCCAAAGAGAAACCGGTGCCAATGTCATCGAAGTGATGGACGGCCTAAAGGCAACGTTGAAGCGTTTGAACGAAGGACGCCTGAAACGGGAAGGCCTGATTCTGGCTCAGGTCTATGACGAAACCGAATACATCGATTCGGCCATCAATCTGGTGAATCAAAACATCATTCTTGGCAGCGCACTTACGGTCATTATTATGATGCTGTTTTTGCACATGAGTACCAAGACCCTAGTCTTTGTCCCATTGCTGGCTGCTACTTCGATTGCGGCCATCATATTCTCACAGTGGTTCTTCATTCTGACACTGGTTTTGATTTTGGTCGCTGGATTCTGGTTCGCCCGAGGTGCCCTGGTCGTGGCGATTGCGATTCCAACCAGTATCATCGGTACGTTCCTGATCTTGAACTACCTGGGGCGGTCGTTGAACGTGATCAGTCTTGCCGGTTTGGCGTTTGCCGTAGGAATGTTGGTTGACAATGCGGTGGTCGTATTGGAAAACGTCTATCGATACCACCAACTTGGCAAGCCACCTTTCGAAGCGGCTAGGTTGGCGGCAATTGAAGTTTGGGGAGCTGTTCTGGCATCCACATTGACCACTCTTTTTGTTTTCTTACCGATCGTTTTTCTCCAAGGAGAAGCCGGCCAATTGTTCGTAGACATCGCGTTGGCGATTAGCGCGGCGGTCGGCTTGTCTTTGCTTGTCAGTATTATCGTTATCCCAACAGCGGCGGCAAGAATTCTTACCAGAAATCCATCGTCGACGGAGAAACAGAACGCCAGCAAAGTTCAGAAGTTCTTTGAGAACTTTGGCAATTTGTTTACCAATTGGATTTGCAATACAAATGCTTGGATTCAACGTTCGACACTTCGCCGAATCTCTGTTGTGGCCGGCCTGATGGTTTGTTCGTTGGGAATTTCCTATCTCCTGCTGCCTCAAATCGATTACCTTCCTGAAGGGAATCGTAACCTAGTCATCAGTTTCATCAGCCCGCCGCCTGGCTACAACGTCAATCGATTAGGGGAAATTGGCGATGAAGTCGAACAAATATTACGGCCTTATTGGGATTTCAATCCGGAAGATCTAAAGGACAAGCCACTCGACTTTCCTGCGATTGGCGATTTCTTCTACGTTGCCCGAGACCGTAGTGTCTTCCTTGGAATTCGCGCCTACGATTCAACTCAAGCCAAAGGGCTAATCGAATTAATCCAAGCTAAAGTTAAAGACAAGTTTCCAGGCACTTTTGTGACGGCGTTCCAGACCAGTCTATTCGGCCGGGGCCTTTCAGGTGGACGCAGTATCGATGTCGAAATTACGGGTCCGCAACTGGAAACGTTGGTACAAATCGGCGGGCGAATCATGGGCGAGGTGAAAACCGTATTTCCTGAAAACACACAAGCTCGCCCACAACCAAGCTTGGATCTTTCCAGCCCCGAGTTGCACGTTACCCGAAAAGCACAGCAAGGCGTTGACCTAGGTATCACTAACACGGAACTTGGTTTTGCAGTTAACACCCTGATCGACGGCGCTTACATCGCGGACTATTACATCGGCGGCGAGAAAATTGACTTAGTGCTTAAGGCGAGTTCCGACTACGCAGGTCGCACGCAAGATCTACAGTCGCAGTATATCGCCACCAGAAACTCGACCTCGCCGATTCGCCTTGATGCAGTTGCCGATATCACGCTTTCGGCGGGTCCCGAACAAATCAACCGGCGCGAACGTCAACGTTCGATTGCGATTGAGGTCAGCCCGCCACCAGAGATCTCCCTTGAAGATGCGATCACTCGACTGAAGGAACAAATCATTCGTCCCATGGAAGAAGACGGGACGCTGGGTAGTGAATACCAAATTAACCTAAGCGGAACCGCTGACAAACTGGCTCAGACTTGGGATGCCTTAAGTTGGAATATTTTGCTGGCTGTTTTGATCACCTATCTCTTGATGGCTGCTTTGTTTGAATCTTGGCTTTACCCTTTGGTGATTATTCTTAGCGTGCCGCTGGGTGCCGTGGGTGGAATCATCGGTCTAAAGCTGTTGGGCTATTACCTGATGCTAAACGGTGGCACTGCCCAATCATTGGACGTGTTGACCATGCTTGGGTTTATTATTTTGATCGGTACAGTGGTGAACAACGCGATTTTGTTGGTGCATCAATCGCTGAACTTAATCCGAGTCGAAAGTGCGACCGTTGAAGATGCGATCATTCAATCCATTCGCACCCGGATCCGTCCGATTTTCATGACGACCTTGACCACCGTATTTGGCCTCTCGCCGCTAGTATTTTTCCCCGGTGCAGGTAGCGAACTGTATCGAGGACTAGGGAGCGTGGTGCTGGGTGGCCTGGTGGTTTCCACGTTCTTTACATTGTTCCTTATTCCTTCGCTGTTCAGTTTAGCCATCGACATGAAAGCGGCATTCTTTAGACTGTTCCCCGTGGATGAAGAGATTGACGGCACCGGCGAACTTGACAATCTACCAAACAACGGTCAAAACGAGAAAACCAAAATCGAATCAGAAACGAAGTCAAAACCATTAGCAGAAGAGGCCACTTTGGTGCGTGGCGATGTTTAGACTGAACGTTCGGACGCAGGCAAAGATTGTTCGCATGCCAAGAACCAACAGCTGAAGAAAAATATAGTTCCAGAACTTGTATGGAATCTAAAGGTCAATCGAACCCTGAGCGTGGGAGTGTGTGTAGTTTACTTGTCCAATTTCTGTGCCATTGGTCAACTGGTCAGCAAGAGTGCCAGATCTTCCATTTCTTTTTTCATTGCAAACGTCCTTGTTCTGCCAAAATCTAAGGACCATTTGCAGGGTCCAAGTGAGACCAAGATCCCGCGTGTGGGACGTCCGAGTCGTTCTGATTCCAGGGCCTGAACAGCCAAGTTCCACGTGAAATTCTTTACTTTGCATTCCAGACGGCTTTCAGTAATCCAGATCCCACATCGGCCACCCAAGATCCAAATTTCATCTCAAGAGCGGACGTTTAGCAGGCTGACTTAACCCCGCAGCATCGAATGAACAACGACGGTAAGATTGCTTTCTAAATAAATCAAGTTTTCTGGGCAGTTAGCATTTCAGCGGTGTTACTTGATTGAAATTTGCTAACGAGGCTTCATCTTGAATCTACCCATCAATCCTACCGAACTGGCTCAATTGCTGGATCAATATGCGGCTGCACTTGAGCTGTATGCTTCACAATGGACGACCGTGGCGGAAGATTGCGTTCAAGAAGCCTTCATCGAATTGGCAACGCAGAAAAATCGCCCACTGAATTTAGTGGCTTGGCTGTACAAAGTGGTTCGCAATAAATCGCTGAACGCCCAACGTTCAGATGTACGACGCGTTAATCGCGAACGCCTGGCTTCAATGTTCGCCGCAACGGTGAATAGGACCAATCACCTCAGTGAAATCGAAATCTCGCAGCAGCGTGAACACTTGATTTCTTCCCTGGAAAAGCTAACGACAGATGATCGCGAACTGATCGTCTTGAGAATTTGGAGCCAGCTGACTTGGCAACAGATTGCGGATTTGACCGGGACCTCGTCCAGCAGTGCCTGTCGAAACTACATTGCCGCCTTGAACAAGTTAAAGCAAATATTGGAGCCAACATGCAAGACGAACTTGAACTCCCCGCTCAGTTGAAGGCCTTTGAAGATCAACTTCGCACCACGCAATTGCCTCAGGCGAAGTTAGATCGCGACACCCTACTGTATCAAGCCGGTTGGGCCGCAGCATTGGCCAGTCAAACGCAAAGCGTTGCAGTCCAACCTGTTGCAGTGGAACCTGTTGCCCCAGCAACTTCCTTGAAGACTTCTACATGGGCGTGGAAAACAGCCACGGGAAGTCTGGCCATGGTCGCATCTATCTTGGCGTTATTATTGATCCAGCAAAGCCAAATTCCACAGGAATTCAGGCCAGCGACAAGCCAAGATCCTACACGGATAGCTAAAGGCGGAACCAACCCACTGGACCGGCAACCTCGATTAGACGGGCAACCGTTATTGGATGGGCAACTGGCGAACAATCAGCCCGGTTTTTATCAATCGCTGCTTGGCCTGACTTCCACAACGGTCAGACCTGTGAATTGGAGTGAACAACAGATTTCCCGGGCAATGAACGACAATTTAGGGTCCGCCTTTTATGGCGCCATGACAAATTCGGATTCCAAACATTTCCAAAGCGGCAGCTTTATCAATTCCAATGCAACGGCAGATCTAGTTAGTGATCTGTTTCCATTTTGATCGACCAGCGATGACGACGTGGCAAAGATAGTTCAAAACCAATGCTGTCACTCTTCACTGGCAGGTCTCCACTGGCAAATTTCCACTGGCAAAATCGAAATCAATTGTTCGTGCGTCATTTTCAATCATTTGTAAGTCAACCTGTCTAATGAAAGTCAAACCCATGAAACAAAGCATACTTTTCTTATCCTGGCTGGCACTTTTTGGAATCAGCGTTCCCATTGCAGTGGCCGATGTGACTCAAACGTCGGAAATAGTCACAGGCGGAGGCACGCAGATCACGTACAAAATGATCGTGAGTCCTGCTGCAGAATCAGTTCCCGCCTTCAAACATCGATTGACCGTATTACCCCATCAAACGATTGCCGCAAATGCCGCAACAAATTATCTACGTTCGTTTGGTGAAAGCGGTATATCCCGACCTTTGAAAATTGCTGTCGATGAATTTGGCATTGAACTATACGAATGGGCCTTACTCGAAGTCGCAGATTCTGAAGTGCCGATTGAAAAACTTCGCCAAGTTTGCCGTTACTTTGATGGGTACATCGACAATCACATTCGTCGCGCAACCTTATGCCGAACCTGTGATTGGGGACTTGCCGAAGAGGACTTAACGGGAATTCAGGCAATCGGATTCTTATTGCCAAGCGTTCAGCAATCCCGCCAAATTTCACGAATCCTTGCCCTTCGCACTCGATTGGCAGTAATCGATGGTCGCTATGATGACGCGATTGATCACTTGAGAATGAACTATCAACTGGGCAGGAACTTTGGCAAGATGAAGTTCCTTGTATCGGGACTGGTTGGAATGGCAGTAGTAAGCATTGCCAACCATGGAATGATCAACTTGATCGGTGCCAAAGATTCACCGAATATGTACTGGGCATTGGCAGAACTACCATCGCCGCTGTTTGATATTCGGGAAACTTTCCGCTTGGAAATGAGTATCGGTTTGCGTCTATTGCCTGAACTGAAAGACATTGAAACGGCCCAATATTCCGACGCTCAGTGGACAAGACTGCTGCAAGAGACCACTCAGACCCTTAATCGAGTGCAGCAGATGGTGAGTTCGACATCATCTGCTGGCGATTTGAGTAGTCACAACACAAATCAATGGGCGACCGCTGCAATTGCGTTCATTAGCTATCCATCGGCCAAAAAACGCTTGATCCAGACTGGAATGGATGAAAAACAAATTCAAAAAATGCCCGTCGCTCAGGTGTTGTTGATTGACATGAAACGAGAATATCAACGACTGTCCGACGAAGCCGAAAAGAGCATCTATTTAGATTTCGCTGATTCAAAAAAAGCGAATCGCCGTGCCGAAGATAACCTACCCAAGAACATTAGTGACATTAATTTCGGCGGAATGTTAGCAGCCCAATTGTTGCCGGCGATCGAAGAAGTGAATGCTGCTCATCTTCGCGTTGAATCTCAGCGTTGTGTTTTGCAAGTAATCGAAGCCTTAAGAATGCACCTAGCAGAGAACAAAAAATTCCCAAAGACTTTGGGCGACATTACCGTGGTTCCCGTGCCTAGAAATCCAGCGACTGGCCTGTCGTTTGTTTACCAACTGGAAGGCGACAAAGCGATTTTGGAAATTCCATTTTCAGACGGCTATACCAGCCTGTCGTATCGCTATGAAATAGAAGCGGCGAAGTGAATCATTTGTAACCATCGGTGCCCCCCCCGCTAGATTCTTCTTGGAAGAAATCAATCATTAACCTGAAGGAAACTAACATGTCCCAAACGCTCTTCAAACCAATCCAACAGCTAGTTTGCGTGATCATGATTTGCCTGTTGTTCGGTTCCCATGATCTTCTTGCCAAACAACAACCATCCATTCTGGACAAGTACATTACTGACGATGTGGTTGCAGTCGGATTGTTGGACCTAAGCAAAATTCAACCGTCAACCGTGTTGCAAGAACTGCAAAAAATGGGGGTCGTCACAGACGAGGATAAACAACGCATGACCCCGTCTGTCGACTTTGCCCAGCAAAACATTCAGGCTCTCGTCAAATCCGGCATCACTCGTGTTTATGTCTTGATTCGCCTTTCGGACCTAGCTGAAGGTGGGCCAACGTTGATAATCCCAGTGGCGAAAGACGCTGATTTCTCGCAAGCCCTTCAACAGTGGAAGCAAGCAACCGCGATGTTACCACCGTTAAAAGTAGGGCAGAACGATCAAATGATATTCGCCGCAGGATCCGATCAACAACTGGAACGGCTGACAAAACCATCACCTGAAACTTCACGCGATCTTTCTGATGCAATGGCATCGATCTCGGACTGTGCAGTTGGTTGGGTCGTGTGTGGCGATGAAGATTCTCGCCAGGTGGCTCGTAGTTTGCTGCCCAACATGCCGCCCCCATTTGAATCGATCACCGGGAAATTGCTTGCCGATGATTTGAAGTGGGGAACGGTCAAGATTAATTTGCCTCCGGAAACGAGTCTAAAGATCTCTTTACAAGCAAATTCTGAACAGAGTGCACAAAGAATACTGGCCGCGTTGACGCCCGCCCTGGAAAACCTGAGTCAATTGCCTGAAGTTCAAACCGTCCTGCCTGATAAGATTCGAAGTGACATCTTCGCTGCACTGAAACCCGAGAAAACAGATTCTTTGGTGTCCATGTCTTTGGACAAAGTGACGAAGAACATGGACCAACTTGCCCAGGCGATGCTAAATCCGCTTCAGCGTCTGAGAGAATCAGCCAGGAGAACGCAGGAACTGAACAACCTGCGTCAACTAATGTTGGCAATGCTTAATTACGAGTCCGCGAACAACGCTTTTCCTCGCGCTGCTGGAAAGTCGAAACAGCATCCCGCAGGACTCAGTTGGCGAGTTCATCTGCTGCCTTATCTGAATCAACAAAAGTTATATGCTCAATTCAAACTAGACGAACCTTGGGATAGCGAACACAACGTGAAGCTGGTCCAGGCAATGCCAGCACTTTATCAGTCCACAATGCCAGAATATGTGACCGCAAATAAGGAAGGCCGTACCAATTACCTGGTGCCCGTTGGACCTGAAGCGATCTTTCATAAAGATGCCGATTCTGAAGCGCTCAACGCAATCATTGATGGAACGTCTAACACCATCATGATCGTTTCGGCCGCTGCGGATGCCTCTGTGATTTGGACGAAACCCGATGACTGGCATTACGATCTACAAAACCCACTCAAAGGCTTAACTGCCGAAGGCCGAAAACTAGTGCCGGTCGCGTTTGCTGATGGCTCGGTACACACGATGCCATCCACGGTCGATCCGAAAGTCTTACGAGCGTTGCTGACGTTTGCTGGTGGAGAAGTCGTGCAACCAGAATTTTGATTTTCCCAGGCCAACGATGCAAGTCTAAAAAAACCACCAATCGTCAGACGATTGGTGGTTTTTTATTCCCATGCCTGGAATCGTTTTCAGGCTGCATTGGTGGCAACCTACACGATCGTTGCAATCTTTCAAAGCGTAGGCCAAGAAGCTTAGGTCAGGAAGTTTAGGTCAGGAAGTTTAGGTCAGGAAGTTTAGGTCAGGAAGTTTAGGTCAGGAAGTTTAGGTCAGTGCCACCTTGCGAACGGACGTCTATTTTGCCCCGTCCCTTTTGCCCCGTCCAATAAGCGTTGGCAAATTGGGAAGCCCGAAATAGCTAATTGCGATAGTCATCAATGTTAAAAATGTCATTGCCAGGCACCACTATCGGTGCTTCTTCCTGGACGTTTTCGTACAACCAAGCCTTGCAGACCTCGGCGTCTGTCACGGCCCATCGAGATTGGTCGACCGTTGCAATCGCTCGGGATCCTCGCCCTGTGACCACCACCACATCACCAGGCTTTGCTTGACCTAGTGCCCATTCAATCGCCTTGATTCGGTCAGGAATCACTTGAGCACGGCAGACATTTTTAAACCCATCCAAAATCTGGTGGGAAGGTTCGTAATCCAATTCACTTACTGGACTAGGGCCGGTAATGACGGCCATGTGTGAATGACGTTCAGCAATCCGACCCAAATGATAACGCTGCTGGGCCGATTGATTCTCATCGTAAGAACAAACACAAAACACTCGACCAGTGGCAGCGTATTTCACCGTGTTCAAAACCGTGGCTAATTGCTCGGAATTTTCGGCTGAATCAACCAACACTCCAAATGACTGCCCACAATTGATCGTTTGCATACGACCAGGAATCAATTGACAGTTTTCAATGCCTTTGGCGATTGACGTTAGATCCAATCCCAAACTCAAACAGGTGGCGGTGGCAGCTAGGCAGTTGTAAACATGTTGCTTTCCAATGATCGAACTACGGATTACCACCGATTCGGTTCCAGCAGAGATCAAGAATGTTTGCTCACCCCATGCCGATTCCAGTAGGCGACCTTTGACGTTCGCATCTTGGTGGATAGCATACGTTAGCGTCGGCGCTTTTATTTCATCGATCAAATAGTGACACACTGGATCATCGGCATTGATCACGGCAACGCCCTTTAACTTTAACAGGCCCAGCAATCGAGCCTTGACTCGGCGATAGTTCTCAACTGACAAATGCAAATCTAAGTGTTGTCGCCGAATATTTGTCAACACAGCGACATCTAACTCAAGCCCTGCAAAATTGTGCGTGGCCAAGAATTCGCTGGGTGCTTCGATAACAGCATGCGAACAATCTTCTAGGACAAACCTGGCCATCGTAAATGCGATTTGTGGTGGCGTCCACGTAGTTTCCGTTTGACTTAGTGAACGTCCCGACACCGCACAGAGGTCTGAATCAAATCGACCAACGCGAAGGGCCGCAGAAGAAAGTATGCTGTCCACCAGGTAACTGACGCTGGTTTTTCCATGACTGCCCGTGATTCCAACGGTCGCCAAGTAGCTGGAGGGCTTGCCAGCCAACGCTTGACAGATTCTTGCGTATGCCTGCCGAGAATCTGGCACGATGCACTGTGGAAGTGAAGAAGTCGTTAGACGTTCACCGAGAATTGACTGGGCACCAGAATTCGCAGCGTCCTGAACAAACAAGTGACCGTCGGTATCGGCGTCGATCAATGCAACGAAAAGATCACCCTCTTGGCACTCATCCCACTTTCCACAGCAAGAACGAATCCAAATATCATCCGCACCGACGAAGCGACCCTCCGGAAGAATTGCTTTTAGACTAACACCTTGCTGCGAAACAGAGAGCTTGGGCATGCTAATCTGGCCTCCTTGCCAGGACGGTTCAAAGAACCATCATGCGAATCCATTCACCCACAAGTCATCCTTGACTTGCCATTTTCATCCTTGAACAAAATCGATCATCGTGATCCAACTTCTGTTCGTTTCTGACAGCCACCAAGAGTTCCGAAAAACCTTGGAAACCATGTCAATAAAGACGGATTGTCACCATTTGATTTTCATCGTCAAGTCGAAACGTCTTATTCGAAAATAGCTTGCTAGCGGGAAACACGGTTTATGGTAAAGTGAGGAATCTACAAGCCCATTTTGCTTGTTTTTTTGACTTTAATCGCTGCCGTTTTTCTGAAGGTTTGCAAGTAATGTCCAGCGAAGAATTCGATATGCCAGGACTGGCAAGATACTTGCATTTAGACTTGGCTAAGATTGAAAAGTTGGTCAAACGCCAGAGAATCCCTGGACGCCGCGTGGGCGGGGAATGGCGTTTTTCAGTTCATGAAGTCAACAAATGGTTGGAAAATGAAATCGGATTGGCCGATGCCGATGAGCTGGAAAAAATGGAAGTATCGCTTAGCCGACAGGCCAGTAGCACTCCATCGGCTCAAACCATGGTGTCAAGTATGCTTAAGGTCCAGCATATCATTAAGCCACTCAATGCTCGCACCAAAGGGTCGGTGATTCGCGAAATTTGTTTCCAAGCCAGCCAGCTGGGACTCTTGTGGGACGAAGCCCGCATGGCAGAACTAATCGCCGAACGTGAGGAAATGCATTCGACTGCATTAGAAAACGGCATGGCACTGATGCACCCGCGTCGCCCTCAGGCTTCCTTGATCGGTGATCCTTTCATTTTGTTGGGCGTAACACCGCAAGGAATTCCGTTCGGTGGTCTCCGAGGCCAATTGACTGATGTGTTCGTCCTCCTGGCGTCTTGCGAGGACAGCGGGCATCTACAGGCACTGGCTCGGTTCTCGCGAATCATTCAATCCGTGGACGTGATGACCACGATTCGCGAATCAGATTCGCCTCAAGAAATATGGGAGACGATTGCAGCAGCAGAATCCGAGTTGCCCTAGAGCGGTGAAAGCAAGCGTCGCAGGCCGATGTTGATAGACTGCCGTTCCCTGTTTCCATTCCGCAAACGGAATAACCTGCCCGTAGGATGAATCTAACGTAAATTCGAAAATCCAACTTCATCTACGCTGATTACTGTTCGCCTTTGAGTACCAAACCATCAATGCAGACATTGCGTTTGTTAATCGTCGATCCCAAGAAACTGCCGCCAGGTACAAAACCGGCGGCCGCTGGTACCGCTAGAATTAAACTCGACCGCAAACCAGAACGCCAGACTGATTCTCAGACGCTGGGAGAAGATCCACGCGTACCGGCCCGGGCGACTTTTACACTTTGGCGTCATGACTGGCCGGCCCGGTGGGTCATCGATCATATAAGCCACGCCTGGCCGTGGGATCTAGCGGAAAATCAACTTCAGATCATTCAACTTTCGCCAGACGAAATTAAAGAACGTTCCTCTGGCAAAACGCCCCATTTGCCCAAGACCACCAAAATCCAGTCCGGTGAATCATCAAACGATTCCGACTTGATCGACTTTGATGTGATTGTATTCCCCGAGAACGAGAATACGGTATTTGACCACGCGACCTACCAAGCAACCCAACGTCTTTGGCCGCTTGCCAGAATCCTAACGGTTTACGGTCCTTGGTCCGCAGGAAGTTGGCGATCAGGAAAACTTTGGCCGGGCGCGATCAATGTACCTTGGACAAGTTGGCCTCTTCAATTGATGGTCTTTGGTGAACAATTTTTTGCTGGGGTTGGCACGCTTTGGGATGGGCCATTAACGACCAGCATCAACCAACGTTTGACCCAAGGCACGATTCCCGTTGCTGGCAAATCACAGATTCCTAGCCCAACCAGAACTGGTATCGAAGCTGAAAAGACGCTTCCATCACGCGATGAACTCGTGGTGCATGTACTGGCACGCGAGTATCGAGTCCAAGAAGCAATCGAAGAAGCTTGCCTTGGTTTGGGCTGGAAAATCGGCTCGCAACCCATTAGCGAGTCCCCCGAAAAATCGTCCAAAATTGGTCCTATTCCAACTGGTGCTGAAGTTCCAGATCCTACCCAACCCTGTGTTTGGGTTTGGGACTTGGATCAGCCCTCGGTGACCGCCGAATCGTTCTGGAAACAGCGTGCCCAATTGGATGGCGGTTGCATTGCAATCAGCGGTTTCTTGGAAATCCAGTCCATGTCGACGTTCGGCATGCAAACGGTTACGCCCGCGAACTGGAACTTAATGGGCCAGACGCTTTTCCTACGAAAGCCCTTTATGCTTCCCGAACTACAAGCGGCAATTGGCTATCTGAGTCTCAAGAATCGCTGAGGCACCAATCGCTTCTAGTTGTTCCATCACATTGATCACATTGGACCGTTTCACCATCACCCGAACGGCACACCACAGGGCGTCTTCCAATGGATTGATTGTCGGCGAATTAAAACCAGGAGCAATTTGGTGAGCCTGCGACAGTTTGACCCGTTCGATATTGAATTCGATCAACGAATAACCACGAGCGATCACTACGCCTTCCAACCGGCGCACGATTCGATTGGAAAGTTCGGCATGAGGATTCGATTTACTTTCAATCAACACGGTCTCATAGGAACCAATATCGCTGAGAATTCGCAAACGATTGGCGGCCAGGGTACTTCCCGTTTCCACCAAATCAACGATTGCATCCGCCACGCCAAGCGAAATCATCACTTCGACACTGCCAGACAGTTTCACAACATGAACCTGGCACCCAAGCGACCGAAAGTAATCCTCAGTCACGTTTGGAAAACTGGTTGCAATCCGACATCCATCCATTTCTTTAGGGTTGGTAATTGGGCTGTCCTCTGGAACACAGACCGACAAGCGACACTTTCCCTCGCCAAAACTCAATCGCGTCACAGTATCCACACGGGCTTCAGCGATCAGGTCGCTTCCGGTAATCCCCATGTTGATCGCACCTTCAGTGCACAAAATTGGGATGTCAGCGGTTCGCAGAAAGGTGATTTCCAGCGGCATATCTTTGACTTTTGCGAACAAACTGCGGTTAGTTCGGCGAAATTTGATACCCGCTTCATTCAATAATTGTTCCGACAGTTCGCTCAAGCGACCTTTACTTGGAATGCCCAGACGTAAATTTTCCATTTCCATACTTTCCGTTCACCAACGGTAATAATAGTCGTAAATAAAACAGCACATCGGTCCGCCCTGGCCAAGATATGGCCAAGATATGGCCAATGTATGGCCAGTTCAGCCTTCAGGCGATGCATCTCGGGAAGCCTTTTCGTCCAAACCAGAAATACCAAATCGACGAGCCAGTTCTTCTTCAACTTCCTGAACTTGGACACCGTGATGCGCCAGAATCACCCACAGGTGATACAACAGATCCGCGGACTCGTAAATCAAGTGTGGCCGCTGCCCCTCTTTTTCCGATAAATGACCACAGTCAGCACCAGAATTGCGAAGGGTCAATTTAGTTGCTGCGTCCACAACTTCGGCTGCTTCTTCCGTAATTTTTTCGCCAATTTTTGCATCGCCTCCAAGCAGCAAACGACTTGTGTAGGAGGTTTCACTGGGATTTTCGCGCCGCTGGACGATGGTCGACATCAATTGCTGCAAAATGGGCGAACCCGAAACAGGTACCGCCTGGCTCTGAGCAGCCAGTTCTGGCAAGTGCTTGCCTAACGTCTGCTTTAGAGCCGAAACATTTTCTGACGAAGGTTTTTCCATGGTCCGTTTCAAAATCAAAATAGGCTTCAAAATCAAAATAGAGTGTGTTTCAGAACATTCATCGTCGTTCCCAAACAATCCCGGCTTGGGTTCCTTCGGCCTTTTCTGCGTTGTTTGCGCTTAGATGGGTCGAACGTTAGCTTGGGCCTTGTGCCATTCGCTCCACTCGTCGCAGTCCAAAATCCACAAAACAAGGTCACCTTCGCCTGTGAATTTTGGCTTTATTGGCAGGAGCTGGGCAGGCCTGCTATGTTAGGAAATCTTACCGTGGTTGACAATGTAACGCGGTGGAATACCAAACGCTTTGGCCAGAACTTAACGATTGAACCACCAACCACCGGTGAAAAGAAAACGAAATCAAGTAAGCTAACCATTCCTTTGATCTTGCGGCTCTTCGGCTAGCCTTCATAGCCAGTAAACCTCATACCGGTCCACCAGACGATGATGAATTCAAACGATGACTTACGTACCATTCGAAACTGTTGGTTTTTGACGGGCGCTACCGCCAGCGGCAAATCGACCCTGGCGGTCGTACTGGCTGACAAATTGAACGCCGAAATCATTTCACTCGATTCGATGGCAATCTACCAAGAGATGGATCTGGGAACGGCGAAGCCCAGTTTGGAGCTACGGAACCAAGTCCCTCATCATTTGATCGACATCCTGCAACCAACCCAAAGTTACAGCGTTTCTCAATATCGTGCTGCGGCGGTGCGCACGATTCAAGAGATTGAAAGCCGAGGCAAAACGGTTTTGTTTGTCGGCGGCACGGCCCTCTATTTACAAGCTTTGATCAAAGGAATTTTTGAAGGTCCACCGGCTGACTGGGATTTTCGAGCTCAGATCGAGAATGAAGTCGAAGAGGTGGGCCAAGAAGCGTTGCATCATCGTTTGCAACTAGTTGATCCCCTCTCCGCAGACAAATTGCATCCAAACGATTCCCGCAGGATCATCCGAGCATTAGAGGTTCTGCACGTCACTGGCCAACCGATCAGCCATTTACAACGCGAATTCGAACGATCGATGAAGCCTGAACAATGTCGCGTATTTTGGTTGCACCTGCCTCGGCCACAACTTCACAAACGAATTGAAGATCGAGTCCAAGTGATGTTCGATCAAGGCCTGGTCGCCGAAGTGGAAGGCCTTTTAAGTCGGCACCAATCGCTAAGTCGTTCGGCAATACAGGCGGTGGGCTACAAGGAAGTCATCAGCCATCTGGATGGTAAATTGACGCTGGAAGAAACCATCGACCTGGTCAAAATACGGACGCGGCGATTCGCAAGAGGCCAAGAGACGTGGTTCCGTAATATGGACGAAAGCCGCATCCTGGAAGTGGAATCGGATTTTGAAAACTTGCCTGTCGCCGAACAAATCCTTGAACTCGGTCGCCAAATTCAGCCGTTGGATTGATTTCGCCCATTGCTTCCCAAAATGCATCCACTTCTCTGGCAGTACGAATTCCACCGGTCTCCTAAGCGGCTAAAAGTGATCGTCATTTCTATCGCAACATTTTATTTGCGCGGCTGTAGATTCTTGGGACTAAATCTCGTTCTAGTTCTGATGCCGATTGAAAATATTGAATTTCAAGCGATTTTCAAGTGGGACCTTTGCTGATTCCCTCGTCAGAAGCGACGTTATGTATTCGGCTTTGACTCAACCATTGCCAAATTTCTATTTTCAGCTGGATGGAATTTAATTTCCCAACACTTCGCCTCAGCCCGCTTTGATAAAAGTGCCGCACTTTTTTTTCCAAAAATATGCAGCCAAACCGCCAATAAATTTCTAAAATTTAACCGCGAAAACACAAGCCACTGAAAACGAGAATTTCTGCGGCTGTCCAATTCGCACGTTTTCATTACAAAAGAAAACACTTCCCACGGAAGCCGAACACTACAAAATTTTGGAACTCCGTGACCCCAGAAATATCCTAGTTTCTGAATGCTATCCGTTTGGCTGGATTCACCCAGTAAAGGAAAATCAACTGGAATCTAGGCGACCTGCAATCCAAAACATGTCCGTTGATGAATTGGTGATCGGTCAAAATAGATCTAGCAAACAACCGCTCGAAAAGAGAGATCAACCACTTCTGGATCTACCCCATTATCCACAGTACACTTCAATTGTGACGTACAACGAGATGGTCACAAACTTTCCTAAGTGGGCCTACAAGGTTGTCCGGCCGTTCGGCTGCCGGTTTCTGGCATGGTAGCGTTTGAAACTGGGTTGGCGTTACCGAAACGAATTCAAAGTCCGTTCCGAAGCAATGAAACACAAACGACGCATAACGCCGGGCGATCATCGCAATCAACTAAAACCCGATACTATAAAAATTCGGAGCGATCGGTTTTCGGAAATTCTGGAACGTTTCGGGTACCCGCCCTGACCACTTCTTGGCCCAGCATTCCACCAAGAAGATCAATAAATCTTGCTCTGGGAAACTGCCCACCAGTAATCGACTGCAGTTCAAGCCCGACCCCGTCTGCCCCGGGGAAGAAATTCGCCGCGGAAGCCAGAAAACACCTTTGCTTAACTTGGCGCTGCTTAACTTGGCGCTGCTTAGATTGGCACTGCTTAACTTGGCGCTGCTTAGATTGGCACTGCTTAAACTGACAGGCGAAAATTCTGCTCGAACGTCATACAATCGCCGCGATCCAAAAACACTCGTACTCGCACCATCCATCCGATCGAAATCAATTGCCCAGCAAACGTCAAAGGACTGTTTGGGCAGACCGTTCGAAAAAGATACGGTTGATAAAGTAATTGCCCATCGTTCCGCTGAACTTTTCGGCGTTCAAAAAAGTGCACACCAAAATCGGTGTCGCCTCGTCCTGCCGTTTGCCACAGCACTGAATTTTCAATCGCTTTAATCTTAAGGGAGGTCTCATTCTGGACTGTCTGATTTCGTCTTCTCTTCCCTTTGGGAATTTCAAAGGCGCGTGATTCGGTTTCAGTCCCAGCCAAATCCTGTTCCAAAACACCAAACAACCTTCGCGGCGGACGTTTTGCCGATTGATTGGAATTCAAATTCTCCAACAAATCAAAATCCAGCAAGCGATATTGGCATTCAATCACATCGCCAGGAGCCAAGGCTGGGCCAAGATTTGGATCATAGGCCGATCCGCTACGTCGATTCAGACGACTAGTCTTGTTGATTCCAAAACTAGCCGGATTAATTCCAAAACTAGACTGACTGGGTTCAGGGGCCCGCTTGGGCGCGACCAACTTGATAATTACCTGGGGCGTTACCGCGCCATTGACGGTGGGTTTGGAGACGGCGGTAATACGATAATCGGAAACTCGCGATTGAATTCTGGACATCCGGCCTTAACTCCACTTACGACAATTCGCCATGTCACCTGGTTATTGTTCGCAGTAAAACTGTGCATGACTTCTTCAGGCAGTTGAAAAACAATTAGCTGCTCGAAACTGCCCTGGGACAAGGAAACATTTTTCGATTCAACCAAGGTATCACTAAAGACGACCGCACGCTTGGTGCAAACGTCTGTGCCTTGTTGATACGTAGCTTCCTCGCGGCATTCTAGCAGTACAATAAGGCAATCCAAACGGATATCTCCTTTTTGACGCAAAAAAACCTGGCAACTTTCGCCAGGGCGAATCGGATGCTGAGAAAGTTCCAATAGCGTCGGCCCCAATCGCACTTGCCTAACCAGACCTTTTGCCGTTTGCCAAGTTAACCAAAACGTCAAGCCGAGCATCGCCAGCAACAAACCGACCATTAAGACCATTCGATCCAGTTGGCCGAATCTCCAGTCGCCCCAAATTACCCCGACCATCACCGTGGATACGATCACCATTAGAAGGGTGAAGCTTATCAAGCCAATCAGCTTGGAACTGGATTGCCGGACTGATTTCAATCGATATCGCAGTTTGCTGCCGGCACTTAGGACCTCGCGATTCCAGACCGGGACCGACGGATGGTGCTCGTTCAATCGGTCACGAGGAAGCAAGTAATCAAGGTCAAACGCATTTTGAAGCAAACTGTTTCTTTGTTCTGCCGACCCTGTATGCACCAGTAGCATCCGAGCCAGACGGAAGCTGCCGATGCTAACCATACAACCGCACAGTACCGTTCTAACCATCCAATGCGAAAGATTCATCGGCCCATAGCCTGGCCAGCTTTGCCACTGTCCTACCAATCCCCAAACGAACACCACAACGCCAATCATGGTCAGTAGACTGTCAAATAGGACCTCCGTGGCGTTACCCCAAAAATTTTGACTCCAACGGCGCTGCCAAGGAATGCGATTCAACAGGAAATTGATCAAACGAAACAACGGAATTCCAAAACTTGAGGACACAGAACCAAGCCAGCAAACTTAACAAAATTAGCGAAGCCAGAACCCTCTTCCTTCGCTAATTCAAAAGTCCACCTTCGGACAGTCTAGAGGATCATTCTAACTTGAATTCCTACCGCACGAAGTGGCCCTGAAATTTCTCAGCAGCCCGCAGTCGGGTGGTCGTAAAAAGATCTTTGCCATTGCAGAAGGTCACCTGCGGATCTTTTTCTTTTAATCGGCACTAAAAACTTGCCCTGCCAATGCAGAACAGGACTTTTTCAACTCGCTTTGATTGTCCGGTTGACCGCTTCGAAAAAAAAATCCCTGCTACTGAAACCAGTATGCAGGGATTCGATTATTAAGACATAAGTCAGCAAATGCTATCAACAGCCAGTCCCAAACCAAACCTCACCGTTCGCTCAAGGCGACTATTGGGCTGGAATTGCCAACAATTCGATTTCAAAAATCAATGTTTTGTTGGGTTCAATCACTGGTGGCTTGCCAGATTCGCGATAGGCCAAACTCGATGGAATGACCACCTTCCACTTGTCGCCAACTTTCATTCGTGGAATCGTCTTTGTCCATCCTTCGATCACTTGATTCAAACCAAATGTCGCTGGTTCACCTCGTTGGACCGAGGAATCAAAAACGGTTCCGTCAATCAATGATCCTGTGTAGTGCACCGTAACGGAATCAGCTTCGTTTGGACTTGGGCCGTTTCCAGAGGCAATCACGGTGTATTGAACGCCATTTTCCAATTGCTTAACGCCTGGCTTCAACGAGTTTTCCTTTAAAAATGCCTGACCTTCCGCCAAATTTCGGTCGGCCATCTCTTGCATCATCTTCTGTTGCTTCTCCTGCAACTGCTTAGTGAACGCTTGCATTACGGCTTGAATCTCCGGCTGCGTCATCGGAGATTCTTTGCCCGCAGCCGCGTCAGTCATGCCCCGAATCAATGCTGTTAGATCCATCTCAACTTGATCTCGCATAAAATCGGTCATAATTTGACGACCGATAATGTAGCTTGCCTTGTTCGTCAAACCGTTGGCTTGGCCTTGTTCCCCTAACGGTTGCTGTTCTAACGGTTGCTGTTCTAACGGTCGCTGTTCTAACGGTTGCTGCCCTGCAGGCGGCTGGTCGCCGATGCTACCTTCTTGGGCCCCGACGGTTGCCGGCGATGCGCATGATAGTGCTACCGTTGCCAACGCGGTCAAGAACCCAGTTAACCCAAGTCCGTTTGCATTCGATAATCGAACTGCCTTATATAACATTCAACTTTCCTTGTTTCAGCAAAAGTGCCAGCTAATCAAAGCGGCATAAAAATTAGGTCGCCCGGCCCAGGTTTTCACCTGTGTTTTACCCACTTGCACGTTTCACATTTGAACAGCAAAAATCGAACAACGATACTCCAGAAACACCATTTTTGCCGCAGAATTGGCATCATTCCCGCCAGCGGAACTTTTTCAAAGCCTAAAACCAAAGACAACGGTGGTAACTTAGGCAAAGAAAAGAAAGAAAGGACTTCCAGTAAACCCTTCCAATTACAGAAGATTTTCCGATTTTAAGCAAAGTTCTGATCAGGTAGCTTCCGATCTAACTTGAGAATCCGAATGCCGCCCGGTGCGCCCAGGCTGTGTTCCCCCCCCCAGCAAGGATTTCTTAAGATGAACTCGAGAAACACGCAATCTCGTATTTTGTTGTTACTGTGTACTTCAGTATTTCTCAGCCAATCGTCGATCGCTTTGGCTCAATCGACCCAAGCACCTCCGCGCCAAGCGACCGCTTATGCCAAGCGGACACCAGCTCAATATGGGTTTGGAAATGCCCAACCGGTCGCCAGTGGGGGAACTTACGTCCCTCAACACTTGCGACATCCGGCGAATCCCACCAGCGGTCAAATCGCTAGAGTTGCCTATCAACAACCGGAATTAGCCGGCATTGAAGGCCAGATGATTGGGCAACCCAACTATCAAGGTCAAGTCATCTCCGAACCGATGATCATGGATCCGATCGCGGACCCAGTGTATCAAGACTTGGGCCACTACTACGACCAAGGTTACGGGGTCGAAGGCGATTACGAAATGTTGGACGATTCCATCGGATCTTGCGATTCAGGACAATGCGGCGAATGCCAAGACTGTCTGTGGCACCGCATAGATGGAATTTTTTCCAACGCAGATTTTCGCTTAGGCGTTCAAGGCTTCAAGAATTCACTTAATCGTGATCTGGACGGTAGCTTTGGTTTCCACGGTGGCATCAACTTGGGACTTCCGTTAACCAAGCTATCCTGCGGTTTGTTCTCGGGTCAGTTTGGTATCAACAGCGTTCAATCCAATTTTTCTGGATCATCGTTCACAAACGAAAGTCGCAATCAATTGTTCGTTACCGGTGGAATTTTTCGCCGAGTCGATCAAGGCTTACAGGGCGGCGTAGTGTATGATTACTTGCAAGATGACTGGTATACCAATATCGGTATCGCTCAATTACGAGGCGAACTGTCATGGGTCTACGCTACGGGCAACACCTTCGGTTTTCGCTTTGCACACGGTCTTGCCACAGATCAAACCAATACTGTCTTGACCGATGCGAACGGCGGCCAGACCGTTTTGTCTGAGTCTTGGCGAGCCAACGATCAGTATCGCTTTTTCTTCCGCAAGTTGGTTGCCGAAGGCGAAGGCAACATTGATTTCAGCATCGGCTACACCGAAGAAGATCAAACACTCATTGGTTTAGACTTTAATACTCCCGTCCGGGGTATGATGCGGTTCTACGGTGGCTTTACCTACCTTCTACCGGAACAGAGAATCTTGGCGGCATCCAACAGCGAAGAAACTTGGAATGTCATTATGGGCATGCAATTCTCGCCCTATAGACTTCGTGGTTATTGTCGCTACAACGTGCCGATGTTCGACGTCGCCGACAACGGAAGCTTTCAGGTTTTCCCAAACAACTAAGCGAACTTGATTGATGGCAACGGTCTACCAACCGGCACCATGAATGCATAAAGGCTGGTAACCCAATTGGGTTACCAGCCTTTATGCATTCATGGTGCCGGTTGGTAGACCGTTGCCATCAATCAAGTTCGCTTAGT
>JBDNHU010000012.1:0-16958 GCA_041688615.1 Mariniblastus sp. | reverse complement strand
TTAACGTGGGACTTCGACAGACTGCACGGCGGTGCGATAAGATGTCTCGCTGACGTCAGCAAAAGCCAATTTGCCATGACGCAATTAGCCGAAAAACAAAGAGTCCAATCCAAAAAAAAGGCCAGTGTTCGCTAATCAAACACTGGCCCGTGCGATTGGGTGCTTAGCCTAGGTTCGGAATTTCGAAGCCCTCGCGTTGCTTACGAGCCATCATTGATTGGGCGATCGGATCGCCAACAATCGTTTCCTGTGTGGGATCCCATTGGATACTTCGCCCTAACCTTGCTGCGATTGCGGCAAGGTGGCAAGTGTTCATCGTCTGGACGTGGCTAAACACGTCTGAAACAGGCATGCCACCTTCGCGAACACAGCGGAAAAAATTGGATTTATGCCATTCATGTGGCTTGCCGTTGAACAATGCAACCCGATCTTCGTCACCATATTTTCCGTCGTCCCATTTCTCTTCGATGGGTTTACCTGTGATGCGACTTCTGTTCACAAAGATCCGTCCTTTGGTCCCCGTGAATAAGACTCCGTTACTACTGCGACTGGAGATCTCCATAATCATACCATTTGCAAATTTGCAATTAACCGCGAAGTCATTGGCTGTGTTAAAGCAATCATTAACTAACGGGAACCCATCTTTGAATGCGACAGGATGCTTTGAGTCCGATCCATCGATTTGGATTGGACCGGTTCCCAATGTATCGTTGCCTGTGGCCCAATTTGCGATGTCGACATGGTGAGCACCCCAATCCGTGAACTTTCCGCCCGAGTATTCGTACCACCAGCGAAAATCACCGTGGCAGCGCTTCTGACGATAGTCGACCTTGGGTGCTTGGCCAAGCCACATATCCCAGTCTAGATTGCTGGGAACTTCAGCAATCGGGAATGGGCCACCTGTCGCCCCACCGTCGATTCCGATTTGAATATGTGTGATGTCACCTAACAATCCTTTGCGCACCATATTCACCGCACGCATAAACAAATTGCCTTCGCTTCGCTGTTGAGTTCCCACCCCGAAAACCAGGTTAGGATGTTTCTGACAGGCAGCGCGAATCAGTTTGTTTTCTTCTAAGGTTAAGGTCAAAGGTTTCTGACAAAAGACGTGCTTGCCGGCTTCCAATGCTTCGATTGCAATTTTGACGTGCCAGTGATCTGGAGTCACCACGTTGACGGCATCGATATCTTTACGTTCTAAGAGTTTGCGATAATCCGAGTAGATATCGGCTTTTCCTTTGCCGATTTTGTCGTTGTTCTTGGCGGATTCAGCGTGTCCTAAGTCGACATCACAGACGGCAACCACATCCACGCCTTGGTTAACCGAATCGATAGCGTCCCCCGTTCCCATACCGCCCAACCCAATGCAGCCGATCTGCAGTCGATCATTCTTCAGCGGCGAAGCAAGAGATTTTTCACTCCATGCGAAATAAGGAATCATGGAACTTGCGACCGCTGTGGATTGCATGAACCGACGACGGTTGATATCAGATCGAGATGGTTTTGGTTTCATTGGTGAACGTTCCTGTTAGACAACGACATGAAGGGGTGACGCGGTTTGCAAACACCCTGGCACCATCATTAATGCCCTGGCATCTTGCGACTTTAGGCAGACAGGAGCGAGAACGCATTTCTGCCTGGTACTTAAAACTAGCCGAGAACAATGGCCTTGTCTATGAAAATTGACCCGGATGTCGCAAGTATTGTTTGGATCTTTTCAGGCATTGCATCCCCGTCTCAGTGATTTTACGCACTAGGAAACAAGATCGCGGATGGATCTTTGCCGGGCAAGAAATAAAAAAGAGCACACGTCTTAGGACGGGTGCTCTTAAATCAAACAGGAATTCGGCACTGTGGCAGCGGTGAAAAGCTTACAGTTCGTCCGCGTTAATAATTTCCTTGCTCTTACGGGTGCCGATAGCGTTCTGAACGCCAGGATCCATTTCTGTGCTTAAGTTCGAAGTGGAACCGTCAGCGTAAACGAACTGAACCAGTTGTGGGTGATTGCTGCGGAAGCACAATTCATACTGATCGTACTGCGAATGACTGGCGTCAAATCCTACAGACGTTCGCAACTGGTTGGATAGGCTTAATGGAATTGCCATCGAACCCATGAATTCCGAAAAGTCTTGGAATTGATCGGCGTCATCTGATGCAATTACCCAGTGATCTTTCTGCCGAGTTGAACCACCCAAAGTTTCTTGTGTTCCACCCAGTAATTGATCAGGAGTTGCTTCGCCAATCAAAACAGTTTGAGAGGTTCCGTCCAAGAATTCTGCGATTCGTGCACCCTTGGAACCGGCTGGATTTCGTGTCCACGCCGAACCGTAATCGAAAGCCGTTCCCTGCGAGACGATCAGATTTAGGGGATCAGCATCAGATAAATAGGTCGAACGAATCGATCCATTGGAATTGTAAACCGTTGCCGCACCCACGGCGATGTAATTGGACGTGGAGCGAATTGCAAACGTTTGGCCGCTTTGACTGGTGTCGCCAATAATCTGCTGGTCGTCCGAGGAAGGGCACTGGAAACCCTTTTGACGTGGCGAGATCGCGACTCCAAAATTGCTATCATTCCAAACGACGTTGCCTTGCAAATTCGACACAGTTTCGCCCGAATCTTGAATCACCAGCAAGTCGTAAACGTTGCCTTGTTCTATGTAGGGGAGTAGGAATCCCGACCACATCACGCCGTTGTCATTGTACAGCGGAGGAAAGGAGCCACGTCCCGTTTCGTAATTGAAACAGGCCAGTCCCAACTGACGAAGGTTGTTTCCGCAGGACATTCGCCGAGCGGCTTCACGTGCCATCTGAACCGCAGGCAGCAATAAACCCATCAAAATGCCGATAATGGCAATCACCACAAGTAGTTCAACAAGTGTGAAGCCTGAACGTCGACTAATTTTCATCCTGATCCTCCAATACGTGATTGTTGGGCACGTTCCCGTTGATAGCTATTCGCCGATGTTGCCGACAACCAAGCCACTTATGTAGCCTGCCACGGTCTCACCCCGTCGACGGTCTCACCGTGTGGTTAAATCTTAGAACAATGTGTTTTCCAGAAATGTGTTTTCCAGAAATGTGTTTTCCAGAAATGTGTTTTCCAGAAATGTGTTTTCCAGAAATGTGTTTTCTAACAATGTTCTCGGTCGAAAATTTCTCGATTAAGCGCACTGTGGGGAATAACACTCTGATAATTATAACGTTTGATTAGTGCGCGCCATGAGTTAAAAAGAGCAGTTGATCCAAACCATTCTAATGGCTTTCGACCAACGCTCACGTAATCTAGTACTCACCCGAACGAGAAGAGAAATTGCTGTCCTGCCAGCAATCACGAGAGTTCTGTAGGTTTAGCATGGCAGCAACTGGGGCAAAAGTAAAGCATTTTAAGCCTTAAATATAAGACATTTTTTTACGATCAAAAATTACCTTGCTTTGGCAAACCTCTCTGTTTTAAGCGGATAATACAACTAATAGGTTTGACCGTTCACTAACTTCAGTTGTTTGAAAAGGTCCACTCGAAACATCGATATTCGTGGACAATTAGGCTGCAGGCGCGAAAAAACGGTTGATCAGCATTGATGATCAACCGTTTAAGTTTCGTTGGTTTTTCGAGTGGAATCCAAGGGGTTTGACCCTAATTTGCCTTACGATACGGGTCGCTTTCGACTCGATACAGGATCGGCTCGTCTTTACCGTCACCATCGAAGTCAGCGGCCAATGGAATGCCAAGCCCGTTCATTTCGAAGACTCGGTCGGTTGCGTCCAGTTCGCGATCCCCATTGCTGTCGATGTACCACTTGCCGTTTCGGAAAATGGCAACCTCATCAACGCCGTCACCATCGAAATCTCCAACCACTGGATAATCACCGGCCTGGCCGAATTGGAATTTTCCGTCGGCAGAATTCAGTTTGCCGTCACCGTTGGTATCGATGGTCCATTTTCCAGCTTTGAACAGGCCGATCGTATGGATTCCGTCTCCGTTGAAGTCGCCCACTATCGCCACGTCGTCTTGTTTTCCGTAGCCGAAGACGTGATCGATGACATCAGCCCGGTTACGTCCGGTGATCCCATCTTTCAAGATCCGACTACCCTGGGTGGCTTCTGCAGTTTGAGGTGGAATATTCTTGGGGCGAGTGTACTGAAAGTTATCGCGATCGGGTAAGCCAGGTTCATTCAGGATCGCTTCTTCGTCGCCTGACCAGGCCGGGCCATAGATGCCGATATCATCTTTTCCGTCACCGTCCCAATCACCTACCACCGCTTGATCGTCCCCGTTTCCAAGTCGAGCCATTAGGTCCTTGGAATCCCAGATGCCGTTGCCGTTGGCGTCCATGAACCAGAATCCATCTTTGAAGATTCCAATTTCATCGAAACCATCGCCGTTGAAATCACCAGCAATCGGGCGTCCGCCTTCGGTTCCAAAGTTTGACGTACGATCGTTGATCGAATAGTTTCCTTGCTCATCAACGGTCGTGAATGTCCAGTCACCTTGATCCATCGGGTAGCGACTCCAGTCCATTTCAGACAGGTAGCCTACTTCGTGCCAAGGTCCTCCTTTGCCTTCAACGCCATCTCGAGGCGAACCGCCATTGATGACACTTAAGTGCCAAGAGTAATCCGTGGTCGCTTCGCCCATCACGCCACCAAATCCCGATCCAACATAAGTTGTCGAATTGATAGATTGATGACCGTACAGTCCCGGAAATCCAGTACCAGGCACTGATGGTGGTGCTGGAGTTGGAATCGTTGGTGGATGCAATGGGACGTTGGGTAAATCTGGATTGTCTGGCGTCGTTTGGACTCGAATTTCAGAGAAGTTGTTCGCTAACGACACTCCACCGGACGTGACTTGAATGTTGACTACCGCATCCATGACTTGGCTTTGACTGAAAGTCGAAAGCACAGCCGCTGGAGCTGCTGCCGCGACATCGACATTGTTGAAACTGGTACCCGTGGTCGTACCCGGGGTATCATTGGAATCGATGTAATTTTCAGGCTGCTCTTGCAGCACGATGTAAGAACCAGCTACCAGTCCGTCAAATCGATACTGTCCGTTGGCGTCGGTATAGACGTAGACGGCCGCGTCGGGTCCGCCGGTAATGTGCGAGTAATGATCTCTCATAACTTCGCTAAGTGTCACCGGCCGAGGAGCAATTTCTTCCGCCACTGGATCGATGTACCAGTACAGCAGCATCTTCGTGCCACCGATGTTCGTGTCGTCGGTAGTGTATCGACCGTCACGCAGTTCGCGATAATTTGATGGAGCCAGACCATTGTCAGATTCAAACGCAGCACCGTCTTGGAATACTCGGCCAGCAATCGAAGCAGCAACGGATTCGCAGAAATTATACTGGATCATATTGAAGTTCGAACGCAGACTAATGTTCGAAATCATGTTTGGCGAGACGGTACCCGATTTTACATCGGTGTGACCTGATAGGTGGCCAACCATTTCACCCGTACTGAAAAAATTGTCAGGCTGGATTTGGCGAACCGAGTAAGTGCCAGGCAGCAGTCCGGTGAACTTGTAGAATCCGTCCGCATTGGTCGTTGTGCGTTGCAGTACACTTCCGTTCGTGTCCAGCAATTCCATCGTCACGCCCGAGATAGGTGTGTCGCTGGGTGAGTCGGGTATGCAATTTCCATCAGAATCGACATGGACGTAACCGGCAATCGAACCTAATAGCAATTCGCCGAAGTCGTAATTGACTGCCGAATCGCCTTCACGAATGATGACTTTGGTAAACAGGTCATTGGAGACTTGTCCGCCGTTGGACCCGACGGTGTCTTTGCCGTCGTTAAAGGAACCCGGCTGAATTTCCTGAACGCGATATTCACCGGCCTTCAAGTTGGCAAATGAGTAATTGCCGTCAAGATCGGTAACCGCTGTAAGCACCGTGGTTGTTGAACCTACCGTCGTGGTGACGGGTGATCCGTCAGCATTCAGTAAACGAATCGTGACGCCAGCAATACCCTCTTCGCCACGATCTTGAACGCCATTGTCATTTCGATCATGGTAAACGGTGCCGCCAAGTTCAGCCGGTAAATGTTCGCAGAATCCATATTTGACGGCCTGGTCGCCCGACTGCAGAATGATCTTTGAAATCGAATCATTACCGCTGAATTGACCTACAGTCGACCCTAGGACAGAGCCAATCATTTCGTTGCCATCCAACAAGTTGGTCGGCTGGATTTCTCTAATGGTGTACTCGCCAGGCAACAAGTCCGTGAACTTGAAGGTTCCATCGGCTAGGGTTTGCGTCGATGAAATTAACACACCCCTGGAGTCAAGCAACTGGATGGTGACGCCTTCAACGCCTTGATAAGCGGAATCGCCTGGCATCGTGCAATTGCCATTTTCGTCAGCCTGCGAAACATAACCTTTGATCGAAATCGGTTTCAGTTCGCCGAAGTTATAATTCATACCCGTTTGGCCGCTTTGAACGACAATTTCACGCACCAAGTCATTGGAGAGTGTCCCGCCCAGGGTGCCAATTGAATCGATGCCGTCGTTGTAGTCGACAGGTTGGACTTCACGGATGCTGTACGTTCCTGCGTACAGATCTTCGAAGCAATAGTTGCCGTCTTGATCGGTTTCCAGAGTTAACGCGATTTGGTTACCGCTGGGTCCCGTGAACAAAATCGGATCGCCGTTAGCGTTTAGTAGTTCAAGGGTGACGCCCGCGATGCCTTCTTCGCCGCTGTCTTGAATGCCATTGTTATTGCGGTCGTGAAAAACGGTGCCTGCGATTTTAGCAGGTAGATGTTCACAGAAACCGTACATCTCGCCATTTTGACCGGATGTTAAGCTGATGTTGGCAATGCGGTCGTTGCCGTCCAATTCGCCAACCGATGTGGTGCCCACCATGCCCACGTGTTCGCTACCGTCTAGGTAGTTGTCAGGTTGCACTTCCACAATTGTGTAATTGCCTGGAGCAAGCCTTTTGACTACGAATAGGCCATCGGTGTTTGTGACAGTTTGCGTGACCAAACGGCCATCGGAGTTCAGGATCTGAATCGTGACCCCCGCAATTCCTTTGTAGTTCGTGTCACCGGGTTTGGTGCAATTGCCATTCGGGTCGGCTTCAGAAACGAAGCCTTTAAGGGAAACAGGCTTCAATTCACCGAAGTCGTTTCGCATGCTATTTTCGCCGGCAGTCAATGCGATTAAACTGAATTTATCGTTTCCGCCAACCCCGCGGATGAAACCATCTACATTCCCAACTTGGTCTTTGCCATCGATGTAGTTCGCAAGTGGGTTGGTTACCCCAGTGTATTGATTTACTTCCAATAGTTCATAGGTTCCAGGCGGTAAACCGGTGATGCTGTAATGACCGTTAGAATCGGTGATCAAGGTGATCAGATTTTGGGCGGCGAAAGGATCGTTTGTACCCAGAACCCCACCGGTACGGCGTACTTGGATTTCAACGTTCGCAATTCCTTCTTCGCCAGATTCCATGATTCCGTTATCATTTCGGTCATGATAGACGTGACCGGATAGACTTACGGGTTTCACTTCGCAGAAGTTATAGTTGATCGCTTTTTGGCCACCCATCGGGATGATGATATCGGACAAGACATTGGGTTGACCACTGGAATCGGAAATCGTTGAACCAACATTGGTTCCGTCAACGGTCCCCGCCATGGCACCAACACTGATGTAGTCAGCGGGCTGGGTTTGGATAACCCGGTAGGTTCCTGGTTTCAGGTTTAGATCTATGCCGAAGGAATAATCGCCGAATTCGTTGGTCTTGGTGGCTGCGACACTTTCGTACTGATGGGTCGAAGCGTTCAATTTTTCAAGCGTCAGTGAAACGCCCTCGATTCCGTCTTCGTTGGAATCTTGCTGGCAATCGGTGTCTTGGTCGTGGTAAACTCGACCAGAAATACTTACCGGCTTCTCTTCCAAGTCGTAAGCCAACCATGCTCCGTCGGTGCGGTCAGCATGCCCAGTGGCGTCGTCTGCTGGCAAGTCCAGTGCGGTGCCGGTGATGCCGGTTGCCGTTTGGAACCAAGCATCGTATTCATCCCAAAACAATCCTGTGGAAATACCACCAGGACCTGAGACATTACGAGTGATGAAATCATAGTGAGCGTCATCAAACGTTGCGTTGAATTGAGTGGTTTCGAATTCGATGCCTGAAGCGATCAAGTCGGGACGACGGTTCTCAATTTCGTCGACATCGATATCAAAAGCTAACTTGTCGCCAGCTTCGAAGTTCTTGACGAAAACTTCTAGACGCAGGCCATCTTTCGAGACATTGTACGACAGGATATCGTCGGCGTTGATGCCGATACTGTTTGCCGTATTGAAACTGAAATCAAATGCGTCTCCAGCACCAGCTATGCTTGAATTTGCATGGAAGATCATATCACCGACGGTACGGGTACCAGAGTTGTCTTGGTCGCCATTGATCACGAAGCTGGTCATCGACGTTGTGTCGGATCCACCTTGGAATGTGATCTCGAAATGATCGGGTTCCAAGTCCGAACCACTATCGCCCTCTAGGTAAGTAATACCTGCGACGACCGGATCGGCTGACAGGACTCGACGATCTTCCAGTTGTTCGATCCGGCAAGTCCGGAAATGAGGTGCCGGCGTTTTTTGATTCTTGTTTGATGATTTGCCGTTGGTCTTAAAGAATGAAAGCTTTTGGAATAAGCTCATGCCACGTCCTCCTTGAACAGTGGTTTGGGCGATCGTTTTAATTTTCGCAATGGATTAGTGTTGGGTGATTTCAAGCCAAGCATGAAACACGATCGAACAGTCTTTTACTACTTATTTGAACGATCCAATGGGTTGCAACGCATCTTGGCTTGGCAAAGATGCGGACCGTTCCATGGCGGGCAAATCAAACGACGCGGATTTACCGTTGTTTAGACCAGCAACGGTGGTTTTTGCCTGTGATTTCCAGACTCTAGCCTGAGTATCATAGCTTCCCGAAACTAAGGAACCGTTGGCGTAATCCAGACAAGTCACGGTTCCCTCGTGACCTTCTAGGTAGCCAATGATTTGACGTTTGTTTAAGTCGACCAATTCAATTCGATTATTACTTCCACAGCAGGCCACTGTGTGCAGGTCGACCAATCGCAGGTCGAAAATTCGACCACTCATTTTCGCAATCTTCTCAAACTGGGTTGGACGTCCCAGGTTGGTCAGGTTGATGTGGCGATCGTCACTGCAACTGACAATCGTTGCTTCATCCATAAATTGAATCGAACGAATCCGTTGTTGGTGAATTTTGGTTGCGCCTGCATTCTTGCTCCAGGTGGAATTTTGTTTTCCCCAAGTTTGAATGCTGCCACAACGTCCACCGGCAACCATCGTACTACCGCTTGGTGAAAAACTAACACATCGCATATCGTTGCATGGACATTCATCTTCGAACTGAATCTTGCCACTGACGAAATCGTAAACTCGGATCGTCGAGTCAAAGCCCACGACGGCCAATGATTTTCCATCAGGTGAAAACGTCATCGCTTCGATGGAAGCCGGCTGTTTGGCAAACAGGGACCAACGTCCTGTCTCCAAATCCCAACGCAAGATCTTGCGGTCGGCGCCTGCGGTCAACAATTGACTGCCATCCGAGGTAAAGACTGCGGTTCGGACCCAATCGGAGTGTCCTTTTAGCGTTTTGATCAGCAAACCGCTATCCAGATTTACCAAGCTGACTACATGGTCGTCGCCGACAATCGCGGCCTGATTGGCGCCGGGGCGGATGGCGACCTTGGTGACCACTGCGGGAGCTAGCTCTCCTGGACGCTGATGCTGCAAAATTTCGCTAGGCCAAATCAAACGACCGGCTGGGTCGTTTGCTAAAGCGGGCGCATAAACGCCGCTAAACAAGGCTAGTAACAGAAGCAAATTCAATTTCTTCATCTGGATTCAACCACTTGCGAGTGTTAGTAGTCGGCTGCGAAACACGATCGACTGCCAAAAGAGGGAGTTGACCGTCTCTCGTGTTATCGGCAGCCCCTCTGGCGCGCAAAAATCCAAATGGGATAGTTTCTTGAAAATTGGCATCAAAATCCGAAACTTTAGCTGTTTTCTGCTGTCGTCTAGAAAACTTGCAAATGGGTAAATTTAGTTTCAGATCTAAGAAAGTGAGGGCATTGGAGAGGAGAAATCCGTCCCCTCACAACTCAACGCAAGCCGTTGATTAGTTGGCCAGTCTGGCCGTGAGTAGTCCAAGGGGCACGAATCACCAATGCGTGGACCCGTTGGTAATATTGAATTGTGGCCGAGCCACCGTTGACGTCCCAAACACTGGGCGTCACAGTCGATTGAATCAGCGCGATCAAGTTCGAAGCTTCGCCTCGGGCGCTGCCACCCGCATTGCCTGATAGGCTGCCCCCACTTTGCCATAAGATTTGTCCAGGGCCCGGCGATAGTTGATAGGCTAAAGCCCAGTCGTCCGAAAAGTCAGGCGGAGAACGCTGTGATTCGACAGCTAGGCTGGGTGGGAGATCGTTGATTTTTGGCACGGCTGCGATCGGGTTACCAAGTGGGTCCAGGTCGTGAACTTCTTGTTGGACCGTTTGCTTGGTGTCGTTTAACAGCGGCGACGATTGGTTGGTTTGGAGCTTTCGCAATTTTGCTTCGGCAGACTTTAAGACTGCACGAAGCTTGCGTTGTTTTCCTAACGCGAGTTCAGAACCTGAAACGAGCGGATCGGTCGCCATTCGAAAATAGAGTTCGCAGCCATCCACAACCGCGCGGTTCCATAAGTCTTCTGTCAATTGATATGACAGTTTTCGAACGGTCGCGTCGACGTCTTTAGCATAGCCTTTGACTGCTAGCGTGGGTTCAAATGGATTGGTAATGAACAAGACCCGAGGTCCCATGGGAATAGGATCTTGTGACTTTGGACTAAAAGATGTTCCGCCGGTTTGTTTAGCCGGAGGGTCGCTAATTAGATGTTGAAGATCGGGAATGGAATCCGCATTGGGCTTAGGTGCGGGTTGTGAGCGATTGGAATCTTGGCCGATTGCAATGGAATGAGTGCTTCCCAAAAAGAGACTTGGGGTCAACCAAGCGATTGCAAAAATAGTCAAGAGCTTTGCCGTCCAAAGTGGCGACTGAGGTGGTGACTGAGGTGGTGACTGAGTCCACGTTTTGGATTTCGCGGGCCAGTGTCGCAGGACGGAACGGCAGAACCAAGGGTTCGTGCTAATAGCGAGAGGACAATTGGTTGATCGGTTCCCAGCAGAGTCAGATCGCATGGTTATGTTTCCCAAATGGCAAGCCCTGGTTGTATGACTGTACACCCGTTACGACGGAACTTCAACTTCTTTTCGCCGTTCGATCCGACTAAATACTCGATGTGCCAATCGTGAATGACAGATTACTGTGCCACAAAACACTCCAACTGCGGCGCCGACTAAAACGTCGCTTGGCCAATGCGATTGGCTTACAATTCTTTGCAGGCCCGCCATGCAAGCAAGTCCGTAGAACAGGAACCGCCCTTTGGGAAACATCCAGCTAAGGCCGACTGCCAAGGCAAAAGCAGTGGCGGTATGCCCCGAGGGGAAGGATTGGCTAACGTGCTTTCCTGCGATATCAGCATTCAAAAATGGCAGCCAATCGGCGAATGTATTGGGCACGTTCAATCCAGCGTCGGGGTCCGCTTGCGCCGCGATTTGGTAGTAGCGAAGTGGACGGTATCTGGCGATGGTCATCTTGATTAAGTTAGCCATCAAACCTGCAGTGATTGGACAGAGGATCAATCGCCCAATTCTTTCACGCCGCTGGACTGCAAGAATCGCTACCGCCAATAGAATGACACCGACTCCGGCGCCATGGGCAAAGGCCTCACTTAATTGGATGGCCTTCTTTATGTCCGAGGGTAAGTGCTTGGCAGTCATCCACTGGGAAATGCTAACGTCTTCAAAACTCAAAATCGCAGCCATGGCGACTAGAAAAACGAACGCAAACCAATGTCGCAGCGGGATTCTTGTGGTCGAATTTTGAAGATTTTTTACAACGTTCATTTAACAATCAAGTGACAGATGGCCGTCTAGTGGGTACCGTTTCAATCGTCGCGATCTTGATCGGGCAGATTGCAAGCACCGTCGTTAGTGGGTTACTTTGAGCGTCTACGCGATTCGAAAGAATTCGAAGTTACGCTAAAAAATAGTACCAATTCCCAAGTTGTGCCAGCCCAACCACGAAGATTCCAGGGTACATGTTTGCGTTTGTTCCATCGACGTTTGCCAAAGCCCGTGGGTGAATGATCGAAAATAGGGTCGTTCGATCCGAACGACTAGTCCAGTGTCAACTTTGTAGGTCGAAGATGATTTTTAGGCAATCTTGCCACCAGATTTTCAAATGCTCAAGCCCCAACATTTTTTCTGCCAACGGTGTCACCGTGGAAGTCGTTGAACTAAACTTATACAAACCTGCAGCAGCATCGCCGCGGTTGTAAACCTTCATCGAAACAAGCGTCTAACCGTGGAAAAGATCATGAAACCAACGACAATGTCTGGGCTGCTTAAATGCTTTGTATTCCCGTTTTGCCTGTCCTTGTTTTTTAACCCAGTTTCCTTGGATGAATCTTTGGTCTGGGCTGGCGATCCTCAGACGATCTTGGTGGGCACTTACACCGGCGGCGGAAGCAAAGGTGTTTATCGACTGGAGTTGAATCTGGAAACTGGGCAGTTGCAACAGCGGGGTTTGGTTGCACAATTGGACCAGCCGTCTTTCCTTGCCAGTTCGCCCAAACTGCCGGGGTACTTTTATGTGGTCGGTGAAACGGAGCAGTTTGAAACCAAGGCAGGTGGCAGCCTCAGTTTGTTGAAGTACCAGCCAGAAACCGGAACCGCGTCGCTTATCAGTCAGCAAGCCACCCTAGGTGCGGCACCTTGTCATGTGATTTGCAGTAGCGATGGGAAATTCACTGCCGTTGCGAACTATTCGGGCGGTAGTTTCACTGTTTTTGATAATGTAACGTCAGCGGAATTGAACACCGAATCACCTTTGAGTCTAGGTGCAGGTTTTTGTTTTCAAAATGCTGGATCCAGCGTTAATCAGTCGCGGCAGGAAGGGCCACACGGGCATTGCGTTCGGTTTCTGCCAGGATCGACCGATCGATTGATCGCTGCAGATTTGGGGACCGATCAACTGTTACTGTTGCAACTGAAAGTTGTAGATGGTCAGACTCAGTTGCAAAAGGTTGGGCAATTCAAGATGCCTGCGGGGTGTGGACCTCGACAAATTGATTTTCATCCAAATGGAAAGTGGCTATACGTCATTAATGAACTGGACAGCACGATGTCCCATTTGACCATGCCGACCCAAAGCGGCGAGATCGAGTTGTTGCAGACGGTAAGCACATTGCCAAGTGAATTTAAAGGAAACAGTTCAACGGCTCATTTACAAGTTCATCCCAGTGGTAATTTTGTCTATGGAAGTAACCGAGGGCACGATAGTATTGCAATGTTTGCGATTGATTCTACGACTGGTAATTTGAACGCGATGGGACATTGCCTGACAGGCGGCAGCACCCCACGCCACTTCCTGGTCGAACCCTCTGGCAAGTTCCTTTTGGCCGCCAATCAGGGATCGGGGAGCATTGTTGTGTTCCCAATTGATTCGAAGACGGGAATTTTAGGAACAAGTCAGTTTCAAGCGGCGGTTCCCAATCCAGTATGCCTGTTACCGTTTGCCACCAAGTAGGTTTATGTGTTGGCAACAGGTAGATTCATGTGTTGGCACGCTGCACAGCCAAAGAACGGGGCCTTGGGTAGTTGTTTGCGTAGGGTATTAAATCAGAGGATTGGACTACACAAGAAGTTTCGGGTCACACAAGAACTAGTGGGTTACACAAAAAGTATTGGGTTACACAAAAAGTATTGGGTTACACAAAAAGTAAGGTGTTGCGCGAAAATAAGTTACCTGATCGCGCGGATTAGGTGGGGCTATTCCGTGGTTCAATGGTACTCGGACTCAGCCCAGCGATACTCGATCCGACCCGCGATTTTAACCAGTAGAAGTACTTCTTTGCTGGCTGAGTGCGCGTAAGGGAAAAACTTTCACGACTCGGTTAGATACGGTAGTTTATTTGTACTTAGTTCTTAAGCTACTCTTAGCTTCTTCCCACTTTTTTAGAAGTAACGGCCAGCACCTTCCGCTATTTTTTCTGAATCAGAATTCGATAGATTCCGCCTTTGGGACCTGAAGTCCAAGCCCAAAGCGTGTCCGGATCATAACTGGCATCGTTGATGTCAGGTCGCACAAATTCTAAGGTGTGAGAATTCAGTTTCCTGCACACGCGCCAGGTTTTTCCGCCGTCAATCGAATAGTCGGCGCCATTGGTGCCAATGCACATCCAAAAAGACGATCCCTTTTCGTTAGCCACTGACTCAACTCTGACTCCGGCAACCGCACTTCTGAAGCCGCTAGGGTTGGTGGTCGCTTTCTCCCAGGTCATCCCTCCGTCTTTCGAAAACGCTGCGACCTGGGCTGATTCAGCGGGTTTCAGGTAATCACCGCCAACGGCAACAACCCAGTCCCCCAAGGCCGCGGTTGAAAAAATACCGCTTGATTCACCTGCTGGTATCGGGCAGTAGGTTTTGGTCCAGTTTGCGCCTTCATCAATGGTCCGCAAAACCAAACATTGATTCTCGTGTCCATCCACCTTTCCGCCGGTACCGATCAAGTAACCCGATTTCCCAAACTGACAGATCGAAGTTCCACTGGCAGCATACCCATGAATGGAACTGGGTAAACGAAGAGATTCTTGATCATCAACCATCGACCATTTTCCAGTCGTCGACCGTCGCACTACAGGAAATTGTCCATCGATGACGTCACCAAATCCAAGTCCAAACCCACCGGATGAAATCACCATTCCATCGAAAAACGCAGTGGGGCGTTTGTCCTCCAGAACGATCGCCCAATTCAATCCCCCATCCACGGTTTCCCAGAATTCAGCAGGTTGACCTGCTGTCATTACAATCGCGTGGTCAGCATCAAATCCGTGGATATCACGAAAGTCGACAGTGCTGCGGTGGTCAATCGAAAACACGGACCAGGTTTCACCCGCATCGACCGAGCGCAGGATCGTGCCCTCGGATCCACTGGACCAAACGACGTTTTGGTCGACAACACAAAGTCCTCGAAGACTGACGGTCACCCCAGTTTGTTTCAATTCGAATTGAAACGTGTAGGAATCTTGATCGCTTGGGGAGGGTTGGATTTGCGGAAGTGCGGATCGTCCATCCGTTGGAAGGATTGCTAGGACAAACATCGAAGCAGCGACCCAAAGTGTCAGCGATTTGAAAAGAGGTTGGAATCGATTCATGGGCGTCTCCTATTGGGGAAAGCGAAGCAAGACAATCTACCAGATGTGAAAACCGCAATATTCGATTTAGAAATCGCACGAACCTGGGGTTCTGGGAAACGGAATGACGTCGCGGATATTCCCAAGCGATGTAACGAATTGTATGACTCGTTCAAGTCCCAATCCGAATCCGCTGTGCGGTACTGTACCGAATCGGCGAAGGTCAACGTACCACCAATAGTCGTCAACGTTCAGGTCCATTTCTTTCATTCGAGCTTCCAAGACATCCAGTCGGTGTTCACGTTGGGAACCGCCGATGATTTCACCAATGCCTGGCACCAAAACGTCCATGCCGCGGACCGTTTTTTCGTCGTCATTGCAATACATGTAAAACGGCTTAATCACTCTTGGGTAATTGTAGAGAATGACCGGTGCATCGAAGTGTTTTTCTGTCAAGTAGCGTTCATGTTCACTTTGTAGGTCGATTCCCCATTTCACCGGGTAGTCAAATTTTTCTCCACAGTTGGATAATACTTCGATCGCATCGGTGTAACTTAATCGCACGAAGTCACTTTCAACGACCTTCTTCAGACGTTCAATCAGGGATTTACTTTCATCGATCCGATCGTTGAAAAACTGCATGTCTTCATCGCACTTTTCCAAGACATCGCGAAAAATCCGCTTGAGCAACGCTTCAGCCAAAGCCATGTTGTCTGGCAATTCGAAGAAGGCCATCTCGGGCTCGATCATCCAAAATTCAGATAAGTGTCGACTGGTGTTGGAATTTTCGGCTCGGAATGTGGGTCCAAACGTGTAGACTTTTCCCAAGGCACACGCATACGTTTCGGCCTCTAACTGACCACTGACCGTCAGGTAGCTGGGCCGATCAAAAAAGTCAAACTTGTAATTGACGCTTTCCATTTCGCGTTTGGCTAGTGTTTTCAGATCCAATGTCGTGACTTGGAACATTTCGCCGGCACCTTCGCAATCGCTGGCGGTAATGATTGGCGTGTGAATGTATAGAAATCCGTTCTCTTGGTAGAATTGATGGATTGAATTACAAACGCAGTTGCGAACTCGTGCCATCGCACCGAAAGTATTGGTTCGCGGGCGAAGGTGGGCCCACTCGCGAAGTTTTTCCATCGTATGGTGTTTTTTCTGCAGCGGATAAGTTTCCCCATCGGCAGGTCCAATGGGAATCACTTGGCTGGCATGAACTTCAGTGGACTGGCCTTTGCCCATTGATTCTTTCACTTCGCCAAGGACTTGCAGACTTGATCCAACGGTCAAAGTCTTGACACCCGCTTCGTAATTTTCCAGGCTACCATCAGCGATAACTTGGATGTTTCCCAAGCAAGAGCCATCGTTCAGTTCAATGAAGCTAAAACCAGCCTTCGAATCCCGTCGAGTTCGAACCCAACCTTGTAATTTTATTTGTTTGCCAATCGCTGTTGATTGACGAGCCTCTCGAACCGAAATCAATTCCACGTTTCGCTCCTAATTTTAGATAATGTTGCTAAGTTTTAATTTGAGGTTAATCTGACAATTTCCCGTACCGTCTGATTTTTTTCAGCGGATTGTTTTTTATCAGGCACTGTCCCGCAACTGAGTTGCTACCTTATGCCAGACACAGGAATGCCAGACACAGGAATGCCAGACACAGGAATGCCAGAC
>JBDNHU010000089.1:0-4964 GCA_041688615.1 Mariniblastus sp. | reverse complement strand
TCCGGCTAAGATGCTGGCAATCTGCCACTTTCCGGACTTCGTTATACTTCACACGGTCCAGAATGAGGCCCTTCGAAGGACAGTTTTTGCAAGTCCACGAACATGAACACAAGAACACAAGTGCCAGGCAGAATTGTAGGATATTGTTCCGCTGGAATCGCCGATAGCAAGCCCATCCATGTACCGAGAGCTCCTCCAATATACGCTCCTCCAGCGCAATTTCCAACTATCCTTGGAAACGAAGAAAGACGATAGTCACTCCAACGCCTCTCACTCCAACGCCTCTCACTCCAATGCCTGTCACTCCAATGCCTGTCACTCCAATGCCTAAGTCGCGAAGGACCTTGGCACATGGCCAAGACGATCGCAAGTGGTGTTGGAATGACGAACGCTTGGTTAGCGGATCAAGGAGTCTTGAGTCTCAAGACATTATGGGCAAAGCTTGCTCATCTTCGTTCAACCGCCGGATGCGGATCCGCATGTCCGGTGGTATAGGGAGGGTGCCCGGAGACGCGCAGCCTTACCCGACTTATCTGATTTTTCAAGACAAAGTGAAGTCAGCAATTGCGAATACGATCAAACACAATACGTTCCACCCAATGACTGCCACAGTTTCAGCAGCAACAATAACCCACAGGTCAAGACCGCTCCCAACTCATTCGACGTAAACCATCCGATCGCGATCAGTACTGCGGCCGCTCCACGGCACTGAAACCAAAATTGAATTAGCCTCCAAACAATCATCATCGAATCACTTATCACCTTTAAGACAATATTGACTCTTACCACTCGAGCGCTTGGCACTTTTGTTCTCTCTTTTGTTCTCCCCGAATTGGTACTGGCAATCGAAGTCAATTGCGAACCATCATCGTAAGCCCGACTCTCATCCTCAAACGCTCGGTCAATCGAAGTCAACAAACCGTTCGCATTATAGTCGCGATCTTCGATCTGGGCACTATTCCAATCCAGCGTATCCAGTTGCCCTCGGTCATCTTAAGTATAACCCGCGACATCGCCCGACGGGTAAGTAATCGACTGCCGCTGACCTTTGGCATTGTAACCGTAAGCGACGGTGTAAGTTTGGCCCGCGTACGTAGTGGATTCGGACGACAATCGACCATAATCATCAAACGCATTTCCCAGACTGACCGAGTATTGCGAACTGGCCGAACTGGTCCTACGTCCAGCGGTATCGTAGGCAAAGGTTTCGGTGTTGGTGAGGGTTTCGGTGTTGGTGAGGGTTTCCGCTGGGTTCCTGAATTGAACTTGGGCCACTGAGCCATTGAAGTTGTAGGTGAGGCTATGTTTGCGGCCCGTTGGCATCGTGGTTTCCAATGCCTCCCCCGCAGGACCGTACGTCGTTGACTGCGTCCCACCATTGGAATAATCCATGCTGGTCCGTTGTCCCAAGGCGTCATAAGCTTAGGCCGTGGATTTGCTTTGGGCATCGGTGACTGTCTCGCTCGTCCAGCGTGTTGGTGCTTCACACCGAAACAACGTTGGAACCATCACCCAATGTTCTGCCGCGTGGAGGCTGGTTTCGGTTGGGTCACGATCAATGCGTGGCCGTGACGTTGGAACGCAGGTCCAAAAAGAAATGCCCGAACAGGCTGTTTGCTTCACAGCTTATTCAGGCAATTTAGACTCGGTTTTTACGCGTCAGTTTCGTTGACGCTCAATCAATCAACTGCGTTTCCTTTTGATTGCTCAATCGGGTTCACGCATACACATTATCGCTGGCATCTTTGCTAAACGGGGCTTCGACGCAACCATTGCTCATTACGCCGCCAGCCTCGCTTCATGGCGAACGAGTACTTACCATGTGCAAGACCTTTCAATTGAATAGATCGGTCAGCTTTCGCCTGACGCACGAAGCGAACAGAGGAAACGGAGGTTGCTAATTGATTGAATCCGGCGAAGCCTAGGAAAACTTGACAATCAAGCGTTGTTTGGCCATTGCTAAACACCCTGGAAAACCTCAAATTCCTTTCGGTTTTCGTGGCAGTCCAATACCAATTACGAGCCCCTCTTGCCTTGGCGACGGGCCGCCGACCATTGGAGTGCGATTCGCATCGACGGCGGGAAAGAACGTACTCACAGAATGTCGTTCAAGCGAAAAAACCGGGGAAAAACGCAAATGGATCATTGATGGGCGTTTACCACGAGACCGAAACTGTTCACCGGAGGAAATTCGTTAGAAATTTGTGGTTTGAACAGGCGGCTAGCCTAATTTTAGCAGTTCTAGAAATCCGGGTAGATCTTCCTTGAAAAGGAACCTGATCAGACGCCCACCCAGTCAAGAAACGAAAAAAGCCTGTAAAAACAGGCTGTTTTCTAGTGGGAACGCTGGGGCTCGAACCCAGGACCTGCGGATTAAAAGTCCGATGCTCTACCGACTGAGCTACATTCCCGTCATTTAGTCATTCACTGGGAACAACTTTCACTTCCGAAGCTTACACAATTATCGATTTAGCTTCAATAACCAGTGAGCCATCAATCCCAAAAACTTGAAAACCTGACGCCCACTCTGCAACCTAGATTAAGTCGCGATACGGCTTAATCAGCCCTTGCAGGGGCCAGTCATTGGTATCTTATGATTGTTCATTTCCGTGCAAAACTTTTCCCTGCGCCGGTTACCACAACCTATGCGGCTATACTTTTACCTTTGCTATCGGTAAATCGCTGGGCCAATTCCCACTTAAAAACTAAGTTTTAAGCCAGGAATTTCCAGATTGTAACGACCCGGGAAATGACCGCAAGGGTAACGCAGATAAACTAGGATTTTGAAATCAAATCGCGGCCAAAAATGCCGCCAGCCACCCCAACTTCGTCGTTACGAGCATTGGGTGGCATCACCATTGGTTTACGTTAACCCGAGGGCCGGTCCTGATTTCCTGAAGATCGTCAAAGCGGCGTTGTTTGCGGGTTCGGGTTGAGCCAGAAAATATCCTGGCAACATGTCGCAGCCGACTTCGTTCAGTTTCAACAACTGAGCCCGAGTCTCCACGCCCTCGGCCATCGTCTTAAGTCCCAAACTTTTTTGCCAACGCAACAATCGAACCAAATAATTGCCAAATACTTTTCTGATTGATTCATGTGCGCAACAAAGTATTGATCAATCTTAAGAATATCCAACGGCATTCGGTGCAAATAGGATAACGACGAGTATCCCGTCCCAAAATCATCGATTCCGATCTTGATTGCTGACGCCCGCAGTTCATTCAACACCCGGATACTATTCTCTGGATCTTACATCAGTAGACTTTCAGTAACCTGCCGTTTCAATAAGTGCGGTGGCAGACCTGTCGCTCTCTCTTTTAACGCGGCCCAAGTCTTGGCCACTGCCTGCAACGCGGTATCATCCGCGGCCCCTTTTAATTGGTGGCTAATACTACGCATTCGCCCAAAGTCACCGTCGCGATAAGCGGATTCCATTTCCGCGACACGACTTGGCAACGTAACATGCAGGATCTGCAGGATCTCGCGAGCAAACGTATTATCACCGCCGCATAATTTTGACAGTCGTGCTTCGACCAACAGATTGTCAATTCAGATGCACCGGCATACACTGGCAACTAAAGACCTGGTCACAGTGACACTAAGCTGTGCGAAAACAAGCTAGATATTTCAAGCCTGACATTCCAGAAACCAAATCTTTTCTACAATCGAAATAATCGATCACCCCAGAGAAGGGCACGCTGCCAGGGGCAAGAATTTGGGTCGTTGCATTGATGACCAACGCATCTCAGATTGCGTTGTGCATTGCGTCCGTTGCTGGTCTTGATCCAACGAGATCAATGCCAAGAAATAAGTGGCAGTAGACATCATTTTTGATCTAGCAATACATTCGCCAGCGAAGACGTGCTTGGTCCTACGAGGATTGCTATGCGAAAGAGTGTGCAATTAAAGCTTAACACCGTCAGCTTCCTTAATGCTGACCCTACGATCAACTTACACCGGCGATCAACTTACACCGGCGATAGACTTACACCGGCGATAGACTGCCGCAGTCGAGGATTTTCTTGAAATCGACCGCCACAGGCGGTGGGTGTAACTTAGTGGTCATTCGCAAGTTCGATTTCAATCAAGAAACTGATCAGCTTTGTCTTGTTGTTGCGTCGCTTTATAGAATCGGATCAAATCTTCCTTCATCTCTTGTAGAAACATTTTACTATCGGCCGGAATCATTTCTTCATGCTTTAACATTCCATTATACCCAGACTCAATCAACGGCTGTGCCCGGTCGTTCTTCCCTAATTCGAAAAAGAACCTCCCTAGCAACCCGCGGATTCGAAAAGTCTCCCATTCGTCGGGTTGTTGAACGTCTTTATAGGACAAACAACTTTGCAAAACGGACTCGGCCTCTGCGTAAGCTGCCACTTTGATCAAGATCGTGGCAACTGAGTATTGTAATTCCGCGTATGCTGATCCATCAACCGCGAACTGTGTTCGCATCAAATCCAAATGCTTCTTGGACATTTCAACCGCCGCGTCCTTGTCACCCAACTTCGCGTACACATCAAGTAAGTGCGGGCCGGCCTGGGACACCACTTGCGGAATTGATTTTCCATCTTTGTACGTTCGTTCCAGTAATGGTCGAGCCTTTTCCAAATCGTCTGAATCCTTCAAGTTTACGCCCAAATTCATCATCGTCATTAAGGTATTGGGATGCTTGGGTCCAAACAATGCGGTTGCCTGCTTGACTAATTCTTCAAAGATCGGGATCGACTTGTCCAGCTGTTTGTCCATCCAATAACCGACCGCCAAATTGTTCATGGTTCGCAATGTGTTTGGGTGCTGGGCTCCTAGAATCGCCCGTTCCAAACTGATTACTTCCTCTAGCAATGGAAAAGACTCCTTGACCATGCCCATATCTTGATAGACACCCGATAGGTTTTCCAAGCAAGTCAAAGTGTCGGGATGATTACGTCGTAGCTTGAGTCGCATGCTTTCTAGGTTGTAGT
>JBDNHU010000616.1:0-5969 GCA_041688615.1 Mariniblastus sp. | reverse complement strand
GGTTAGGGCAGACTATTGGGGCGGTTTAGGGCGTTGGGCTGAATCTTTATCGTGGACAAGATCTCTATCAAGGCGTTCGCGAAAGAAGTCAAACACCCAATATTCGAAAACCAACATCGCAACGGGCGCTACTTTGCGAAGCGCGCCGTTGATTTTTGGGCTCTGTACCCATTCGGGCAGGCGAATGTGTCCTTGTTTTAAGAAGGCATCGATCACGAAACCGTTTAACGCGATCAATCCTATAATCGTGATCCCCAGCAACAGCAAGAAGCTGCATCCATAGTCAACCTTCGGTCGATTGTCTTCAGAAACCATTCCAGCGTTGTCCATTAAGTTCTAACAGAAATCATTGCCCGCGAAACAAGCGATCGGCCTGTGTTGAGTCTTGGAAATTACCTAGAACTTACCCAGAAATCAACGTTCGTCGCTTGATGCCTTTGATCCTCTAGCCCACATTCGTTCCACTAGATTGTACTCGCCGGCTGCCATTTAGCCACTTGGGACAAAACGATCGCAGAACCCGCCTGCGGACAGGTCTTGGTGACGCCGCTTAATGCTTGACTGCCAGAAAATATGGGGCGTCGACGCAAGTGCCCAGTCTCGTCACGGCCACCCAGTGACAAATGCCACGAGTGCTTGGTCCACTGTGACTTTAAGGATCGACCCTTTGGGTGTTCGCTTGGATTGGGTCAGCAAAACCAACGCAGACGGCCTGAGCCCCGAAAGGACCCATCCCAATGATCAGCCTGGACATCGCAGTGGGCCAAGGGTCGACCCACTGGGCCAAGTATCGGGGGTAAAATGCACTACCAGATTAGTCGCCAAAAGATTCGCGTGTCGAGGGGGTCCCTCGCTGGCCATCCTCTCTAGAGAGAGAAGTATGCGGCCCGCTGGTTGAAATCGAAGTCGCACTGGAGGCCAGCGATTTTACGACCGCGACTGGATCTGAGATTTGACCCTTAGTTTTCTTTTTTTTTGCGATTGCTTCTCGCTCCTCTTTGCTTTTCTCTTTTCCAAAATATTTGCCAAGAGGACTGCTAAGCAACGCTGGCAGGAAGATCAAGTCACCAACGAGTGCCGTGCCTAGCAGAATCAACATTAATGTTCCGAATCGCTGTGTCGGTGTGAACGTGCTAAAGGCAAAAGCGAAAAGGCCAAGACCTGCAATCAAAGTGGTTTGCGTCATCGCCATAGCACACCTACGATACGATTCCATGATCGATTCTTTGCGACTAAGGCCCGCATTCAATGATTTTCTATACCAGGTCAAAAAGTGGATCGTATCATCGACCGCAATCCCCATCGCAACGCTGGCGGTCATCATTGAACCAATGTCCACCTTGATCCCGTAAGGGGCCAAGTGCCCCATCATTCCAAAGACCATTACAATTGGAAACACGTTGGGCAACATCGCCAGCAATCCGCCACGAAAATTCAAAGTATTCTTCAGCGTCAGCGGCGTTCCCCATGGACGAAGCAATAGCATCATCACTAGGGCGATCATCACAAACGAAAGGAAAATGCTTTCGAAAAGACTCTTTAATAAAGTTCTTTGCGCTTTGTAAACGATCGGAATCACGCCCGTGTAGACGGCCGAAACTTCGATGTTCTTCCCCGCGCCTGATTCCAACGCTAAGCGTTCTTCGGCGGTCTTGTTGAGTGGGTTTTTGTTCTCTGGGTTCACTCGGAATTGATACTGCTGTGACACGTCCATAAAGACCAAGTCACCGTTCTTCTGCCAATCAGTCTTGTTGATCTTTGAATCGTCCTCAATCAAAACCACAACCGAGAAGCGATCCAACAGTTTTTCTAGCTTGGTAGGGTCCGACAAGAAACCACTCTCTTCCAAGCGATCGCTAGTGATCCAAAATTGACGCCGAGTGTCGTTGGGGCCAGGGAGTCCTGCGTTCTCTAGCCCCTTTTGTGCCAGTAGCTTGGACAATGTCTTGGAAAACAATACCGTTTGATCGGCTGCGGTTCCCAGGGTCAAATCGAAACCAGGTTCCAGAGACTGGGCCGGGTCCGTTGAGGTCGACGCGGCAGTTCGGGAATCGACCAAGGCGGGATCCAAGGCCACCGAAAGGTCTTTGCCTGAAGGTCCAATGAACAAAACATTGAAGGGCTTCTCAGCCGCGCCCTCAACGCCAAACTGATAGGTTGCACTTAATTCGCTAAGCAATTGATTTCGAAATTCGCAAGCCTTCAAAGAAGGTTCGACAACCTGTTTGATTTCATTGACAAAACGACCGTAGTCCACATCAGAGAACGCACCCAAGCGTAAACTGATTCGCCATAATTCTTCATCCGTGATCGGGTCGTCAGGATCACCAAAGGTCGCACGGTCTGCCATGTTTGGGGAATACAAGAAGTCCTTGGGAAAGCGGTTGAAATCTTGCTCCAGCATGTCGTTGACGATCGAACCAGGCATGCCTTCACCCAGCGGCGTAAAGATGTCAATGGACATGCCGGACCCAATGATGTCTTGACCTTCGGCGCCGAAAACCTCCTCCAGGTTCTTGCGAATCATGTGAACCAATTCTAAACGCTGCAGCAGCGTGAACTGGGTCAATTTATTGGACGCGGGTGCCAGGATCGGCGAGTCCAGCGCAATGATTGATGCTTTGGCTGCATCCGCTCGGCTTGCGCTGGCACCCGAACCCAGCGCTTCGCCGCTGGTCGTCGAATTCGCCGCCAGCTCTTGTTGGTTCGGTTCATTTGCCACGCCGGCAACGGCGCCTGCTGCCTGATCTGCCGAGCCTGCTGCCTGATCTACCGCGCCGGGTGTGAACGGTTCTACCGCACGGTTTTGGATCCTAAGCAGAACTTCGATCGGAACCAGTTTTCCAATGTTGTCTTCCATCCAACGGTAGTCCTTCAAGACCTTGGCACCTTCATGGAATAACTTTAACAATTGGACTGATGTTTGAACCGATGAAACGCCCATTCCAACCACCACCATGGTCACAATGACGAACGAATTAACCACCCAGTGATTCTTGGTTACAAACCCAGCAACCGCCAGCCAGAATCGTTCGACCATGTTCCCGAAAAAACCACCCTTTTGTGACGCAGTCTTGCGTCGGAATGTTGGCGGGAATACTTCTAACGCGGCCGGCAAATAGGTGAACAGCAGAAACAGGGTTCCAATGACTGCAATCGCCGAGTAGAAACCGAATTTATTGATCGGTTTCAAACTACTGCTGCAAAGAGACAGTAAGCCTAAAGCTGTGGTGAAGGCCGCAATCGTACATGGGAAAATTGCATGCTTGACCGCTTCGCTGACGGCGAAACGGCGCCCCGATTCGTGGCAAGCGTCCCGATAATAGTTGACCACATGGATAGCTCCGCTGAGCCCAAGCACATACACCAACGACGGCATCGACATCAAGATCGCGTCCATCGAATCGCCCATCATCCAGACGATACCCAAGCTGCTGATCGCGGAAACACCACCGACAAAAAACAGCATCAAAGTAATGCGCAAACTTCGGAAGCTAAGCAAAGCTAATGAGATGCCGATGATGCCCGAAAGACTGGCCAAACGCAGAAGCGTGATGGAACCCTCTTCATCGATTGAAACGTTATCAACCGGTGGGCCACCGATATGCAAATTGTCCGGCTTGATGCCACATTCACCTGTCGCCAGTTCAAGGATGCGTCCACGCGGTTTCCCTAGCAGGCCGCGGCCTACCACAAACGCAAAGTCGTCGATGATCGGTTCATTCAAAGTGACCATCAAGCACGTTTGCCGGGGAGGCGGTTCGACACCCAAATGATCCCACCAAAGGAACCAATACTCCAAACGCTGTTCGGCACCCGCTTTTAGAAATGCATCACGATCGCCATCATGCCTTTGGTCGATCACATCTTGAACAAACAGGCCCAATTCTTCTCGCCAGCCTTCGGGCATCAGTTGCAAGCGTTCTTTGGACAATTCGGCCTGCAGAGTGTCAACCGACCAAGTGAATTGCTTGGATGGGGTTGGGCCAAAAAATGCACCGGTTAATCGTTGGTTGGCATCAATTTTGACCTGCAATGACCGTCGCGAATCTTCGGATAAATTCAGGATGTTTAGACTGCCGTTTTCTCCGGCAAGGGCGTCCAAAATGTCTGGACCTGTCTTTACGTCTTTGAAGAAGCGAGCGTACAGTTTCCTTGGATCTTTGTAAAATTCATTATCGGTCGGAGTACCGAAAGTGGCGATGCATTCGGCATCTGCTTCGGCATCGTAGCGACCCGACATCTGGCGGGTAATAAAACGCGTGGTACCTTGAAGTAGATCGTTCTCGCCTTTCCACTCGTAGACCTTGCCCTGCTTGGTAATGAAAAACCATTTTCCGCCGTTGCCTTGGAACCATCGCTCTTGTTCCGAACCTGAATCTTCATGATAATCTCCGGTGTAATGCCACCCCAGTTTATCGCCCATCTCATGGGCCTTTTTTTCCTCGTCCGAGATCACTCCGTCATAATCAAGCGATTCACGCTTAAGCAATTCAACCAAGCGGTGGAAGTTCGGGTCGTCAGCATTGCAATCGGGCCAACTCACCAATACGAATTGATCGCCCAAAAAGAACTTCCGAAACTCGGCTAGCTCTTCGGTTTCCTTGAAATCGCTTGGCAGCCAATCGGAGACTTCATTCTTAACATCATCGATTGCGAACCGAGCCGATCGGAAAAAGAACGGCAATAGGAAGAAAACCATGCACAGGACCAGCATGGCGAGGCTACCGAAGAACGGAATTCGTTTGGCCAAGAAAGGTCGATTCATTTGAATTATCTATTGAAAAGGCTCAGGCCGCGATTGTGACTCAAGTCAGGATGGAAAAACCATCAAAACAATCGTTGAATTTGCAACTTTGGATGCCACTGCATTGGTTGGATGCCACTGCATTGGTTGGCTGCCACTGCATTGGTTGGCTGCCACTGCATTGGTTGGCTGCCACTGCATGGGGAAGTCCCGTTTGGGAATCCGCTAAACGGCTCCAGTGGTCGGACCAGTACTCCCATACAATGCTCGCCAAAGGCGTGGCAGTTAGGGAATCAAATGTCTTGACCTCGCCGACACAGGCCAACACCCTCACCCACGTAGACTAGAAACACGACTCAACCAGGTTCCCAGCCGCAACTGCCTTGGCAACCCGAAACCTGCCTTGGCAACCCGAAACCTGCCTTGGGTCACCCGAAACTTAACCAAAACAGCTTGTTTTTGGGATTAACGCCAATCTTGCTTGGTATCGGCTTCAGTTTACTAGGGGTTGGATTTCAGGTTTATCTGCGCAGCGAACCATTACGCTAAGGCCTTTTCGCCCTTTTGTCCATTCACCACCCAGAAATCCGTTGTTTTCCGATCCGGAGTCCAACCGCTTATAATGATCGGATAAAAACTAGCAGTTAGAACAGTGTGTTCCGACGATGTCGTGCGTTGGACGGCATTTAGGGACGTAGAAGTCCGCCAGTCTGCCTATGTTGAACCAGTCGCGACAAATTAGCAAACTCAGAATGCCAGTATAAACCCCTGCCGGCATCAACGACTGCCAACCATTAACGAATGCCAACATAGATCAGGCCTTGCCGCCCGTCCCAGCGGTCAGAATTATTAAAGGTTGCTGCGTCGTGGGTTACCTGGCAGAAAAACCAGGCAAGCGGCGAAGCGGGCCGCCAGCCACTTGGTTCCAAGGATCCCTCAGGGGACATTGAAAAAGCCCAGCCGCCCAATTCTTCTGGCTAGCCGGACGGCTACTTCGAGTAGAGAAGAACCGTGTAGCAGGCAATGAAGACCAGCGAACCCATCACCATCATTAATGTGGCAAACCAGTACCTGTACAAGATTGAATAAATTAAGGAGAAACCAGGGATAAACACGCACATAACCCCAAGTTTTGGTTCCTGCAAAAACGCTGCGATGACCATCCAAAGATGTGCGGCCAACACGAAACCTGCGGACGCCAACACCGCCATTCTGGCCGAGC
>JBDNHU010000615.1:0-2617 GCA_041688615.1 Mariniblastus sp. | reverse complement strand
CGCCATTTTTATGGCAAGACGCTTTATATAGCCGCCATTTTTATGGCAAGAAACGCAACTGCCGACCAGAGGACTCCACACAAAGGTACCCCGCTTATGGCTGCACCAGTTAAGGCCTGACCAGGTTCACGGCTCCCCCTCGTGGAGCCCACTGCTCGGCAGTGGATCGGATCAATGCCCAGAGAACACGCATTGATCGGATGTCGCCTGGGATCTGATCGCCAGGTCGGCCAAGTATTATACCACCTGCCTTGAGTTTCCAAAAGGTGCTAAATTCAGATGAAAACCAGAGTAATTTTCGCAAAAATAGTCCGTCCGCCAGTTAATGGGCCTGTTGGGCAGGCAGGAGAGGGCTGCGGCTGAGTCTGGAATTTTGGATGGATAACCACCTTTCTCACCTAGTAAAGTTGCAATGAGCGAACCTTCGAAGCGAAGCTTTAGCGAATCTGATTTTGAATCGCTATCCAGACGTGTGGTGCTGCTGGAAGAAATGATTTGCCATGACGAGCGAACCATCGGCCAGTTGAACGAGGTGGTGGTGAATCTGAACGGCCAATTGGAGCAAGTGAACAAACGATTGCATTCGATCGAAGCTCGTTTTCAGTGGGTCGCTGACAATGCTGGTGACCTCGAAAATCTGCCTCATGATAGGCCCCCGCATTATTAGGCCAGTGGCGGAAGGGAACTTACCGCAATACCAGCACGCAGCGCAAGCCAAGCAAGGCAATATTTGCTTGCGCTGCGTGCTGGTATTTTTATAGCGGCTGCTCGCTTTAGTGAATTTTGGGATCAGTGAAGTGTGGGTAAGATTAGTGAAGTAGGCGAAGGTGAAGTCTCCGCAATGAATCCGCTGCCCAGGCGGTGTTCTTGGGGGGCGTCTGGCGTCTGATGCGGTGATTTTTGATTAAGTTAACTAGCCTAATGGTGTGGTTCCAATGGTGAATAAAGTGAAGCTAGACGTCGCAGGATTGAATAAAACCGCTTGGCAGTTACTGTTGGATATTGAGTCGCGTTTAAGCGAATTGAAAATTGAGAAGCGGCAGGTCGCGGGCGCAACGGTTTATGATTTTGGTGTCGAAGTTCCAGGCAGCAATGAGGCGGGTGTCTTTTTGGCGCAGGTTTCGGCGGGCGGAAATTTGGACGTTGCGATACTACCTAACGCAATGGACTTTGGTACGGGGCTTTCGATTGCGGTTGAATCCAACAACCCAGTTCCCGCTTGTTTGGGTTCGCAATACGCAGGCTGGCCCCTGGCGGTCGGTAAATATTTTGCCATGACGTCCGGGCCGATACGTGGGGTGCGAGGTCGCGAGTCTATCTTCAAACATTTTGATGTCGGCACCGGGGTGGAGGTGGCCGTCGCCGTATTGGAATCGGACCGCTTGCCTAGCGAAGAAGTCGTAATTCAGATCGCTAAAGAATGCCAACTGCAGGCCCATCAACTGGTGTTGTGTGTTGCCCCTACTGCTTCCTTGGCCGGCACATTACAAGTAGTTGCTCGTTCCTTAGAGACGGCACTACACCAGTGGGAGACCTTGGGTGGCGATTTGAATATGCTGGTGTCGGGCAAGGGCGTTGCTCCGTTGCCTGCGGTTGCCAAGGATTCGTTGACCGGCATTGGCTGGACCAATGACGCGATTATTTTTCACGGCGAAGTTTTTTTGCAGCTTAGCCAAACCGCAGAAGCATCGCAAAAAATTGCCGAGCAATTGCCCAGTCTGAATTCTCAGTCCTTTGGTAAGAACTTTTTGACGCTATTCCAAGAGTGCGGCAATGATTTTTACAAAATGGACCCAAGGCTATTTAGTCCAGCTAGGGTTTGGATTGCAGCGGTCGGCACCAAGCAGGACCAGTCTTACGGTGCCTTGCGTCCTGATCTATTTAAGGAAAGTACCTGCGGTTAGATAGAGGACGGCCTTACCTTTAGGCAACGGGCAACGGCAATGAATTTAACGCGGCATCGGTTTAAGTGTCTGAGTGTTTGGGTGGGATCAACGGTTTCGACCTCCTCGAGGTCGAAGCATTTGTTGCAGGGCTTTTTCAATTCGCTGGGTATTCGAATTTTCCAAAGCGATGACTTTGAACGAACGGGTGTTGCTTTCTTTATTCTGTAGGTCGAGTCGCTCGATCAGCGATTCGACTTCTGTTCCCAGTCTTTCGGAAGCCAGAACAATGATGCTGTTGGTTGCTCGATCGACCTCAAGGGTCAAAAGCGGGGCGGTGGCCTCGGCGTTGATTTCGCGCAAGGCGACTGCGACTTCCACCGAAACTCCGGCAGGAATTTGAACTCGTGGAGGTTGGTCAGGTTTCAATTGGGTGCGGTAGATACTTTCCAGAACGTCTAAAATTCGGTCGGCTTCTACGTTCTTTACGGAAACGATTCTGGGTTGGTTTCCACGATTGGCCGCCAGCGGAATGTCGTTGGTGTCCAAGATCTTGATCAAGCTTTCAATGGTGCGCCGGTCGTTGGGCGGACCGTAAACGATCAACGCATTAAGGCGTTCATCGGGAACGATCGAGACGCGGCTTTGGGTTTCCCGCTGAAAACGACGATCGCTTCCACTTCCTTGGGTCGCGGTGATCTGTTGAAACAAACGGCTGACCATCTCGCCGATAT
>JBDNHU010000614.1:0-3143 GCA_041688615.1 Mariniblastus sp. | reverse complement strand
GGGGGTTGGGTGTGGGTGTGGGTGTGGGTGTGGGTGTGGGTGTTGGGCGTGAATTGAATCATGCAAGTAAGGATTCAAGCCCAAGTAACCCTATTCTAACGGTTTCCCTGTCACGCGGTCGTAGCCAAATGCTTGGGCATATTGGCGCCAGGAGGGCATTATTTTTTCGGTAACTTCCTGACCAACTTCGTAATCGGCTTTTTCGAAATTCTTTCTTTGTTGCATGCTTTGGGCAACCTCTTGCTGAATCAAAGTCGAATCGCCCAGCTCCAGCTGAGCGTAGACTTGTTGAATAATTTCCGCCGGCCGTTGCGTTAACTGTTCAAATTGGATTTCAATTAATTGGTTGGGCCTCAAGTGTTTGCGGCTTAAAAAATATCCGTTGTACATTCGCTTGTAGCAATCAAAAACCAAGGTTTCCAGCTGTTGATCAGAATACTTAGGCAACTGGAATCCCTGGACTTCGTCCAAACGCCGCCACAAGCGTTTGGTAGAAAGAAAGACCTCGATCGGGTTTCTAGAAATATGGACAAACCGGCTGCCGGGATACTGTTTGGCCAGCCAGCCAATCCTGCCAGTATGAGTCGGCGACTTTAAGATCAGCCGCTTTTGTTTTTTTAACATTAGCGATTTCAAAAAGAACGTTAATTGCTTTTCGAAATCGGCTTCCACTTGGGCAGGCACGTCCTGCATGTCAAGCAAACAATCAAACGGCCGCTGGTCGTTTGCGAATGCGATGCGCAAATATGGAGTCGGCGCACCCAAGCCAATCAGCGCAAATTCATCCTCTTGGGGCAATTCAACGCCAGTGGGCATGTTGTCCATCGGGCGTTTGTTTGGCAAAAGTAGACGAAGGAAGGGCTTCAACCAAGGTTCAGAAATTAAGAAGTGGTGCGGAAGAAAGCACTCGACCGTCGATGAAAACGAAAAATTGTTATCCAAAGACAGCAATTCATGCAGCAAAGTGGTACCACTTCGCCAGTGTCCGACCACAAACAAAGGCGCTGGGTCGATGGCCTGTTGTTCGATTTGGCGTTGGTATAGCAGGCGTTGCACGCCTGCCAGTAGCGAATGTCCGACCGAGAAGCCGCCAATCAAGCAAGCCATGGCCATTCTTTGAGGCGAAATCCTGAACCGATGACTTGCCAGTAGCGATAGGTAGTCGCCGGTTCGCATTCCATGCCAAAACCTGGGCGAGTAGAATGGGTATCGGTTTGATGTCGACGACTTGCGTTCCACTTTGAACTTTACAGATGAGATAAGGCTGACGGAAATTGAAAAAGGTTGCGGTTAACCAGGCACCGCGTCGATAAAAGTCTATCGGTTGTTGGGTAAACCCAGTTATCCTGGTGAAATAGTTTAGCGGATTCAGGCGTTCCTAACCCGCCTGCCTTAACGATTTGCCATGCCGTGGTTCGTTTTGTAGAATTTGTTGGTCCGAAAATGCCGAGGATGGACGCGGTTGTCGGGTGCCACAACGTCTGTCTACTGGCTTCTGAGACGGTCTGAGACGGTCTGACGGCGCCTCAAACACAGTAATTTGCAGTGAACCCCGAGCAAAGTACCTCAAACCGGAGCCAGCGGACTCTTTCCCTGGGTCCCATTTCCCACTTTACACACCAGAGCCGTTTGCGAAAACATGTTATTCGCGAATGACACATTGACCAGAAATTGCAACGGTATGGCTTCCAACGTCGAAGATAGCGTTTTACGAGGCATTTTCACGCCAAACTTGGTTCCTCTGGACGCTCGAGGGGAAATCAACGAACCAGAATTGCGTCGCTATATTGAATGGTTGATTCAACGGGGGGTTCACGGCCTGTATCCTAACGGGTCCACCGGCGAATTTACCCGCTTTACCGCGCCCGAGCGGCGGCGGATCATCGAAATTGTTTGCGATCAAGCAGCCGGGCGAGTCCCTGTCTTGGCCGGGGCCGCTGAAGCAAACGTGCGGGAAACGATCGATGCCTGTGAACACTATCATGAACTGGGCTGCCGAGCCGTCGCGATTGTATCACCCTTCTATTATCGCTTGGGCCCCGAGGCGGTTTATGCTTACTTCAAAGAAATTGCGGACCATTCACCGATCAATGTGACCCTGTACAACATTCCTCTGTTCGCTTCTCCGATCGATGTGCCCACGGTGAAACGCCTGGCATTGGAATGCCCCAGAGTGACTGGGATAAAGGATTCTTCAGGCGACGTTTCCCAAATGCTGCGAATGATCGATGCGGTACGCCCTCATCGCAGCGATTTTTCGTTCTTGACCGGATGGGACACGGCCTTGGTCCCAATGCTTTTAATCGGGTGCAACGGTGGAACGAATGCTTCTAGCGGAATTGTGCCAGAAATTACCAGGAAGTTGTACGATACGATCACGCAAGGCAATCTGGATCAAGCCTTGAACTTGCAACTTCGTTTGCTGCGACTGTTTGATGCGATGTTGTACTCTTCGGAATTCCCAGATGGATTTCGAGCGGCGTTAAGCTTGCGCGGTTTTCAAACAGGGAACGGGCGTCAACCTAAATCTCAGTTGCAGCAACAGCAGTTGGAAGCGTTGACTCGTCAGTTACAATGCTTGCTAAGCGAAGAGGGCTTTTCGGACCAACCGGTAGGCGGATGCAAGCAAGCGTCGCCCATGTCGGAACAGCAAATTGACCGGATCGTCCAAGATGTATTGAAACAGTTGAGTTAGTTTCTGCGTTGGCTTGCCTAAAGCCCAGGGCTAAGCGAGTTTATCCATTGTCGCGGGAGTTTTTTTGTTGGGCGCGGTACTAGTCGCCGGCGTGAAATTGCTAGCGGCAAGACTACAATGCAGCCTAGCCGATTGATTGTTGATGTGTTCTGTTTCCTTTTTCAAGTGTCGTTTGGATGGATGAAACCCAGCTGTTGCCAACTTCGGGTAGGATTGTTGGTGTCGACTTTGGAACCGTCAGAATTGGGGTGGCAATCAGCGACCCAGGGCAAACGCTTTCCAGTCCTTTAGATGTCTACAATCGCCGGTCTAAATCATTAGATGCAAAGTATTTTCAGGAATTAGTCGGTCACGAAAGTTTAGCGGGTTTCGTGGTTGGTCTGCCCATTCATACCAACGGCGATGAAAGTGAAAAGAGTCGCCAGGCGAGAAACTTTTCCAAATGGTT
>JBDNHU010000088.1:0-3200 GCA_041688615.1 Mariniblastus sp. | reverse complement strand
TGCACTAGAGCAATGCTGGCTCGAGAAGCAGAAAACTTACGCCCTAGACGAACAGCCACAAGCTGCCGCGGATTACGATCACGCTCGAAGGACCTATCAGAGGATTATCGATGAAGGCAAAGAGTAATCGATCGTCGAAAGGGACGAGTCCGAATGGCGTGGAATTAGAGGGAACTCGTAGCGGAAGCCGCGTAGGCTTTCGGCGAATTGCCGGGCAAACCGAAACTCTTGGCGAGTTCCGCTACGTTAAGTTTACGCCAATCGGGACAAGTCCATTGCAGGCTCGTTGCTTTCCGAGGGCAATCACCAATCAACGTATGCTCTTCATCGCAATCCTTCTGGCATGCGTCGCATCGGGCTGCAATCCGCCGGGTTCGGCTCGTTCGAACCCGGCGACAGGAATTGAATCAAAGACAGGAATCGAATCGAAAAAGGCGGATAATCCAAATCCACCGATCCTGATCAAAGTCAGTATTTCTCCTGAGGCTCGAGTCAAAGCGACTACCGAAGAAATAGCGATGGAGCTTCATCGAGGCGAATGGAAGGATTTTTCTATCGAAATTGACAACGCAGCGGGAATCACAGCGCCGTTGGTGGTTGAGTCCGAACAGATCTTGGCGAGTGCAGACGACGCATCACGGGATCGTTGGCTAGAGCTTGAGATCAAGCCTGGTGGAGCACTTACAGGACTGCGCCATGAGACCCGCACGCTACGATTGAGGAGCCGGGATGCGGGAGTCCGGTCAGCGATCCTCAATTTCAATGCGGGGCAAGGCACCCAGGACTTGGGGTTCCGCAGCGATGTCATTGTTACGTTTAAGGTAGATGAATAGTGACAAAGAGAATAAAGAGACAGTGATTAAACTGCATGCCCCCGAAAAGAAACAATTGCCCGCTTAATCTCTGGGATAGGCTTCGTTTTTGGGTAGTGGATCTTGTTAAAGATCCGGTGCTGAAGGGATATTTAACAAGATCCACTACGCCAATTATTGATCCTGCGTTACTTAGCCGCGGCAACTCGACCATGGGTGACAAAGCCTGCCGCAGTGTTGGTGTGTTCAGAGCAACGTTCTCCCCGTTGACCCAACTGATCAAATGCTCCGTGACACTGCGGCTCGATGGCTTCAAATGGCCAGCCACCGCGTTGATGAACGCGTCGCCTGTTTCGCTACACGTAAATCCATTGAATCGTTCGCCAGCAGACTCAATCAGCCCAAGATCGCGAAGTGGCTGGATCGTGGCTTGTCGCATTGGCTGAGTGACATAGAAACTCGGTTTACGAACACGGTCAAACGACAAATCCTGTGCCGCGACGTGTCGCATTTTGTTCGCTCCACGAACGCGAGGATCGCGTCCCCAGCCGTTGTGATGAAGCGCCAGCCAGCAGCCAAGGGCTTCGATTGCATTGGCCACTTCGATATTGCTAACTCTTCGCCGCGCAGCGCGTGCCTGTTCGGCCACGGCAACTCCGAGCGTCGCCAGAAAGAGTTGTTTGCCGAACCAAACGCCGCCCATTCCAGGAACGGCCAAGTCGTTAAACGACCGCACGGTCGCTGCCGCAATTATTGGCTAATGTCGAGTTGTCCTTTCTCGCGAATGCTGTCTGTCAGATTTTGGAGAGCTTCCCCATCGAATTCGACATGCGGCTGATCAGGATCGGGTTGCACTCGATCAATCTCGATTCGACCAAACGACCGATTTGCTCGACGCCCGGTATCTTTGGCCACCGAATCCGCTTTCACCACAGTCGATGGATGCCACGTCCTGGCAACGTGAACTCGAAATCGAAGGTCGATACTAGAATTCCTGGTTGACGTTGTGGTCGGACATTGATACACGTTTGTCAAATTTTTCGGGAGAGCCCCGATGCCGCGCCATCCGCGCGACCATCCTGCACCAACTGGGTCTCGATCACGAACGACTGACCTTTCGCTATGGCGGACGCGATATTCGTCTGACCGACGTGCATGGCAAGGTCATCGGCGAAATACTGAAGTCTTTGTGAATTGAAGATGGAGCCTCACCACACAATGCGGACCAGTGACGCATACTGTTGTATCATACCGTCGGCGGTAACAAATTCCATGTTCTCGCTACGGGCCTGCGCGATCAGCATTCGATCAAACGGATCGCTGTGGTATGTCGGTAAATCTCCAACCGCAACAACGTGATCCGCGCGAATTGGAAGAAAACCGAACGGACCATTGGTCACTTCAGCGTTGACGATGTCACTCAATGGCATGCCTAAATCCAGCTTGCCGAGTTGCGATTTGATTTGAATTTCCCAGAGGCTGGCGGCGCTCAGGTACAGTGAATTCGTTGGATCGAAACACTCGTCGGACGCCCGTTCTGACAGCTTCTAGGGCGATTCCATGAGCCACAAAAACGTGTGCGTATCGACAAGCAACTTCAAACCTGTCTCCCTAACCAGAATTCGTCAGGCAGCGCCGCATCGAAGTCTTCGGCGATCTTGATCTTGCCGCGATATTTGCCGAACTCACGTTTGCCGTTGTCGGGTGGAACAGAAACAAGGCGGGCAGTCGGACGTCCTTCGTCAGTAATCACAACCTCTTGACCTTGATGTGCGAGTTTGACCAGTTCGTTGATTCGGGATCCCGCTTCATCAATGTTGACGGTGGTTATAGACATCTGACTTTCCTTTTGGCGTGTTCTCCACGGAGAAAACAGTCTATCAGATATTCTCAACTGCTGTCCCTGAACGGCACACCACCTCAGATCACCCAACCGCTGGAATAGAAGAGCCATTGGTAAGAGGCTGGTTCGGCGGCTTGGACGCTTCGCTTAGCTCGTACTTATATGGACGCGGCGGGCGGGTAACCACATTTCCCTGTCGAGCGCGAGCATCAGCGACGATGCGAGCAACATCGTTTCCATGTCTGGCGGCAAGCTCGTGTTTTATTCGCAGGATTTCTTCGTTGATCGAGTCGGATATCATCTCAAACTCCGATTATTTCATCAGGACTACAGATTATTGGTGGCGTGTACCCAGAGTCCTGGCAGATTCTCTGGATCAAGTCGCGAGTCGAAGGATTTGCGATGTGCTTGAAATTCCAAGTCAGCAGGTATTCTATTCCACTGACGGCGGCGATGGCAATATGCAAAGCATCACGAGGTTCCGTTTTCGGTATTCCATGGCGATTCACGAGGGAATTGGCAAGTGCCACCGCCGCAGTTTGGGT
>JBDNHU010000087.1:0-14403 GCA_041688615.1 Mariniblastus sp. | reverse complement strand
GGCCAAGCAAACTAAAATCACTCATGGTGGTCTCCCCAACGGCTGCTTACCGTTGTCTAAAACTTGAAACTTTCCGACTGAGCAAGTTTGCTCAGTGGGAGACCACTTTTCAAGTTTTAACAATTTTGGGGACGCTTCCTCGCCGTTACACCCAAGGTCTTGACAGATTTTGCGACCGGGACCCATTGCCCGTACTGCAGTCACGAAAATTCTTCAACGGCCATAGCCATAGCCATAGCCAACGGTTTCTATAAGTGCGAATCGCCAGAATGTCTGCGAATTGTGTTCTTGGAAACGCAACCGCAACCAATCGCCGCTGTCTAAGTAGCCAATTTGCTTTCCTTGCGTGTTGGACTTTGCCAACCATTTCAAGCTTAGCCGAAGGATCGGTTTGCTATACTCGCGATGAACTCACCTTAGTTGTCACGAAGTTTTTTGAAGTAATCCCGAACATGGTCTCTTTGGTTAAACGGGATCTCTTGCAGTTCGTCCGGCGTTAATTCTTTGTTCTCCGCCGCTTGTTTGATGGCCTCTTGAATCTCGGCTTTGGAAACTCCTTTTTTGTTGGCACCACCGGCGCGACCAATTTTGGCCACTTCACCAGGTTTGACTTCCGGGTTTACTTTTGAGTTATAAAATTTTGTATCCCCTTCTTGCTCGGGACGCAGGCCTTCGCCTTCTCCTTCTCCCAATCCCTTCCCTTTTTCGTCGCCTTTGCCTTCATTAAATTGCATGTCCCCAGCAGGCATCCCTTTGCCTTTCATCTTGTCCTTCATGCCATCCATTTGTTCCATCAGGTCTTTGAGTTGTTCCATTTGTTTAGCGTCCAGTTCCATGTCTTGCATCTGTTGCTGCATCTGTTGGATGGCTTCTTTTAGCTCTTGCTTTTGTTGTTCATTCAGTTCGCCGTCGTTCTCTTGAGCTTGTTTCATTAAGTCGGCAATTTTCTTGCCTTGTTCTGCCAGTTGTCCCAATTGGTCCATCTGTTTCTCAGCTTTGTCCAAATCTTTTTTTTGCTTCTCAAGGTCGGCTGCTCGCTGCAGGTCTCCTTCGGCCAACGCTTGATCAATCTGGCGCTGAAGGTCTTGTTTCTTCGCTTCAAAGTCTTGCTTGATTTCGTTCAGCTGTTTTTGCAGGCCCTCCATCTGATTGGCAAGTTTTTCAGCGTCATCCTTACTCATGTCGCCGTTGGCAATCTTTTCAGCCAGTTTTGCCAGTTGGTTCTGGGCTTCGCCGAAATCTCCCTCTTTCAACGCTTTGTTCATTTTGTCGGCCGGTCCTTGCACCTGGTCTTTGAGTTGCTTCAATCGATCTTTCAACGCATCAGCCTGTCCAAGTTTGTCCTGTTGATCTTGGATTGCTTTTTTAACATCGTTAATCGCAACCATCGCCTCTTTCTTGGTGACGCCTTCTTTCGTCAAGGCCTTTTCGGCTTTGTCGATCGCCTCTTGAACCATGCGTGTAGGTTCAATTTTGGCGGTGGGTTCGTCCGAGTCGCTTTTTTCTTTAACGCTTGCCTTCTTAATCAACTGTGCAAGCTCTTGCTTGTCCTTTTCCGCTAAAGTTAACGACTCGTCTTCGATCACGTTTTCCATGTTAGGAAGTAAGACGCTGCCAAATAGTAAGGCAATCGGGATTAGAGGCAATGCAAGTGGCCAGCGGGAGCGAATGGGGAATCGTTCAGCAACGTGCAGATCTTCGACCTGTTTCGCAGTGTCGTCCAATAAAGCCTGATAAAAGCCCGGGTCCGCTTTGTCAGCGGACGTCGCAATTGTTGAGGAAACCCGTTCTTTCAAGTCGAAGCGATTGTCGAATTCTTCTGCAGCAGCAAGCCGATTCACTCGATTCCACCAGCAGACCAAAAGGCACGCGGCAGTTGCCAATGTCGCCGAACCCCAGGCCCAACCAAGCTTCCAGTACTCTAGGTTTTGACTGTTTTCCAGAAACTGCCAATAAACGACCTTGGGAATCGCAAACGCGATCGCAGCTAACATCAAAGCAACAAACAAGAACCACGGGAAACGCCCAACGAATTCTTGAAGAAACAGGCGACGGATAACTTGACTGATCTTAGATTGAATTTGCTTCATCGTAACGTTTCCACTCAGTAACAAATGTTGCACTGCAACCGATAGGCCCATCGATTGGCAGTCGCGAAAAAACTGGGTTTCGATGGATTCGGAAATTGGCTTTAACCATGGGTTTGCTGGAATGCCAACAGCACGTCGCAAGTCCCACTCGGGTTTGAAAGTTCAATCCAGTAGTCTTGTTTGTTCAACCGAAGTGTTTGGGGATGGCGTCAACTCAATTGCACTCGGGCTTGTAGATCTCTGCCAAGCCGTCCTTATTGTAGGGTAACCCGGCGAATGTCAATTCGGTAAAGTCGATTTGGCGGGCAAAAAGCAGCCGATTCCCGAGCTTGCTTACAGCAACGCCGCCACGGTTTTCTACCCAAATTGTGTCAAATTCCGAAGGTCACCAAGGGCGTTAGATCCCCAAATTTTCGGGTAACTGCCCGATATTTAAGTCGCTTTGGGCGATTTCGGCATTAAAGAACCGGATTTCGAGAATTTCGTGAGGGGGCGGACCCGCTGAGTCCAAGAGTTCGCGAACAATACAAGAGTTCCAAGTGGGGGACAAAAATTTGACAGCGATATTCAATCCTGGGAGTTTGAATGATGAAACCAACCAAAAAACTATTTCAAGTTGTGCTAGTACGTGATAACCAAAGTTCGCCTAGTCGCTGGTTCCAAAATGAATCTCAAGCGCAGTTTTACTGCAGTGAATACAATCGAATTGTAAACCAGGAACGAATCCAGGCTACCTATCAGCAAGTGGAACTGCCCGTCGGACGGCGCAAAGTTGGGTTCAATTGAAGTCAAGAACCAAGCGGGCACCAAGCCGATACCCGTGGGCTGAGCAAAGTTGCGATAGTGGCTGAGCGAATGCAAACCAAGGGGTAAAGCCAAGGACTTCAAGTCCGACAGGCACTAGGCATAAAAGGCACCAGGCATGAAAAGCTGCGAAAAGAATTTGCGGCGTCAATGCGAATTGACCACGTTATTGACCACGTTATTGACCACGTTATTGACCACGCTGGGGTCCACGATTTTCCGCTGCTAAATTTGGCTGGAAGGTTAGACGGGTTTAGAGATTAGGCTGTCGAAATTAGGATTAACGTAAAGCGAATTAGCCGGTGCAGCGACGTGTTTTAAATATCATATTACTTCTGGTAGTAGCAACGAAAGACAGGATGGTCGTTCCGTCTCATGCGGCGTTCAAAGTGCGTTCTAAAGTCGCGTTCATGTTCTGAAGAGGGTTCGGGCACAAAGAATGGCCCTGTCAACTGACAATGTTCTGCCATCAATTGGGCAGTAGATTCATAGTATTCTTCGACGTCGGTCCAGAAGTGAAAGATGCCGCCGGGCTTTAGCGTGCGTTGAATATCTTTAATAAATGTCGGTTGCATCACACGCCGTTTACGATGGCGTTCTTTCCACCAGGGGTCTGGAAAGTAGACGTGAATTGCGTCAACCGATTCATCGGCAATTAATCGGTTGAACATTTTCAACCCGTCGCCTTGAATCATCTTTCCATTGTTGACTTCCGCTTTTGCCAATCGAAACGCGGCTAGTTTTGCGTAGCCAAAAGTCAGTTCGTTTCCAATGTACAAGCGGTCAGGATTGGCCTGCGTATTATTCTCCAGGAACAGGCCCTTACCGCTTCCAACCTCGATCTCTAGCGGAGCGTCTTTGCCAAACAATCCCAAAGCGGTAATCGACTGAGTCAAATCATCCACGGTCAAATAGTGCGCGCTAAGATCAACCGAAGGGTCTATCCGGGTGTTGGGTCTACGGGTCATCGGTTTGATCTAATTAGGATTGTGCAAGAAGAAACACGGTGATAAATGCGCACCCATTCGAAACGACAGTGACCGCTTGGAACAGAAACAAAGAATCTTTGCAACGGGTTCGGCCAAGCCACCTGGGCGCGTTTAAATTTCAGGGGCAAAGGCTATTTCCGACTCAAGAGTTGGGTCCCAAAACGACAAGAGGCAAGCGGTTGGGAAAACGTAACCCTAAACGGTACGTTTTCTAAAGCTTGCCTTCTTGGTTATCTGATTCAATCAAGATCGTCGGGTGTGTGTGCGTAACACTAATCTTTCCACTTAACCCAGTGATCGAACATGGGTTCATTCTTTCACGGAGTCATTCTTGCGGGCATGTCATTCTTGCGGGCATGTCAAACAACCTTGCGGGCATGTCAAACAACAGGGCAGACCTCAAGGACCCAGGGCAACCCTGCAAACCTTGAAGTAGGACAGTAACTAATCCCCCAAGACTCGCCAGTCCGCCGAGAAAACACCAGTGCGCCAAAACAACCAAGTGTCCTAATACTATGGAGTTCGCAATTTTCGCTTTAAACGACGCGCCTTCGAGTTGGCGGGACGTTTTCCGTGGTTTGCTTTTTTATGTTTGCGGTGTGGTTTCGCCATCGTCGCAATATCCTTCTTATGTGGTCAAAAGTCATTCGCGTGATAGGTTCGAAGCGAACATCAGCGAACTTGTTGTCTTAAAAAAAAATCAAGGCTTCTTAAAAACCAGAGCAGCACCCAGAATGGCCTTCATCGAACGTGTAGACTTTGGGTCAGCCCACTGCTTCGAAATCTGCCTGTTTTTCTTCCCTCCAGCGATGCTCATTGGGAACAGCACTCAAGTTGGCCTAACAATTTATCAACATACCGGCCTGATTCCAAGTGATTATCGGCCTAAATATTCCGAAAAGCCTATCAAATCAAGTGTTTTGGCCTGAAATGGCGTTGGTGAAAAATGCAAGCACCGGGAATTAAACGTTCCTGCGGCTTGATCGACGGCACTATTGGGGTAGCAGCTGGGTTGGATTGGCGAATCCGGACTTGGTAGTCAAGACGGCAGCGTTCGGCATAAATCGGCCCAGAAATTGTCCAAGACTAAGCCGAGTGATGAATAGGAACTCTTAACTTTTACTTCAATTTTGGCCTCGAAGTGGAATCTTGGGCCGGGGCTATCCAACACCGCCGTTGGGTTTAGGGCATATTCGTTAGCGGTTGGAAACTTGGACAAGCGTGTTAAGGGTTGTGGCCGCTTGGCCACTATCAATCGCGTCTTGGCAAAGTTTTATCGCTTGGGGCAATGCATTGGTAACGCCTGACACCCAGACTGCGGCCGCCGCGTTCCAGATGACCATGTTTCGGGGAGTGCCATTCGCCCCGGCCAATAGGCTGTGAATCAAGGCAGCACTTTGGGTCGGGGTTTCCACTTGAAGGTCACTCAATTTGCCACCACCCAGGCCAAAGTCGCTGGCGTTCCAGATTTCAGTCGTTTGTGCGCCATTCTGGATAATGGCGACACTGGTGGGAGCCAAAACGGTCAGTTCTCCCAGTCCGTCTTGGCCACGAACCACAATACAACGGCCGTGCGATAACTTGCACAGTGCAGGAACTAACAAGTCCCAGGCCTCGGCTTTTCCAATCCCTAGAACTTGGTGCGGCACCGACGCGGGGTTTAGCAACGGTCCCAGCAAATTGAAGATCGTCGGAAACGGTAAATTTTTTCGTGCGACTGCCACATGCCGCATTGCAGGATGAAATTGGGGAGCAAACAGAAAGCAAACTCCGGCTTGATCCAGGCAATTTTGGGCCACCTTAACATCACACGAGATCGCTACGCCCAATTCCGAAAGCACGTCAGCCGATCCCGATTGACTGGTAATCTTCCGGTTGCCATGCTTGGCAACTTTTGCACCTGCGGCGGCGGCAACAATTGCCGCTGCGGTAGAAATGTTGAACGTCATCGAGCCATCACCGCCGGTACCACAGGTGTCTACCAGCGAAGCTTGGGAGAAATTTGCTGGCAGCATTTGTTCACGCATGGCCCTGGCGGCACCAACGACTTCTTCGATGCTTTCGCCCTTGTGGTGCAAGCCGGATAGGAACTCTTGGATCGTCACTTGGTCGACGTTCCCCGTCATGATTTCCAGCACGCATTGCCGCATTAAGGTGGCTTCCAGGTCCTGCCCCTTGTCCAACTGATCGATTGCATTGTTAATCATCACGGTATCGTCTTGTGTTTAAGAAGTTTGGGTGGCAGGACCCTAATTTACTCGATTCAGGGAAATCAAAATCATGCGAAGGACTCGTTAATGCAGGGCATGGGCTCTACAATAGCGTTGCCCAATTTAAGTTGCCCAATTTAAGTTGCCCAATTTAATCCAATCAACCTCACATGGTACCCAGTACAACATTGCATTGAGTCCGTCGGGTGCGATTCCCGGATTCACCAGCATAGCGTCTACTCGATTCGCCAAACACTGCTTAAGTTACAATAGCGGGCGATCGTATTTGGCGGCGGGAGACTTGTCGGACAAGGGAACGGTTGGCCGTTCGGGCGATTGTTTTTCAAAGTTTGTGTTTGCTGCGACCCTTGGTCGAGCCGAACTAGAGAACTTTACGCCGTTTGGATCCCAGTGGGCGTGCTGGCCGATACCAGTTCTGCCAGCTACCAGTTCTGCCAGCTACCGGTTCTGCCAGTTACCGGTTCTGCGGGCATCGTTGGGGCCGGCCCTGCTGGAGAGGCGACTTGAAGATGAAACTTAATCTTTTGGGTCAAGAGTTAAAATTCTAGGAGAATTCAGTCATGCCAAGGAAGCTTCTGATCGATTGCGATCCAGGAATTGATGATGCGGTAGCTTTATGTATGGCCATGTTTCACACCGAGTTTGAATTGATTGCCGTGACCGGATGCGAGGGAGCGGTTTCGGCCAAACAAGTCAATCGGAACCTGGAAAGTTTGGTGCACTTATTGGATCCACCCAAACGCCCCAGGCTAGGCATGGCGGGGCCGTGCGAAGATGCACCGCCGGACAATGCCAAGTATCTTCACGGCGACGATGGCTTGGCCAATCTATCGCTTGAGATTGATCTTCAGCATCCCCAATCGGCTGATAAATTGATGGCCGAGTGTGTCAGAATGTACCCCAATGAGGTAACTTTTGTCTGCATGGGACCACTGACCAACGTGGCCAATTTTCTGCAGCGACAACCCACATTGGCAGAGAGTATCGATCGAATCATCATCGCTGGCGGGACGGTTAACGGCATTGGCAACGTGACGCCGTGCTCCGAATTTAACATGCATTTCGATCCAGTCGCTGCTCAGGCGGTTATTCGATCTGCCACGACCAAGTCTCTGGTGCCTTTGGATGTTACCGGTGATATTCGTTTCGACTTGAATTTCATCGACGCATTGCCATCTTCCTCAACGCGAGTCGGTTCGTTCTTGCGGAAATCATTGCCCTTCCTGTTTCGGTCTTTTAGACAGCATTTGGCAATGGAAGATATTATGTTGCGAGATTTGATCGCCTTGATTGCTTGCTTGAACGCCAATTTATTCGAGTGGGAAGAGATGGCAGTCGATGTCGAAACGAGTAAAGGCATGACGCGAGGAATGACAATTTTTGATCAGCGTTATCCCTCTGAATGGAAGAAAAATATCGAAGTTGCTGTTGCCGCCGAAAGCTCGTTGGTCAAAGAGACGATTATCGATGGCCTCCGCTGGGCCGGTCAACAATCTTAACCCCTCGCACATTAATCTTAACCCCTCGCACATTAATCTTAACCCCTCGCACATTAATCTTACCCCATGGCCCATCGATCGTCGTCTTTAGGCGGCGATTGAGGACATTTTTCCTTGGGCTAGGCAGGCAAGATTTAACAAGGTTTGAACGTTTTTTCCTTGCTTGCGGGGATCTGGCAGTCGTCCCCGATACCCTTGCCGTGGGGCCTGTTTCTAGTTGGCTAATCGTTCAATTACGATCGGGCTACTAATACGCATCCAGACCAGCCCGCTGACAAATAGTAGGCCACCAACGGTTGCCCATACGATCGATTGCAAGAAAAATTGTTGCTCGATGGTGATCTTTTCAACTGTCGCTGCAGGACTGTTAATCGCTGGTGGTGCTACCATGTTCGCGGAGCGATTCTGTGTTAGGCCAGCTGCCTTTTTCTCTACTTTGGGCGAATCTTCGGTTGCGACCAGACCGCCACGTGCCGTACTGATGATTGCCGCAGGCGGATTGATCCACGCAATCCAGGTGCCTGCGGTTTGGGTTGGCATTGGATAGATAACCGGTGTCAAAAGCATCCACAGTGGCGTCACCATTGCCAGCGTCTTGCTAACGTCTTTGTAGAGTAAGCCAAAAGGGGCGACCCACATCCCGATTCCAATACCAAGGATAATCAGGAGGGGAGCCCAGACTAACAACGCGCCTAAACCACTTATGTTTAGACTTCCTGCAATGGTCAGAAGTAGCAGGGCGATGATCGTCCGCGCCACTAAATCAAAACCCACTTCTAAGATCCCAACGGTGATCAGAACCTCTTTTGGGAATTGCAGTTTCGTAAGAGTGCTGCGATTGGCCTGCATGGTATTCATCGGAGACATAAGGCCATCCACGAACGCCTGCCAGAGCATCGTTCCCGTGAACACAAATGCTGCGTAACCTAACACGCCCAGTGAACTGACTTTGATAGTGCCAGAGCTGTTTAACAGAACCCAAATTCCAGCGTTTGCCAGCGGTGGCAAAAAAATCCACAGCCACCCAAGCAAACTTTGTCGGTAATTCGAGGCAAAATTGCGAAGGAATAACCGCCAAGCCAGTGCGCGAGAGGTCCAGAGCGCTGAGACGGTGCTTACAACCAATCCCGAGAATGAACCCACGCCGGCGCTTGTATCGTAAACGCAAGTCCATTCGTCGGGCAGTTCATTTTTTTGGGCAGACGTCAAGTCGTCACTCACGGTGCTCTCGTTTCATTCGCAGTTTAAAGCCTTACCAAGTCTTGAGTGAATTGACCCCAAGATCGACACCCTCAAAAGGGTCAATCTCACGTAGTCTTAGCCGATGGTCAATGGCTGGATTTTCAAGCGGAACTTGCTTGCAGAACCCAATTTTTCCGGCGGTTACCAGCCAGCAAGTGCGTACAAAACGCACAGTGTGTGCATAAAGCCAAAGCCAAGGTTAAATTCCTTTCCATTGGTCTCTTATTAAGCTTCAAGCCAATGTTTTTTGCAACCCGCGTCTGTTGGTTCGTCTCGGGCTGGGGATTCGCGTCAGTTGAACCTTGGCAAATTCATCCGGAGTTTCAATCTCAGTCTATTTGCCAAAGCCAATGCCAAAGCCAATGCCAAAGCCAATGCCAAAGCCAAAGCCAATGCCAATGCCAAAGCCAATGCCAAAGCCAATGCCAATGCCAATGCCAAAGCCAATGCCAATGCCAGTGCCAGTGACGCACAATGCGATTTACCTTCCTTTATAACGGCAATCTAAGGTCAGGATAATTCGGTCGACTTTCAGCGGTGGCGGTTTGGGGCGAATGCGTTAAGTCTTTGGGTCGGGGCGGCTATCGGTGTTCAATTATCAAACAATCGTGAAGTTGCAGGTGGAGACACCCACAACGGTTGGCACCACAGGGAGGGTTCCGGTTCGGATTAGATAAGTATTTCCGCTCATAACCTTTATTTTTGTTGTCCCGGTTGTGACGAGCGTTCCGATAACACCAGACAGTTCTCGGTTTCGCCCGCACGAAGACCGTTTGCAGTTTTCCACGATTGGACCGTAGCAATGAAGAAGACCGAGGCCATGAATTTTAAGAATACAGTTGTGGTAGGACCGAAACCTAAGCGATTGCATGCAGCGTTCATCGCGTTTCTAGCATTGTGTTTACCCAATCCGGTGTTTTCCCAAGAATCGCCAGCCACGAAGGCGCGATTGACGGCGTTGACACCTTCGGTTTTCCGAATGAACAGCCAAGGTGAATCTCGGACTGCGGCTGCCAGCCAATCGGCAATTCGGCAGCAGCTGGGAACGATCCAGACCGTTGGCCATGTGGAACCAACGTTCGGGCAATCTGGAGTTCAATCGTTGGCCTTCTTAAATGGCGAACAATTGACGCAACAATTTGTCGCGGCGTTGGGAGACCAGCTGAAGGGTTCGGTTCAGGGCAGCCTGGTGACGATCGAACTACCCGGCACGACGTCGGACCCAAGCCAAGCGGGTCGCATGCCAGCCAATCCGTTACAGCCGCGGCAATTGCAAGCCTCGGCCAGCGAAGGTACGTGCACAATGGTGGTCGACCGGGCCAGAAACAATGTACAATTCACAGGCAGTCCCGCCAATGTTGCTGCTTGGTCCAAGGTGGCGGGTCGGTTGGATTCGGTTGAAGGCAAATTGGGCACTCGCCACTTGTTGATGTTACCCAAGGAATCCGCCGGGGCTGTGGCCAATTCTCTGGTGAGGTCAAGCCAGTTGATTCAGGATCGGGGGCAATCGATCTACAAGATCCGTTTGGCGTCGATAGCAGCTTCGGCAACCAATGCGTCTCGTTTGGCAAGTTGGCAAGATGAACCAACACCACCACCTTCGAATCAAGAAGGTGCCCCTGATTCACTTGATGACAGTGTGATTCAGGGTGAGGGCACGCCTTCTCCCACGGATGGCATCAGCATCTCGATCGATGAAACCACCGGTGCATTGATTGTGAATGGCCCCGCAGCTGATGTCGCAAAATTGAAGCGAATAATCCAGCAGTTAGGCGAAAAAGCGATTGCCAACCGCCCTCAGTCGGAAATCAAGCCGCTGGTCAATGCGAACAGTCAAAATTTGGCGCCTGTGATTCAACAGCTTTACAACGATGTTTATCTTTCTCGCTTGGGCACTGCGACGGTGACGGCAATTCCGCAGCCCAATGCAGTATTGATTTCAGGTAGCAAGGAGGCGTTGGAAGAGATTCGTAGTATCGTCGATAAATTGGACGTTGAAACCGAAGCTCGTGGAAACTTCCAAGTCTTCCGGATCAAATACATGGCCGCGACTAACGCAGCTAATCGCCTGGGATCGTTTTTCAATGTCTCGGTTGCGGGCGGCGCAGCCGGTGGCGGGTTTCAAGCTCAGAACAATTCGGTAACCGCTCAACCTATTCTGATTATCCCAGATCCTCGCAGCAATCTAATCATCATGAAAGCCGGAACCTCCGAACTGGCTCAAGCGTTGGAATTGCTAAGCGAAATCGATGTGGTTGACGGCGAAGGTATGGCCAATCAAGAAGTACGAATCATTCCCCTTCGTAATTCTGTTGCGGCTGACATGGCTCAGGTGATTCAAGCGGCGATCAATGGTTCGGTGCCAGGCGTGGCTCCTGTGCAAACGATTGGCGGAAATAACCAGTTCGGCGGCGGACAACAGCAAAATCAAGTGCAGCCCAATCAAGATCCCTCGGTCGCAGCGACTGGACTGCGGCTAAAATTAATAACGATCGATAAGCAAACCGGTGTCGTCAAGAGCGGCATTTTGTTTGATATCAAAATCGTGTCCGACCCCTCAAGCAATTCCTTGATTGTGACCGGACCGCCAGAAAGTTTGCCGTTGGTCGAGGAACTGATCAAGCAGTTAGATCGCTTGCCTAGTGCCGAAACCCAGTTGAAAGTGTTCACCATCGTCAATGGCGATGCTGAAGAATTATTCACAATGTTGACCGAGTTGTTTGGGCAACAACAGCAACAAAACGGTGGATTTGGTGGGCAGACGACGACCGGTCTCGATCGTTTGCCACTTCAGTCGGGTAGTCGTGATCAAAGTTTGGTGAACTTGCGTTTTGCTTTGGAACGAAGGACAAACACCATTTTGGCCAGTGGATCGGTCGGTGATCTACAGGTTGTTCAGGATTTACTGTTGGTATTGGATAGACAAAATTCAATTCGATTCATTACAAAGAATGTACGTCTTAGCAATTTGCCAGCGGACGAAATGGCAACTGCGGTCAATGGATGGCAGCAAGCTAGGGCTGATTTAGCAGGGAACGACCCGGCGACCGCAGGCCCCAACGTGGTGGTTCGGCAGCAGATTGTTGTGACGCCTGAACCTATTAGCAATAGTTTGATCATCACCGCCAGTCCGGAAAACATGGCCGAAATCTTGCAGTTGATCCACACTTTGGATCGTCGACCACCGATGGTTGCCATTCAAGTGATGATCGCTGAAGTCACCTTGAACGACACGCAGGAGTTTGGCTTGGAATTTGGCGTGCAGGATTCGATCTTGTTCGATCGCGGACTGGGAACCGGCCTTGGTTATCCTTTTAATTCATCGGCCATTGGCAATTCACTAGACGCAACGGGTTTGGCCGGTCGCGAGACTTTTGCTGGGCAAGGGTTGGTCAACTTGAACGTTGGACGGACCAATAGCTCGCTGGGGTACGGCGGCTTGGTTTTGTCAGCGGGCAATGAATCAATCAATGTGTTGTTGAGGGCTTTAAAGGACAAGCAGCGAGTTCGAGTGCTTAGCAAGCCGCACCTGATGACGATTGATAATCTGCAATCTCGAGTCCAAGTTGGACAACGCGTTCCGTACATTACCGGCAGTTCGCAAAACGCTTTTGGCGGTTTCAACAATGCAATCACGTTACTGGACGTCGGTGTGATTTTGGAAGTGGTTCCGCGTGTTAGCCCTGATGGAATGATCACTCTTTTGGTGAATACGGAGAACAGCAGTGTTGGTTCTGAAGCGAACGGTGTTGCCATTGCCGTCGACCAAAACGGAAATACCGTTCGGCAGGCTCCGATTAATATCATTGAATCGATCACCACGGTACTGTCGCGATCGGGGCAAACGATCGTCCTGAGCGGTCTGCTTCGTGAGACGAAGACCTACACCAAGCGAGGCATTCCGTACTTGAGCGACCTGCCACGTTTGGGGCCTCTATTCAGCTTCCAAAGTGAAAGCGAAGTCCGTTCCGAACTGTTGATCTTCTTGACACCAACCCTGATTCAAAGCGATGAAGATGTTTCACTTTACAATCAAGGTGAAATGGATCGCATGAACTGGTGCATGGAGGATGTGCTTAAGCTTAACGGACCAATCGGCTATGCGGGTCAAGGCAGTTTCTATCAAGATAGTGGACCCTTTACGGTGTACCCGGACATCGACCCCGTTGGTGCAGGTATCCCAGCAGTGCTTAGAAACGAAGTCCAGTACCTGAACGGTTCGATGATGATACCTCCATCGATTCACCAGGCACCCGCCGGTGAGCCAACGATTCACCAGGCACCCGCTGGTGAGCCAACGATTCCAACTTCGCTGCAAACGCAACCCGGTGGTTCTAATTCTGCAGACAACTCAGAGTCTGCGGCAGAGGAACCCAAGAAGTCAGAAAATTTCTTTCGCAATGTATTCACCAAGCAAAAGCCTGCCAATGGAGGCTAGTCAGAGGTGGCGATGACATGCGGCGACGTTTGCCCCAGCCAACAGTTTAATGCCATTGCCTGCCACCGGAAGGTTTCTCCGGTGGCTCTTTGCTGCCAGCCCTCTGGGTAGGTAGATTTGATTGATCGAGTAACTTTGTTTGCCCATTTTGCAGGATGCAAGTATGAGATTTCATTTTCTATTGCTAGTCGCATTGACGACGATCACTGTGGGTTGCCAGGCAACAAAAATGGGCGGTGGCTTGCCATGGTCAAAGTCTGCGGACGAAGTGGCGGCCGCGGAGAAATCGGAAAAGGATGCCAAGGACAAAGAAGCCGGCAAAGTCGACTACCAAGAACCTACTCGAATGGTCGCCGTTTGGAAGGATGGTACTTTCGATTCAGCCAATGGGAAGATGATTCGAGGCTTGGCGGGGCGAGTCTATTTTTACAATGCAAAAGACGAAATCGTTCCCGTGAATGGTAGTCTTACGGTCTATGGTTTCCCTGAATCGCACGAAATCGTGACCGGGGACGTTCAGCCCGAAAAAAAATTCGCTTTTCGGCAAGAGGAATTTCAAACCCATCACAGCATGTCTGAAATTGGTGATTCGTACAGTTTTTGGCTACCTTGGGGCGAAGTTGGCAGCTATCGAAAGGCTGTCACAATTCTGCCGATTTTTCGAAGCGGGGATGGACGAATCGTGAAGGGTGAACAGGTCAACGCTGGTTTACCGGGACCTAAAGATCCTATCTTCGAAACTTCCGTCCGCGAACTAAAATCGAAATTTGAGGACGGGAAGTATGCGAAGCAAGTGATCTATGAATCGGAAAACTTCGATGAACAAGTGGAAGGGCATAACGGTCTCAGGACTAAAACGATCTCGATTCCTAGCGGAGCAGCCTCTATTCAAAACTCGCTACAGCAAATTCAGCAACCCCAGCCAGCGAAGATCTTGATAGGGAGTGATTTGCAAAGTGCCATCAACCAGCCCGTTATGCCGTTGACACCCTCAGCTGTTGGGGCTGCAAACGGATCATTAGGAACAACGGCTGAAACATCCGAAGCCAAGCAAACGGGCTTTGCATAGGATGGCTATTCGAACAAGCACTGGAATGCAACCCTTGATGC
>JBDNHU010000613.1:0-3488 GCA_041688615.1 Mariniblastus sp. | reverse complement strand
GTTCTGGTGGATTACACCGAACCTGAAGGTAAGGAAGCTGGCAAGGATTTCACCCGAGTCCTGACCGCGGGAACTTTTTGTCTGCAGGCTCACGACAAAGGCAGCACGGTGAAGTTCCGCAAGATTCAAGTCAAACGACTGCCGTAAGCGAAGTCACTCGGATGCGACTGGCCACCCAATGCGACTTGGTGGTAATTAGCATCAAAGACCAGATAATAGGTGACCTGAAGAATTAAGCGGGACGCAGAATCTATCTTGCAGTACGAAAAAAGCACCGTTATGCATCAATAGCATAACAGTGCTTTTTCTATTTCTTGGGAACGGGCAACCCATCCCTAAGGCTTAAAACTTGGCTACTCTTGGCTATTAGGGAGAATGGGCAATCATTTCATTTAGGCGTTGAATATCCGTGCAACAATTGTCAATTTCGTCACCCGTGTATTCAGTCACTCGGTCGTGTTCTCGGACCATCAACACCCGTTCGCCTTTGTCATTTAATCGAAAACTGACCACTCTTTCCAATACCAATTGATCAGAATTCTGATCACTACTATCCACTTCTGGCAAGGCAGCAGAAATCGGCAAGCTTGGCCGAACAATGAACAACTTAAATTCCTGAGGCGTTCGAGGATCGATGTACGGCAAGCCCACACCAGCAGGACAATCTTCATTTTCCGCAATGGAAAACTGGACGATCTGTCGATTGCCTAGGTACTCGTAGCGTTGAGGAGTGACCGTCACATCAACCGATTTCCCCTTGCGGAACACCGTTAGTTTAGCCGCTTTGCTTTCGCTCAACGCAATCTCCTTGCACAATCGCTGCTTGCAAGTCACGTACTTGTTATCAAACTTATAGATTACATCCGAAACTTGCAATCGATCGAACGCTGGAGCACCTTTGACCACTTCCACCACAACCAACCCACACTTCAAACTCAGTTGATCCAACAAAACCTTCGGAGCCGCTTCGGAGCGAATACCAATCCAATATTTAGGGCCAGAAGTTTCCGTATTGCCAGACGTTTCCGTATTGCCAGACGTTTCCGTATTGCCAGACGTTTCCGTATTGGACGCCCCAGTCGCAATCCTGGTTCGAATCGAATTCTGGACCGAATCTGCCGGCAGAACATCTTCAGCGTTTGAAACCAGACCACCCCCAAGTGTCGATTGACCATCTGCCTGATCTTCAGTCGCCAAGACTGCGATTGCCGACGATTTCTCATTTTTGGGTTCACCGCCGGTAAAACTTGAGCGGTCGCCATTACAACCCACTGCGAAAACAATTCCCAGCATCGCAGTGCCAAGCACCGCAGCATTACCCAAAGCAACTCTTTTCAGTCCATCAAAGAACCTACAACTCAAGAAAAGTCGCATCCACTGCCGCGCGTCCGTGGGCACTGCTGAACAAAAACTAAGAAATAGCGACTTAAACAAACTACACTCCAGGGTTTCAAAACCAAATGGATTCGCAAATCAGAACAACTCGAAATCTTCACTACTGAAAATCAGGCGAAACGTACTCATATTCATCAACCGGAATACAAACCACACCTCCGCCTGTCGCCCGGTAGATCAAGAACTTCCTCTCGGCCTTCACCTTGCCACCCTTAGCACCTACTAAACTGCCTGAAACCGATCCGTTGACCATTCGCGGTTCCGACTTAGAAATCACACGAAGCCATTCTTCGGGGGCCATTTTCGTTTGCAAATTGTTTAAATACCTGTCCACTAAGGGCTTGGCCACCCCAGAACCCTCAGCATTTCGCACATTTACAGCTCCACCCATTTGCACGGTTCCCGAACTCTCGCCCGTCACAGACGGGTAGAAGCGATCCTGCAAAGAGTCCAATGACGCAAAGGCCAAAAGAAATCCAGCGGCCGCAGACATCACCGGCACCAAATAAATCATCACTCCACGAACCGCTCGAGCCGAACGGTTCACCCTCGTCGAATCGGACCTATCCAAGTTAGCCGCTGGATTAGCACGCAAAACACTGGCATTGCTGCCCGCTTCACTTGCAGCCTCTGTCCCAGTTAAGGCACCTGAAGCACTGACGTCTGAAGCACTGACGTCTGAAGCACTGACGTCTGAAGCACTGACGTCTGAAGCACTGACCTCTGAAGCACTGACCTCTGAAGCACTGACCTCTTCCATCGACCGACTAGAAGCCAAAACACTAGAAACCTCAGGCCCTGACCGCTCTTCACTTCGTGCTTCCAATCCTAGCCCCGCAAAGCTGCGACGCAATGCTTGGTCTTCCAAGAACGCTAAAGCACAATCTCTCCAAAGCGCCGGCCTTATTTCCATCAGTTCCAAAATCGACTGATACTGTTCGTCCGACAATTTGCAATCAACCAGCCTTTGCCAGATATTCACATCCACTTCACCGCTGCCGAAACGGAGCCCTAGAATTTGAGCCTCCGTTAAGATATCCCCCAGCTCCGAGTCCTCAGCAAACAGATCGAAGCCTTCGAAAGTGTCAAATTCTGGCGCACCAGCGACCGGTGAATCGTCGATGTTGCCACCGTCCGCTCCCGCTAAATTCGGATTTTCAAAAGCGGTTTCCTCTTGATTGTCTTCAAAGAAACCATCGGTTTGACGTGACACTAAATCAATCCCCAAGTCAAAATTAAGTCCGGTCCCTAAAATCGGGGCCGTATCGCTAACTACTGGTTACTGGCAATCGCACGAAACTTTCGCCAAAAAGGTCTCAATCTTCAGTTATCTTTCCCAATTCGTGTTCAGCCCGTACCCGCCCCAGCTTTTACACAATCACTGCCCAATCACCCACGGTTCCGGCACTGCCCAAAGCCCAATTGGCACTGCCCAAAGCCCAACAGGGAATTTGTTATAACTGAATTTACTTCACCCAAAGTGCTCCAAAACCAAAAGTGCCCCGAAACAAAGCATCGAATTGGGTTTGCTTGAATTGGGCAAGTCAAACCAGCAATCCACACTAAATTGCCAACCAACAATCTGGCAACCGGCGTTTTCAACCGGTAGCCGTTTACTCAAGTTTCGATTCGAACTGTTTCTCGATACTTTCAATCAATTTTCGCAGTCTTTGCCGGGCTCGATGCAACCGAGCTTCGACGGCGCTATGAGTTATATTCAAATGGTCGGAGATCTGAAGGTAACTCCAACTCTCACCATATTTCAAGAGCAAGATTTCGCGGTCGTCCGATTTCATCTCTGCCAATGCCAAACGAACCGTGCCAACCTTCTCGCGATTGAGCAACCAATTCAATGGGTCAAACGCACCTTGATCCGATTCAACCGGTCGATTCCGATCCGCGTAACGCTGCAACAGATTCCGCTTTCGCCCCATTTTTCGACGGTAAAGCAGCGATTGCCGAATCGCCAATTGGTACAACCACGACCCAACTTTTGATGTGTCACGAATCGGCGCCGCCTGCCTAACCGCCGCCAAGCCAATCTCCTGCATGCATTCGTCGACGGCCTCTAGTTCGCCCAAGCGTGAATAAAG
>JBDNHU010000612.1:0-25250 GCA_041688615.1 Mariniblastus sp. | reverse complement strand
GAATTGACAGAAAATTTCATGGCAGGCTTCCGTTCCTGAAGGTTATTGCGTAGTAACAACAACTTTTCAGGGAAGCCTGCTTTTTTTTCAATACCAATTCAATCCATTGGAAAAAGGCGCATCAGACGGATCGCACCCTTTTTTGTCTTTTCTAGGGGCATGCCCCATCAACCTGCCGACGTCTGATAATCATCTCTATTTCAAAACTGAAGGTTCAGAACTGAAAATTCACAGCCGCTATTCCGAAAACGACTCCCTGGATCGCATCATGCATAAGCATTTTTTGGTTGCCATCGTTTTCATCTTGTCGGCAACCATCTGCCCGATCAGTTTCACCAACGGGCAGCCGCCAAGTCGATCTGGTTACGAAGTCAATTGGTATGACGAATTTACGGGTGCGGCGTTGGATACCTCGCTTTGGACGGCCGCAAATACCAATTCACCCACCAATAATTCGCTGCAAGATTACTTGCCCGAACAAGTTTCGGTGACCGGTGGGAACATGGTGATCACTTCCGAAAATCGACCGTCACGGGGCATGCAACATAGTAGCGGACTGATCAGCAGCAACACGTTACAGAAGTATGGACGATGGGACGTGCGTGCAAAGCTGCCGACATCGACAGGTATGTGGCCGGCGATTTGGTTACTGGCGGACGCACCTTGGCCCAGTCAAGGTGAAATTGACATCATGGAAAACCGAGGCAACCAACCGACGCTGACCAGCAGTTCATTTCACTTCGGGACGAATCCGCCGTTTGAGCACAACTACGTCATCAAAGAACAAACTTCAGTCCACGACGGGAGGGATGTAAATTATCACGATAGCTTTCACACGTATTCGGTCGAATGGGATCCCAATCAAATTCGATTTTATGTCGACGATGTTCAACTTCGTACCGTCTGGGCTGCCTACCATCCGGTTCATTCAAATCATCACCAATCACCGTTGGGGCAATCGCAGCTTACCAGTCTGAAGCATGAATCATAAATCGGTTAGGGATGCCAACCGCATGGGCGATAACCCCGATTTTGTGGGGACTCAGTCAACGTCGCGACGAAATGGCAATTCAGATCGACAGTGCTTCAGAATGAAGGCTAACCGGCACACCTTACCCAAGGTCCAAGCAGGTCCAAGCAAGGCCCGAGCCCTAAATATCCGTAATCTGTCGATTCAAATGGGCATCTTCTGGTTTTTGCTCCGATAGTTATCAAAAACCTAGATCAACGGTTACGTCGGAAGTTTCAGGGCCAACAAAGCAGAATTAAACGCCCTTAATCGCCAATTTAGTACACTAGACACCCTTTAAGATACTTGCAAAACTGAAGATCTCGGTTGGAAATCTCAGTTCAAATTGCTTGAAACGGCCCAAACCCAGGCCTTCGGAGTCACTAATCATGCTAAACGCAGCCCCAGAACCTTCGGAAAGCACTCAAGAATTCAAGCCCCAAACGGTCGAAACGACACCTCCCAAGGCCGATGGTCTGTCTGGCAGTTCCGGGCAAAATTTGTCATCCCAAGCGGACGCAACTGACGCGGTTACGTTGATTTTGAAGCAGGCTGGTCGCAGCGCTGACGAAGTCGCATCGCTGGCCACCTTGGACGCGGCTGACCGAGCAGCCGAGAATCAGTTTTCGGGCGACGCCCCAACCTTAACGTCGTTGTTCGACAATGCAAAGGCAACCGACTTTGATGCCGGTCGTTTCAGTCCTTCGCCTGAGGTCGCCCAGACCATGGCCGCCGGTTTAGAACTATTGATGCGGCGGAAGAAAGCGGGCAATCTGTTAGATCACGAGAAAATGCTGTTCCACGATGACACGCTCAAGGGACTGGCGGAAGTTGGGTTCTTTGGCTTGGCGATCCCCAAACAGTACGGCGGCAGTGGCGCCAAATTGGGCGACTTGGGACCACTTCTTCGCGCACTGACATTCATCCACCCCGACATGGCGGTGATGTTCGAGGTGCATAACTTCTTGGGCCCAGTCACCCCGATTTTGGATTTTGGTACCGAGGAACAAAAGAGCTATTACTTACCAAAAATGGCCAAGGGTGAATTGCTAGGTTCATTCGCATTGACAGAACCGGGTGTCGGTGCTGACCCATCCAAATTGGCTTTGACCGCGCGTCGGGATGGCGACCACTACCTTATCTCGGGTGTCAAATGGCCTATCACGAACGTGATTTACGGCGGCGTGTGTATTTTGGTTTTGAAGTTGGAAGGAGAAGACCTCGCTAAGGGGCGGGATTCAGGGATGCTGATTTTCGAGGTCCCAAAAGCTGATTCTGAACACTTCAAGATGGTCCGCAACAAGTTGACCGCGTTTGACTACCTTTGGAACGCTCGCTTTCGCTTGTCCAACTACAAGGTCCCGGTGGGACAGTTACTTGGCCCGCCTGGTAAAGGATTGGCGCAAGCATTTAGTTCTCTAGCCAAAGGACGTGGAGGCATTTGCGTCAATAGTGCGGCGAAAATCTTTAAGTTGCTGGCTCAAATTATTCTTGACCCCAGCAGTCCCATTCCAGGCGAAGGATTGCAGAAGAAATTTAACCCGGGTGGTTGGATTTCATTTCGAAATACGTTTGGTAAACCCATTGGAACCGCACCTCGGATCCGAACCTGGATGGGGCGAGCGGTCTGTCATGGCCTGGCCAGTCGATCGTTAGGCGATTTGTGTTTTCGTCTGGGTGCCAATGGTATCCGCGATGAAACCCTAGGCATGATTGCCAAAGTGTTCGCTACCAAGGCACTTCTGCAAACGGCAATCAACACGTACCAAATCTTGGGCGGTCGATCGGTGCACCAAGATGAAAAGCGTGCCACGGTCCGTCAGCACCAACGCGAACTTCGCGAAAGTGAATCGTCTGAATTAATCGCCAACTTTGTGGGCGAGAACATGCACGAATTCACGATTTGCACGGTCTATGAGGGGCCCAATCCGGTTTTGGCGGACGTTGGTGCTCCCAATGCAATGACTCGTGGAATTCGCGTCAAGTATCTTGAACCGATCGGCTTAGCAGAAGTCAGCGGCAAGTTTGGCCTGATGCAGAAGGCGCGGTTTGGATGGTTCATCGCCAGTCGCTTTGCCGGATCTTTCAATCCTTGGGTCGGATCTCTCGAAGGAATTAACAATCCTTTCCCCGAGAAGAATCGCCTAGTCCAGAAAGCGTTAAAACGAAATCGAGTCTTGGGTCGCGAAATCTTGTTGATCATCGCCAAGTACCAAAAAACGTTTATGGACCAGAGCTTTCTTTTGGGCGACGAAGGTGGCGTGTTTGACAAATTGTGCCATTCGTTGGCTTCATTAGTTTACGTGATGTCGCTGGACAAAGCGGACCAACAGTACATGAAAATCGCGACAACGTTGGACCTGGAGGCTGATCTGGTGATGGCCGGTAAGACTCGATCACCCAAGCTGCAGCAACAGTGGGCTGAGATTGGCGAAATGATTATGGACCCAAAATCGACTCTTTTCAACGACCTAATCGCGGACATCGAGGTCGATGACATTCCACTGGATCCGAGATTCATTGATCGCTTCATCTAGACAATCAACCCGTCTGGCCGATCCGCTGACAAACGGTGGAGCGGGCATCCAAGGGGGCAAAAGTTAGAACGTCCATTTGAATTTATTATTTGCTTGCCAGCAGCGACCCGTTTGCTTATCTAGAATTTGGAGAGTCGCGTCGAGGGCCAATTCGTTACGGATTGGCCCTTTTTTGTTTACTGGAAATCTGCGACCATTTTAGGGCAGAAGTTACTGGTGATAGAAATTTCCTGACGATCGTAGTTTTCGAGAAGAACCATGAGCAAACGCGGAAAAAATTTGGTGGTCGCGCAATCGGGTGGCCCAAGTTGTGTGATCAACAGCACATTACGGGGCATCATCGAAGCGGCTCGTGATCTGGATGCAATCGATCAAGTTTACGCAGCACACCACGGGATCGAAGGCGTCTTGAAGGAAGAACTGTTGAATCTTTCTGCCCAATCAGCGGAAGAAGTGGCGCTGCTGCGAGTCACCCCTGCGGCGGGATCGATTGGCACGTGTCGCTACAAACTTAAACCGCATCAGGACGAAGATTTTGCCCGAGTGGTCGAAGTGTTAAAGGCCCACGATGTCGGCTACTTCATCTACATTGGCGGCAATGATTCGATGGATACCGCTCATAAGATATCGATTATCGCAAAGGAACAGGGCTTGGATCTGGTGGTTGCGGGTGCGCCCAAAACGATCGACAATGACGTAGGCGATAGTGAATTCCAATTGATCGACCACACGCCTGGTTACGGTTCATGCGCAAAATACTGGATGCACGCTGTGCAGTATGCCGACCAAGAGAATGGCGGTTCCTTCCCAGCAGACCCGGTGTTGGTGTTACAAGCGATGGGCCGAAAAATTGGCTTCATCCCTGCTGCGGCGCGGCTAGCAGATCCACACCGCGAAATGCCTTTGCAAATTTACTTAGCAGAAAGCCCTTGTTCGCTTCAGCAAATGCATGAAAACGTAAACAAACAACTGCACCAAGATAGACGCTGCATCGTCGTGGTCAGTGAAGGGTTTGACGTGGGCGACATTGGCAAGGCTACCGATAGTTTCGGTCACACTCAATTCGGATCAAGCGAAACCTCGGTTGCCCAAACGGTTGTCAATTACTTGAACCAACAAGGGCTGTGTGTCAAAGGCAAGGCCAGGTTGAACATCCCTGGAACGGATCAACGAAATGCAATGGCTTACGCATCAACGGTCGACTTGGACGAAGCCTATCGCGCGGGTCAACAAGCGGTAAACTTGGTTGCCGGGGGTACCCATGGAATGATGTCGACCATCTTGCGTAATCCGGGCGATGTCTACAGCGTCCGCTACGACGCGGTCCCGCTAGAGAAAGTTGCCTTGAGCGAACGGACATTTCCAAGTTCTTGGATTTCACCCAATGGATTCGACGTCACCGACGACTTTATTCGCTACGTGCGGCCGCTGATCGGCGAAGAGATGCTAACCTTGCCAATGATCGACGGGCGCCAGCGAATGACTCGGTTCTCCCCCATTTTTGCGGAGAAACAATTGGCTAACTACGTTCCGCAAGCGGATCGGTAATCGACTGCGTTGCCGCTTGTCTTGAGTAGAACTTTGCTGGCGTTTTGGTTACATTTGCACTAGCCGTTGGGCTTTCGCCAACCCGGTCGCACTCAACTTCAGTCTGCCAGCGTAACGGCATAACCGTTTTCCGTTGCGGTACGCAGATTGGGTTAGGCGCGACTGCATTGCGAAGCGGTTTTCCAGAACTTTCCGCATATTCGTTACGATTGGACGGACGATCCAATTGTTGACTTAGCATTATTGGACAAAATTTCTTCCCGTGAATTCTGGTGGCGTTCCGACATCTGTTACGAACCCATGACACAAATGCTCGAAAACAAGCGATCGATCGGGTTATGCGGTATCTTTTGTTAACGCGATTGTCACAGCTACCAGGATAGCCACCGGGCGCTGATTGCGATTTTCTTCAGACGCGACCATAATGCTGCCAACCGATGTTCAATCTGATGGACGTTTGACAACGCGATGTGAGAATAGCACTGCGTCGCCAAGCCTTGGCTTTGCAATGTAAAACTTGCAGACGTCTTCGGGAAAAGGCGTTATCGAAAAAAGGTGATACTGGAAAGTCGACCTGTCTAAGTCGACCACCATGACCAGAGAACCCAATTCAACGTCAACAGGCACTTGATCGACTCGACTGAGTCCGGACAAGTGACTTCCCGAATAAGCGACTTGCAGGCAATGTCCTTCGGAAACACGAACACGATACAAACTATCGAAACCAAACAACGTATCGAATAGGTTTGCTTACTTTTCTTACCCCCGCTGGTACTGCGTGGTCAGGCGAAAAACGCGAGATAAAAAATGCTTCTAGCAATAGGTTCCGCCGAGTGGCTAACTGGATTTTGGCTATTGTCGGTTGGTGTCGCTCTCGGGCTGATTTTACTGTTGGCGCTCTTAGCGGTATTCATTGTTGGATCGCGATTAGGCCTGGCAAAAGTCGCTGACTCGAAGAAACTGAATACGATCGTGGGCTCGGTTCTGAGCTTAGTATTCATTGGGATCGGTGCTTATATCTGGTTTTCAATGTCCGGTACGTCTGCCGACGGACAGACAGTGAATTCAAGTCCGTTCTTGGCGTTTCTGTTATTGGTGCCAACCGGATTGTTCTTGGGTTTTGGAGCGATCGGAATCTGCTCGTCACGGTCTCAAGAGCAGTTAAACGAATGGCTAACCGAAGGTATAAGTTTTTGGCTCTTGACGATCGCCAGCGGATTGTCCGTTTTCGCCTTGATCGGAATTGCCGGGCAACAAGTACCAACGATTCGCTTTGTGACGCAGCCCAATGCAATATTGCAAAGTGTCTTCCGACTTCCAAGCACTGGTGTGCAGGCAGAACGCAAGATCGAAATTAACCCCAGTCTGGAAGGCGATCAAGGTCTTCCGGTCAATGTTAACTTTTACGGCAGTGAATTGAAGCGTTTCACATTCCAATCTGATCAACGATTGGAATTTGCGACCCAGCCGATTACTGTCGACCTTGACCCCCAGAAGATTCTGGAATTACCAGCTTCGTCGGAACCGACTACGTACAATGGCAGTTCTCGTGAGGGAGCGATTCCCAAGGGTTTTGTCGAGAAACTGTACATTCGCAATATGGGCGACCGCCCGACTCAACTGTCTTTGATTCTAGAGACCCAACCCGAATTCCCTCAGGTGCGTTCGGTTTTCGTGGCGATGATTTGTACGCTGGCCAGCTTCGTTGTGATCCTGTTCCAATCAGTACTTTTGCCGAAAGAATCGGCCATCTCTTGGGCCACATTTAAGACGGAAACCAACCAGCCATTGTTCGCGATTTTGATAGCTGTGGGCGGGGTGTTCCTGGCGGCAGCGGTCTACATCCCGTACAACACGTTCGGCGAAGACATCAAAATGTACGTCACGACGGGTTGCCCTGTGATATTGCTGCTGTCTATTTTCTTTGCGGTATGGGCTTCCAGCAAAAGCGTTTCGGAAGAAATCGATGGCCGAACTGCCTTAACCGTGCTTGCCAAACCAATCAGCCGTCGTCAATTTCTGGTTGGGAAATCGTTGGGTATCGGCTGGACGGTTGGTATTATGTTCCTTTGCCTAGGACTTTGGTTCCTATTCCTGGTTTCCTACAAACCGATTTACGATGGTGTTGAATCGTCCAAAGGTGCTTTACCTTGGCAAGACGGGTTTGCGGAAATGGCAAAAGTGATACCCGCTTTGGTGCTAGGTTATATGGAAACCATGGTCTTCGTTTGCATCAGCGTCATGATTTCGACTCGTTTGCCAATCGTTTCCAACTTGATGATTTGCTTTGCGATCTACATCATGGGACACATCACCCCGTTGCTGCTGGAGAAAGAGGATTCTTTCCAAGGTGTTGCCGTAGTGGGTCAGACAATCTCGACCGTAATTCCGGTGTTGGAACACTTTGACGTGCGAGCCGCAATTGTTGGCGAAGTCGGTGTCCCGATGGTGTACTTAGGCTGGACACTTGTCTATTGCGTGCTGTACTGTTCGGTCGCGTTGCTGGTGGCTTTGATTCTTTTCGAAGACCGCGATCTTTCGTAACGCTCAAGAACCGATCCAACCGCCAGTCAAGCAATTCAAGTGTGCCCTGTTTAACCGGACGGTTGAGCAGTTGAAGACAAAAAGCCTCGATGGAAATCCTTCCCATCGAGGCTTTTTTTGTTTTTCAGAACCTGGCAATGTCGATCTGCCGCAATTTAGCAGGCCATTGGCTAGACTTGTAACTTCTAGACTTGTAACTTCTGGACTTGCACGCGTCTAAAATTGCACGCGTCTGGACTTGCACGCGTCTTTCCAGAAACCAGGCCTATTTTGCGTGATCATTCGGATGCAGCGCTAAGCTGCGCGACGGAAGTTCTCTTGTTTCGTAAACTGGTCGACAGAAACTAGTGCACCACGAGGGCCAAAGGGATCTTCGGTCCAAATGTGACTCTTGATCGAATCCAAGACTTGCTTGGCAACGACCAAAGCGCGATGACCATCACTGGCTGGGACGCTAGGTGCTACGCCATTTTGAATCGCTTTCACAAAATCTATTTGCTCATCCAAAATTGGATTGCTGGCAGGAACTTCCAATTCCGCCATTGGCAGTACTTGAGTGAACAATTGTTCGGTCAAGGTTTGCTTGGCTTCGTTCGAAAGTCGATTGTATTGGATCTGTTTTGCTTGAACATCATCCGGCACACACACTCGTTTTATTTTTCGTGTCGTCAAATTCGCCTCGACGTACCCGTTGGATCCGTACAACTTCAACGATCGATCGGCAACGAAGCTGCAACGGGACGCGTTCAGATTGGCAACGGTTCCGTTGGCGAACGTAATCCTGGCTTGAGCCATGTCTTCATTGTCACCAAAGACACTAACGCCCAATGCCTCGACTTTGGCAACCGGACTATCAACCAAATTCAACATTAGATCGATATCGTGGATCATCAAATCGAAAACGACTCCGATGTCCGTGGACCGTCCGGTAAAAAGACTGGTTCGTTGCATTTCCATGTAGCGAACACGCTGAATCTCTTGGCGAGCGGCGATAAAGGCTGGATTAAATCGCTCAACATGGCCAACTTGGACCACGCATTGATGCTGGGCGGCCAATTCAACAATCGCTTGACTTTGAGTCGTAGAAAAAGCGATCGGTTTTTCGATCAAGACATGTTTCTGATTTTCTAGCAGTTGTTTTGCGACGTCGAAGTGGGTTTTGGTTGGCGTTGCAATGATGGCGGCATCAATATTTTCCATCACTTGGGCTACGTCGGAATACGTCGGAACCGACCAAGCTTTAGCCATTGCTAATCGGTTGGAATCAACAGGATCCACAACACCTACCAATTGGACGTCTGGAATCTGTTGCACCAACTTGGCGTGAATTTTGCCTAAGTGACCTGCACCGACCACCGCAATTCTCAACTTACTCATGCCGCCTTACTCCTTTGGTCTCGTCCGCGGCCCTTGGTACCACCCAATTTGTGTTCAAGGAACAGGAACAAATGTTCAATTGCCGGGCACCACAAATCTTGCTGTTGCAAGGTAATTTTTGCGGTTTCAGTGCCTACCGGATCATGATAGAGCAGGCGGTAGGCCTCGCCCAATGCCCGAATTTCTGAGTTTGGAATGTTGTTTCGTCGCAGTGCGACTAAATTGACTTTCCGTGGACGCGATGGAATTCCATCACAAAGCATAAACGGTGGAGCATCTTGAATCACGCGTGACAGTCCCGCCACAAAACAAAACGATCCTACCGATACAAAGTGGTGCACCGCAACAACACCGCTGAAGGTAACGTTATCATGAATATGAACGTGACCCGCTAACATACAACCGTTGGCCATTGTAATGTTGCTTCCAACATTGCAATCGTGTGCCACGTGACAACCGGCCATGAAGTAGTTGTGATTACCGATACTGGTTAGGCCGATTTCTTTTTCCGTGCCACGATTGATCGTAATGCATTCGCGAAAGGTATTGTCGTCACCAATCTCAACACGAGTGGGTGTCCCTTTGTAGCTATGGTCTTGCGGCTCACCACCGATCACGCAGCCTGAAAAGATCTTGTTCCGCTGGCCGATGTAGGTATTACCTATAATTGTCACGTTGTTATGAATGACGGTATCGTCACCAATTTCAACATCGGGGCCAATCATGGTGAATGGACCAATTTCGACCCCGCGGCCAATTTTAGCGCGAGAATCGACATGGGCCAGCGGCGAGATCTTCGCCGCCCCTGTGCGTTCCACCCGGGTGTCATTAACTACCGTTCGAAATGGTATGGTAGGTTTCATACGATACGCCAGTCGTAAAAAGTGTTAGGCCGATTTCCGGACTTGTTCGGTTTGTATTTTTGCGTGCAGTAGTAGTTGTTGGGCCATCGCTGCATTTAGCCGATGTCCACTGCGATTGGCTACGATAGTGCCAATGATATCGAAAGGTACCAACATCAAATCACCCAGCACATCCAGGGTTTTATGCCGCACACATTCGTTGTCGTAGCGTAACCGATTATCGATCGGCCCCGATTCCCCGAAAACTAAGACTTCCTGATTAGTCACTTTCAAACCAACGCCCATCTTGCGTAACGCAGCGGCTTCGTTTTCCATCAAGAACGTTCGAGCCGGGGCTAGTTCTTCAGCAAAGGACTCTCGGGAATGGACATATAAAAACTCTTGGGTTCCGATCGCCGGATGAGCATATTCCAAGTGGTAGCGAATTTCTAATTGCCCACGCGGATTAGGAAATGCTTTGACCCAAGCGTTTTCGTCGCCCACCATCAAGTCTTCGGTGACAATCACCTGGGCGCGAAGTTCGCGTTGGGACACGGTGCCCACCGAAGTCAACAGACGAAGAAAACCTAAACTAGAACCGTCCAAGGCTGGAACTTCGGCACGATCGATTTCAACTGTGCAGTTATCGATTTGCAAACCCGCCATGGTGGCAAGCACGTGTTCGACCATATCCACAGTATCAGTGCCATTGACTAAGACGGTCCGCCGAGGGACATCGACCCGATGAGCAAACGTAGCTGGGATGCGAGTTTGACCAGGAACATCAACGCGTTGAAAGACGATACCAGCATTAGCTGGAGCCGGCACAAATCGCATTCGGACATTTAAGCCACTCCAGTAGCTGCGTCCGCAAATGTCGATCGGCGACTTGATTGTTTTTTGGTTTCTCAGGGGAGGATTCAAGCGAACTTCCAATGTCTGCTGAAACGAAATATATTTTTTTTTCAAGCTTGCTTTGATTCGAAATCCATTTCGTTCAAACGCGAAGCACGTCTAACATTGCAATCGACCTAACGATTGCCGTAGCAACCTAAAAATTGCCGTAGCAACCTAAAAATTGCCTTAGCAACCTAACGATTCATGGTCGCAGTCGCATTGTCCGCCTGCTGGGCACTGGCAGTTTTGGCCTGACCACCGCACATTTGAATAATCGAATCGGTGATGTTCCAATCAGGGCGACTGTAGACCACATTGGAATTCATACGATCCATAATGGACGAAGGATTGTCGGTCGTCATTGGCTTGGAATTGAAGTGAACAACGGTTGGAATACCGTAATGGTTTGCGTACTGAACCACTTTGGCTGTCACGTCTTGATAGACTTCGTAATAAATCGAAGCTTCTTTCTGGGAAAAGTCTCTAGCCTTCAAACGTTTCTGAACGTCTAGATTGGCTGTTTGATTAGCGATTTCAGATTCGCCTTGACGAAACAAGTCGCTCGATGGCGACATGCCACGTATCTCTTTCAGTTTGCCTACCAATGCCTCGCGTTGAACGGTTTGATTTTCATCAAATTGACGAATTTCCACCTTCAAGGCTTCTAAGCGATTGATGAAAGACGGATGAGCTTCGAAAACGGCTCCCATATCAATCACGGCAACTTTAATTTGAGCCTGGGTTGTAGAAACGCTCGATAGAACGCTTGAAAAGACAGCAAGAATCAATAACCCTGCAAAACGCATCTCGGCACTCCTTTGCGATATCTTCGTATTAGACGCCACACATCGTGGCCGCCAAATTAGCTGCGTTTGCCTTAAACAATGCTTGACTAAACAAACCACTGGGCAACGAAACTAACCATCCTTTCGATCAACAGCCTTCGAAATTATCGAAGTTCAAATGCCGCCGAACGACCGCAATCTGATCCATCAGATCACGAAACTATCGGATTCACGTTTCATTCCTTCGAAAGAAACGCACCGATTTCAAGTGACAAAGCCGTGAAGAAATTCCTCGTTAAGGAAACACCTTCGCGACGATTTCACACGATTGAACCTATCTGCTGTTAGGACCAAACCGGTACAACAGCGCAGGCCCGATTCTGACTGGATTTTACTTTTCCGTAAATAGCAAAATCATGGCTCGCGAAAAAATCGATCTTGTAAGTCGTCTGCCAACTGCCGGTACTTTCTACGCGAATCCACATGCAGGAAACCCAAAACCAAGACCGCGAAAAACAAACCTAACGTCCAAATAGACATCAAGTTCTGCTGTTGTGTCTTGGCATCAGCTTCTTTGGCTGTGGTTTCGGTTCCACCGATCGGAGTTGTCCCCGATGGTTCGCTTAGCATTTCAGGTTGTCGGCTGACACGAGATGCACCCACTTGTCCTGCCCCACCCGCTAAAATGTTTCCCAGACCATCGTCTTTTTTAACTGGCGAAAACAACTTTTGGTTGCTAGCCTGATATTTCTCGTAGGAATTTTCGGTGGGTAATTCAACGTTTGGATTCCACTTGTTGACTTGCTGTTGTTTGGCGAACATTTGTTCCCGTAACGCCAAATTTCGGTCCGCGGGCAACAAGACATTCCCTACAGCCAAACCTTCACCCGTTTGGCCAGGTTGAAATTGAGCTTGATCATTGGTGAACCGACCACGCAGCCAATTGCTGCTTTGTAAGCTATTATTCTGCAAGCTACTGTTTCGATTACCCAAAGCGTCGGCCCCTTGGTTTCCTAGCGCCGGCAGTTGGCTACGACCGTCAAACGCCGGCAACCCACCCGAACCCGGGTTGGCCGGGTTCTGCATCACGCCACTCACATTTCCATTGCCAGCCAAACCGTTTTGTGAATTGCCTTGAAATTGGCTAGCGTTTTGCTGAAACAGACTGCGATTGTCGCCACTGTTTCCTTGCAACCCCAATCCTGCCCCTAAACCGCTGTTCGTTGGCTGACCGTTATTGGCCGTCTGCCCGCCCGCAGGATTCCATGGACTGGGAACGCTGCCAGTCGACTGCACAGGTTCCGGTTGACCGTTGGAAAGTGGTGTCCGAGTGGGAAATGTTTCATTTGATGATCGGCGAGGCAATGGCGCAACTTCCGATGGGCCATTCGCCATTGCAGAAGGTAAATTATTCGCCGCAAAGTTCGCGTTATTGCCTGGCAAGTTGGTGCCCTGCGCGTTTACACCTTGGGCAGAACTGCCTTGCCGCTGCACCTGGGATTGCCCTAAAATCGGCTGAAGTGAGGCAGAATTATTGATTTCTCGGTTGGGGGCCTGGGCCCGGGCTTCTTGACTTTCGATGGCGGTTCTGGCGGCCGATCGCTGCTGCAATTGACTATTCTGCAAACGCGAAACGTCAGAAATCGTTGTATCTTCGCGCCGCTGTGGATCAAAGGGCTGTGGATCAAAGGGCTGTGGGTCAACGGGCTGTGGCAAGCCAGGTCGTTGCGACTGGCTACCCGCATCCAACACCGCACGATTCTCTAAACTACCCGCCATTCCAGCTTCTAGGCCGGCAGCTGACAAGTTACTGCCGCCCAAACCAGGATTTTGCGGTCGCGTGGAACCCTGCTGTAGCATCCGTTTAAGCGAATCCGGCTGTGATGGGTTCGCCAAAGATTGGGCCGGCATCAATGGGCTTGGCAAAATTGAAGCCGACGGGTCTGAAGCCGACGGGTCTGAAGCCGACGGGTCTGAAGCCGACGAGCCTGAAGCCGACTGGCCTGAAGCCGACTGGGTCTGGATCGCAAACGCTGGGTCGGCCTGTGCGATACCGGCCTGTCCCAAACCGGCCTGCGGCATTCCCGCTAAGGCTGGAGAAGCAGCAGGAAAGTTGGTCTCGCTACCAGCAGGCAATGGCCAACCCGAAGCGTTTGGTACCTGAGCAACGGGCAATTGGTTCGCTGGCCAAGCCATGGGCGGGCTTGGATTAGGCCCCGCAGGACCAAGCGAAGCCCCCGAATCATTCGAAGGCGAACCGATAACGGTCGGACTTAACGGGCCGTTGTTTAACGATTGTGGTTGACTGATTTGACTACACCAACAGATACACTGGGCATGGGAAACCAACCCCGTCGCGGCCCAAACAAAGGGACGCACCATGGCAGGTCCAAGTGAATCTAGCAGAGATAGCGATGCCTGCTTAAGGTGAACGGTCAATATTGCCAAAGCGAAACGGCAACCATCATTGGACGGTACCGCACATTCTAATTTCGATTGGACGGTTTGATATTCATCAAGTGCTGTCCCACTGGTTCTAAGCTGCGAATCAAATTTGCTGACCAAAGGAACAAGAGACTGTTGATCGGTTGGCAATGCCGCTTGTGCAAACGTGCCACTGCAGTTGAAGAATCCCAAAACTACCAAAACAAGAGTCGCCAATCCAAAATATGAACGGCGAACTGGCGTCAATCGACTTTTCTGATTCGAATCAAAAGCCACGGGGATTCCTCCAACAGATCTGACTACAAGATTGGCGTATGGTAGAGGGAAAAGGTAAAATGAGTAAATAGAGAACTATTTGCCGCCTCCCACCGCATGCAAGCAAGCCCAATCCTACCATTTTGAGCACAATAGGTAATGCAGGCAAAACGAATACTCCGCTTTGACGCCAGAATATCAAATTTCTAAGCCGCGAAGTTGGAATGACAGGGCCTGGCGCTGGTACTTACAGTCCTTGACTTCCACCATGACTCAGATTCAGCTGAAGTGGGCGTCAGTAACGTGACCTGCAAAATAAGAACTTGGTCGACATCGCAAGACGGTGCAAGGACGTTCCAGAACCTGCCCACGTCAGTCGTGGGTCGAACCTATATCGAAGATTCAGAAGAAAGACGCGACGATCAGCGATTCAGTTTCAAAGACGAGTTGGAAAAAAATTGCTAGATGGTGCACGATCGCCGTTGTAGCGTTGGCCATCGCGTGGACTGCTAGGCAAGGCTGGATCGACCTATCAAACCAACCGTTGGCTTGGCATACTTTCGCGTGGCAGTGGGTCCTTGTGGCCGTGGCACTCTACATGTTGGGAATGGCGCCAAGTTGGTTATTTTGGCACTTGATGCTGCAGCGATTCGGCCTGAGTACAACTTGGCAGGAGAGTTTTCAGGCATTTTACGCCAGCCAGTTAGGGAAATATGTTCCTGGCAAAGTAATGGTAATCGCGATCCGAACCGCGATGATCTGTGGTAAGTCCACTCAAAACTTACTGCAAGATTCCCAAGGTTCGCATCTCTGGATTGCCGTTTCGGCCACTGCCGTCATGGAGACGCTAACCTTTATTGCCGTGGGTGGCGCCATCGGAGCCATTTCTGGCGCCTACTTTTTCGCGGAACAGTGGTGGGTTGTGCCGCTAGCCACTTTGATAGCTTTCACGATAGCACTTCCGATTAGCCCTCCGATTTTTCGTATTTTGGTTCGCAGGCTACCGTTGGCCAGAAACTCGACTGCCAAAACGCTGATGCTAGAAAAATGGAATTGGGGTACGTACTTGGCCGGATGGTTGTTGATGCCTTTAGGCTGGTTACTGCTAGGCGGCAGCCTGTTTGCACTGTTTCAGTGCCTGCCACAAGAGGTCGTTACCTCCAGCGATTACCCCCGTGCTCTGGCTTGCGTCAGTTTGGCAAACGTCCTTGGCTTTGTTTCTCTGATTCCTGGCGGGTTCGGCGTGCGAGAAGTAATTATGTATCCGATCCTTGGCGAACGCTTCACGGCGGCTATCGTCTTGGTTGTTCTTTACCGCTTGGCTTCCCTGAGTGCCGAGATTTTGGCTGCTGGCATTGGATTCCTATTAAATCGTATTTCAAATCCAGTCGACCACGATCAGCCATTGGAAGAGTAATCACCAAACACTCGCAGCATTTGATCTGGGATTTGATCTAGTCGTTGATCGTTGCCTGACTTACGACTGGATCCAGGTTATAATGGAAGTTCGATCATCCACTGGCTGACTATCTTCACTGGTTCTTCCAACCGTTCCTTTTTCTGTCTCCACCGAACGAAGTCAATCATGAGTCAAGATTTTTCTGTGGTGATCCCGGTCTTAAATGAACAGGAAAGCCTGCGACAACTGTTCAGCGAAATCCAAGAAACGGCCTCTGAAATCGATTGCCAATGGGAAGTCATTTTCATCGACGATGGATCAACGGATGATTCGTGGAACGTGATCCAAGAACTAAGCCAGGAGCAAGAGACCGTTCATGGCCTGCAGTTCCGGCGAAATTTTGGCAAGGCGTCGGCCTTGTCCGCAGGAATCGCTCAGTCCCAGTACCCGCTTATTTTCACAATGGATGCTGACCTACAGGACAATCCCAAAGAATTGCCCACATTCCTGCAGCAGATTGACGCGGGATTCGATATCGTCAGTGGCTGGAAGGAAGTTCGCAACGATCCGTTAGGGAAAACACTTCCATCGAAAGTTTTCAATCGATTAGTTAGCTGGCTGACTGGATTGAAGTTACATGATCACAATTGCGGCTTCAAATGTTACCGACGAGAGGTGTTTTCGGAAATCAAACTTTATGGCGAATTGCATCGCTTCATTCCAGTACTTGGTGCCGACCGAGGTTTCAAGGTTTCGGAAGTCAGCGTCGACCATCGTTCGCGAAAACACGGCGTTAGCAAATACGGGTGGCGAAGAATCTATCGTGGACTTTTGGATCTGTTAACCGTAATTGTTCTCACCAACTACCGGCAACGCCCGCAGCACTTCATGGGCGCCTTGGGTGGGTGCAGCTTTTTGACAGGCACCCTAGGTCTTGGAATAATGGCGTGTTACTGGATCCTGAGACAATTCAGTGTGCTAGATCCACAGGTCTGGGAACCACTTCATCAGCGACCAATCGTACTTTATTCGTTGGGCGCTCTGTTGTTAGGTGCACAACTATTGGCGGTTGGCATATTGGCGGAATTGATCACCGCCCAGTCCGCCGGAACTTCAGCGACTTATTCCATTCGCCAGAGAACCTCGCCCAAGTCCTAAACCTTGCTCAAGTCCTAAACCTTGCTCAAGAAACCTTAGGCACGGGAAGTATCTTGGGTGCCTGAAACTTATCCTAAGAACTTCAACGGTGCAAAAGAAGCGCCCAGAATCGAATCGCTAGCGACGTTGAACCACTTTTCCAAGATGGTTGCATAAACTTGGCGATAGTCTGTGTGAAAACGAAGATCGCCATCAACCAAACTATCCAGTGCAGGATGATCGCCGTGGACGCCCGCTTGTAGCGCCCCCCCGGCAAGGAATACCGGGCCGGCGGTGCCATGATCGGTTCCTTGACTTGCATTTTGACGTACGCGTCGACCAAATTCTGAAAACGAAAACACTAGGACTCGTTTGTCGTTCCCCTGCGCGGTCAAGTCTTTCATCAACGCAGCAACCGCGTCACCCAATTGGGTCAGAAGACCTGCATGAGCGTCGGCTTGATTGGCATGAGTATCAAAACCATCCAACGTGACATAATACACAGCGGTTGGCATTTCTGCCGCGATCATTTTAGACACGGTCTGAAGTTTTTGCCCAAGTTGCGAACCTGGATACTCAACCGACGAAGCCTTCGCTTTGACAATTTCTTCAATCCGAGCCCCCGCCTTAAACGCGCTATCCGCGGTCGTTTGAATGAACTGCAGCAAACCATCATCAGAGGAGCGGAAAACCGCCGCTTCTTCTTCTACTAAACGCTTCAACTTCTGATTACCAAAAGTATTCAAGCGAAATCGTTCCAACGACTGGATCGAAGGAAACGCCGCATCTTGCGCTGCAAGTGCCAAAGGCTGCTTCTCTTCGCCCAAGTGGATTGCCGGGATATCCAATTTCTTCCCAAATTCTCCACCTAGCAACCGCCCCATCCATCCTTCGGGGATCCTACCCTTGGAACGGTGTGCGGTATGCCAAAGATCCATCGATTCAAAATGCGAACGATTTGGATTGTCGTATCCCACCCCCTGGATCACCGCTAATTGGTTCGAATCCAGCAAGGAAGAAAAACCAGACAGGGCAGGGTGGAACCCTACCTGATCATTGATTTTGTGAACCGCAGACTGGCCAATCGCCAAACTAAATCGATTCTTGTAATACTCCTGGTCTGCGTAAGGCACGACCGTATTCAATCCATCATTCCCCCCCGACAATTGGATTACAACCAAGACTTTTCCATCATTTCGCGGCGGCGCAAGCCAGCTAGTCTTGGCAAAAACATTAGGCACACCTTGAAAAAAACCAATTCCAGCGGCCGAACCTGCAGTCAAGTTTACAAATTGTCGCCGACTAATTTTCGAATTCATGATTACGCCAATTGAAATTCAGGAAGGGCAGCAAGCGCAAAAACCGTTTGCCTAACACGCTCAGATTTTGACACTCGGTCGTCCGACGCCAATACTCTTAACTTTGCCCACGATGATTTGGAAATGGGACTCGCTAAGAACAAGTCACTAAAGAACTCTAGCATCTGGTCGGTTGCGTTCACATCGTAATGCGCGACCAAACCAGCCAAATCCTCGTGTGCCAATTTCGTCTTGGAATCCGCCAAAACTTCACCCACCAAATTGATCCTACCCAACAACGTTGCTGAATTGATCCAAGTTCGGCCCCCCGGCCAGCCCTTGACGTTGGGTGGAAAAAAGGGCAATTGTCCCAAATCACGCATCATTTCGGACAAGCGAATAAAGTTGCCGGTCGCTTCTAGATTTCGATACAACCCAACACCCAACTCAACCGGCGAACGAATTTTCTTGCCGACCGATTCAAAAAAGAAATTGCTGGAAAGTATCGTTCGCACCGCATGACCGATATCAAAATTCGATTCTCTCAATTGCCCAGCCAAACGCTCCACCACCTCCTGCGGGCAATCCAAGTCCGTCACAAAATAATTGATCAGCCGACCGGCGATGAAATGGCTGGACGCTTTGTTTCCAATCACCAGCGACACTGCTTGGTCACCATCAAAGTCGCCAACATTGCCCAAGAACTGTTTGGTACCAAAATCGTGCTGATGTTGATTGAATCGAAATTTATCATTTCGAATTTCCCAACCGGTAAACGCTCTTGCCACCTGTTTAATGTCTTGCTCGGAATAATTCCCTAAGCCCATGCAGAACAGTTCCATCAATTCACGAGCATAATTTTCGTTTGGCCGAGTCTTTCGGTTTTCCTTGGAATCCAAATAGGTCAACATCGCAGGATCTTTTGAAATTGCCTGCACTAGAACTTCGAAACTTCCTAACGCATTGTTTCGAAGCATTTGATTCTGCGTCAACATCATCCGCACATCGTCAACCTTTTCGGCGCCGGTTGCGAAATGCCCATGCCAAAATAAAGTTGCCTTCTCCAGCAATTGAGCTTCGGATTTTACCATCCGGTACAACCAAATGTTCGGCAGTCGTTCCACTCCGCCACCTGCCAACGACTGGCGTTCCAAAGTTCGCATTTGCGACAGAAAATCAGGCGAATCTAACGCACCGAACAAACCTTCGACAACCTCGCCGGGCGCTTGCAGGGCGGCCGCTTGTAATTGAGCATAGGAGGCACCAAACCCGGCGCGACGAAACAAGTGCGACGCTAGTGCCCTGGTCCACGGCTTTTCTTTGCACGGTTCAAACGGTGACCAAGCTTCTGAGATCTTCATTTCCGGGTACCTTCCACCAATTCCTGATCCGCCGATACGTCATCAGATTGGGCTGGCGCCGCTTCCACCGGGAGATTAAAGTCCACTGCAAATTCCAGTTCTAATCGATCGTCCGATCGTAACAATTCCAACTTCAATTGTTTCACAAAATCAATCAAATTGATCAGCAGACCAATTTGGCTTGCCGCTGTTTCACGATCGTTTCCTTCTTCCAGCATATTGTTGGCAACCAACTGCTCTTTATTGGCGTTCAAGATGGTTTTCAACTGCGGCCCTTGCACTACAATGCTCGTATTAGAATCGGGAGAAACACTGGCCAAACCGCTCTTTGCCGAACGGACCAAATCGTCTGCCAGTTGCCGCGTACTTGAGACAAAGAACCACTGATCCGAAAACGCGATCGAAGGCGAGAAATTATAGTTAATAATCCCCTCGCCATACTTTCGGGTTCCCGCATCACCTTTGATTTCAGAATCGTCGGCAAATTCACTATCCTCGAAAACCAAATAGGTCGCCGAAATCACTTTGCCTCCCTCGATCAATTCACTCTCCATTTCCAATTGCGGATTGCCTTCCATCGCCAATTGTATGTTCAAGAAGCCTATCAGGCTTTGGTACGCAACCTTAAAACGTCGCTGGATTGTCCTCGAGTCCTTCAGGCGAAACACCAACGCAAATTCCGGCAATTTGATATCCGGTTGCGGAGTGGCGATCTGCGAATAATCTTGATTCCTAACTACAATTTGAACCCCCGGTTCAGTCGCTCCCAGAACCTCTTCGCCAAAGTCTAATCCGGAAAACAGCGTCGATAAAGTGCTATCTGCCTGGGCCAATTCTGACAAATGCTTCTCGTCAAACAATTCTTCTTTGCTAAGCCAAAGCTGCCCCACATCGCGAAACGTGGTGATATTTGCCAAAGCTTCGGGAAAAACCATCTCTTGAAAAACATCTCGTTGCTGCAGCGTACCAAAGAAGTATTGACGCTGGCTGGGCACTTGATCCTGCTGGAAAGGGGCACTGACTGTCAATTGAATCTGTTCCTCCTTGATCGCAATCGATCCACTTATGTGATCCGAAGTCTGTAAAGAATGAAGCAGTCCGCCGACTAACAATTCTTCCGCAATGTTCTCTGCTTTATCGCGAAATAGATCTCTCGCTAACCCGGAGTTTCGCACCGTTTCTAAATCCAGAAAGCCCCAGGCATCTTTAGATACGTTCCCGGCTTTCGTTTTTTGGAAAACAGAAGTAGCCAGTAGACTTTCACCACCATCGATCCAAAGATCGACCATCGATTTTGCCATATCCTTTTTGTTGGATACAAAGAGTCGATCTTCTAGTGGGATCAGAAACACTTGATTGTTCAAGGTGTAGGCGGTAACGTCACGATACCTGCCCGACTTCACCGCGTTCTTATCACTTAGATTGCCAAGCCGCACTAACCCTTCGCAAAGGTTTGCCAAACGCTTGGAATCACCAGAAACCAGCACCAATCCGATCGCATTTTGCTGCGAATCAAATCCAATTGACACTCCCTTGCCTGCCAGAACTTCCAACGATTCTTGCCACTCCATTCCGGTGTAGACTTGAAACATTCCCAGCCCAACGTTGAAGGCTGCGAATTGCGGCCCCTTCAATGCTTGTTGAACCGGCGGAAGGCCATCAATCTTCTGACGCAAGGGATGATCTAATAGCCGCTGTATGATTTTGCCTGGGGAAGTAACTTCCGCATACGCAATGGTATCTTTGGAAAACACTTCCGACGGATCGCGAAAACCATGCGAGTCCTGGGCCGACGACTCGGTCGTTTGATCGGTTGACGCTGCGGTGTCTTTGACGTCACCCGTCGACTGAGCGACCGATTCTTGAGCACCAACGTATGAAACGTGCGATACAACCGGGGCACTTGTGGCAGCCGCCAACCCAAACCCGCGTCCAGAAACCACCAGCATTAAGCCGGTGGCAAAAGTCGCAAACAGTATGACCGCGGACATTAACCTAACAGTCCGACTAAGTGACAGCAAAGCCAAGCGATGCAACGCACGGTTGTTCAACAACAATTTCGCACCCGCCTTGTTTGAGGGGCCAACCGCCAAGCAATCGCCGGCAAACCGAACCCAAGAACAGGGAATCTTAACCAAGTCAATCACAGACCATGGCATCCTAGAAGCGGGAACAGAATCTGAAGACACGGAATCTGAAGACACCGAATCTGGTGCGACGGAATCTGAAGACACGTCGGCCCAGAAAAATCGTTCTTGCAGGTATTGAGTCATTTTTGCTTCGCCATAGATTGTAGGTCCTGGGTCTTTCACTGCACTACCCTCCTGATTCAGCGTTGGTGCCGTTATTCCATTTAGAATTTGAGAAGTTACGCATTTTATATCTTAACACGTTCGGGGAATCGCTGACAACGAAACTTGATCGAATGGATTGATCGACAAGTCGTAGAAAGATTTCGTTGCCAGGCAAACGAGTCTTCACCCCGCATTTGAGTAATTCGCGTAAAAACAGCCTCGAACCCGAGGCCAAATACTTTCACACTTGAATTGCCCAGAATGGCCGCAAGCGTAGAGCGCACCATTGGCAGTCACCGATGGGCGTTAAGTCAGTGAACGTCTAGGCCGGCCCCATAACTAGGCCCCATGACCCGGCCCCATAACTAGGCCAGCCGATTTTTCAGAGGTTGCAAAGTCAACTCCGACGATTTCTAGTACAAACGCGGTTCAACGCTACCCGATCGACTGATACCGAGGGTAATTTAAGACGGCCAGTTCATTGCCGGGAGCATCAAACGGTGAACCCGGCAGCACCTGCGCTGCTAGATATTATGTTGCTGAATTGCACTTTCCAATAACCTGGAAATCAAAGGCAGCAGTTGCTTCTTACGACTGACCACACCATCCAATTGATAAAGCCGCTTTTCGATTCTTGGATAGTTGATCTCTTCCCATGAATCAAGTTCCTGGGACATCAACAACAAACTCCCATTGGAAACGATGTCCGTGATCAAGAGCGCGCTAAAATCTAAATTCCGCTCCCTGGTCATTGAGGCCAACGCTGCCATCAACTCCTTCTTTCGTCCCCAAAACAACTCGAATCCAATTTCTTCGATTTGCGATATAGAAAATCGAGTTCCATGCTCGACGAACTCTTTACAGTCTTCACGAACCACTTCGTCCGCCGAACTACTGCGAAGTGCCGAACCAATCTCGAAGAACTCTTTGGCGAATTCTTCAAATTCAATCTCGCAATTGCTTTGTAGCCATTTCAAGATATCGCGATCCACATCGGTGGTGGTCGGAGAACGCAAGAACAGGGTGTCAGAAATAATGCCCGACGCCATGCAAAGTGACATGCCAGACGAGGGTAACAAACCTGCGGCGCGAAATTGCCGAGCAACCAACGTACAGGTTGATCCAACCGGTTCATTAATAAAACGAATCGGCTGAGTCGATTTCAAACCGCCACCCAATCGATGATGGTCCAACACTTCAATGATATCGGCGTCTTCGGCTCCGAACACGGCCTGGCCCAGTTCGTTATGATCCACCAAAACTAATTTGGGTTTGGGAGGATTCACTAAATCGGATTTCGAAATAACGCCAACCAATTTGCCCGCATCATTTAGCACGGGGAACAGACGTTGCCCCAATCGCTCAACACTCTTGCGAACGTCGGCAATCGGCTGTTTGTCCGAAAGAATCATACAATCACGTTCGATTGCCGTAGCGATCGTCCTTGCCGATTTGATTCGCATCGTCGTTGTGGCGGTATCAAGAGGACTATTGATCACAGTCACGTTGTTGGTTTTCGCCAATTGAATTAGACCGGGCGAAAGTCGGAAGCCGCCACTAATCACCAACGCGCGAACACCCATTTCTAGGGCGGGCAATTGGATCGTAGGTCGATCTCCGCTGACCACTAGCAATTGTTCAGGCGGAAATTGTTTCAATCGATCGACAAAGCCCCCGGCACTCATCGCGCCAACGGTTACGATCATCGAGGACGAAATGTCAGGATCTACCGCATGCTGATAGGTCCCGTTCAAGACCTGGCAAATTTTAGACAGACTGGTGACGACTTGCCTTGATCGAATCAAATCAGAGTCACCTGCGAATACGATTTTCAGCAAATCCAGCAAAGAAAGCAAACCAACGAAATCACCAGCTTTGTTCAGGACCGGCATCGTCCCCACATTTTCGCGTTCCATTCGCTCAAAGACTTCGAAAAACACCTCGTCTTCCAAAGCAGTCACAGGATCCCGACGACACACTTCGTCGATTTCCGGTCGAACATCCATAATGATCTTGGGCAGCGACAAACCTGCGCGTTTCAACGCATATTCGGTTCGTTTGTTAGGCGGCCCGCAACATGCAGCAATCGCTTCCGGACGCGATGTTTTTTGCAGGTAGTCTGCGTAGGCAATCGCTGCGCAAATGGCGTCGGTGTCAGGATTGCGATGACCAAAAACAAAAACCGACATATATCCAAATTCCGAATCTTGCAAAAAACAAATGGTGCTTGGAATCCCTCAAATTTCAGGATTCAAATCTCTTGTACTTTTTCAATTTCCAGCCACAAGACCCAAACGCGAAATCAACTAAACCAAAAGTCCCGGTTAGGCCCCGATTAGACAAAGCACCAGCCAAACAGTGAAACACAGAAATCAAGTTCTCAAACTTCACCAACAAAGTCAACAATCTTCCCTGTTCGTGGGCAATTCGTTCAACCCGAAGGCCAAGTTCGAATCCTAAATCACCGCCCTCGAATCCCAAATCAATAACCACGTCCTCGCAAAATCAGCAAGCATTGGAGAACAACGACGCGATCGGCTGTCAATTTAAACTATTTCTTCGGCATTCACATGCGGTCAATGTGTTGTTTTCATCCCACAATTTGCCGAAGTATTCAATCTCAAGCCACTGCCCCCTTATCGATCGACACAACCGCAAAAATGTGAGTCCCGAAGTGAGTCCGATCCGAACTCCCAGGTCCAAGCCGTTGGTTCATTTGGTTATCGAAGTTCGAACTGACACCCAGCAACTTGTTTAAGTCAACAACCACCAAGCACAAAAAATTTGGAAACTTTGCCGGGCAAAAATCATGGTTTTCAGCGAAAAGATGGAATGGTGCCGGCAGTTACGATATAAAGGTTTCTTGGGGTAACGTTGTGAGATTTGCAAAAGAACGGTCCAGTGACTTCAGGGCCAAGTGACCCGAAGTCCACGATTTTGCTCTCCTGCTTCGAAACTTCTGCGGTACGGCCTGGTTAAGCAAAGCAAACTACAATCCGACCAGGCCAGGAGAACTTGGATTTCTGGCAAACTTTGAAATGCTGCCAACTGCGCGAGGGGCGTAAGTGAACTGGAACTTCAAGGGTTGCTAGATTTTGAGCCACAAGCCAATGACCCGGGGCCACAAGCCAATGACCCGGGGCCACAAGCCAAGAATTTTTGTCGACAGAATTTGGGAGCGAAGGAAACGGAGTGCTGACCATTTTTGCAAAATCTTGCCCATTCTCAATGAAAGCGTTTGCCTATCCATTCGATTCGGCGATGGACACCACGGCTATGCCCCAACGGAAAATTAAGGTTGGTAACCTGCACCAGGGTTGCGGGCCAACAGTAGACAACCCTCACCTGCGTGAAACCCGCCACAACCGACGCGCAGATTGCCGCGTGTGCTACGAAAACTGCGGTTCAGGATCCAACCAAAGCGTAGGATTGGGCCATTTCGCAACTTGCCCGCCGCTATTTCGGCTCGCAGGAATTCGGCTCGCAGGAATTCGGCTCGCAGGAATTCGGCTCGCAGGAATT
>JBDNHU010000611.1:0-37402 GCA_041688615.1 Mariniblastus sp. | reverse complement strand
TTTGAACCGTTCCCGGTATTCACGCGCGAACTGTCGCGGCTCGCAGAGCCGCGTGGATTGAAACGCCAGACGAATCCAGTCGAGTCAAGACAACTGGCAGTCGCGGCTCGCAGAGCCGCGTTGCTTGAAACGCGGATTTCGTACAGTTTTAGCACCTCCCTTGGGGTCGCGGCTCGCAGAGCCGCGTGGATTGAAACGTTGTAAACTATGCGGGAGACATATTCAGGCCCATGTCGCGGCTCGCAGAGCCGCGTGGATTGAAACGCTCTATCGCTGCAATGTCGTTGGCCTCTGCGCAGTCGCGGCTCGCAGAGCCGCGTGGATTGAAACCCGGTATTCACGCGCGAACTCAATCTGATTATCGCGTCGCGGCTCGCAGAGCCGCGTGGATTGAAACCCGGTATTCAAGCGCCGCGATAATCTGATTATCGGTCGCGGCTCGCAGAGCCGCGTGGATTGAAACGTAATAGTACGGGCAAGTATCTACTATTCCTGACGTCGCGGCTCGCAGAGCCGCGTGGATTGAAACCGTCTACCGCTCCCGGCAAAGGCCGAGTGCCGCGCGTCGCGGCTCGCAGAGCCGCGTGGATTGAAACAACGTCTGGGAGTGGGCTGGGTCTGCGTTCTTTACGTCGCGGCTCGCAGAGCCGCGTGGATTGAAACTATTGGTAATGCCTGATCATATTGGCATTTTACGTTGGTGGCGACTTGGACTCTTGGTTGGCTGGGTTGTTGGGCGAGGTTTTGCGGGTAGAGAACGGCGCACAAATCAACTTCCGCATCTGGCTGACTCGGCAAAGTCTTTTCCAGATCTCACTTCGCTTTCTCGGATTCGGATTCGGCCTCAGCCCCGCGGTGCTCGTACTTGTAATTGATCCGACCGGCGATCTATCGACTACCAGAACCGCCTTGCAGGCTGACTGCGAATTGACCAGGGACGCGGTCAACCTAACCTCTGAATCGGGTAACTTATTTTCGCGTCACTCCTTCGGTCAGGTTGTAATTTAAATGCATCATGCCTGGGCCACAGATTTCGGTGAATTGCTGCTGCTGGGGTTCTGTCCACAGTTGCCAACGCTGGGATCGCTGGCTAAGATCGGCGGCGGCCGTTAAGGTTTCGCCTTGCATTTGTGTCGGATGATGCTGACGCTGTTGTAATGATTCCAACGGCGACCGATGATCGGATAGACCTGCAAATTCTATGACTCGCTGCATTACCTGCGCCTGTTGAACTTGATCTAACAGTTGTTCATGTCGGACGGTCAACACATCGGCATCTTGGCTCACGGCGATGGCAAACTGTGCCCCACTTTGCCACTCGTGACATTGCGCTTCAAACGACTGGTCGCGAAACCCTGGATACACCATCCGCGAGGCGACCACTTCCACGCCGTGCCTTACAATCAAGACCACTTTGACTTGCGGAAACACTTCTCGTAAAAACGCTAAACGGTCCTGGGTTAGCGCCGAAAAACCTTGCATTCCGTGCACCGCTTCCAAGGGCTGGCGAGGCAGCGGCCAAAGCAAGTTCAACAAATACAGTCTTAGCAAGCGAACGTACGTGGCGTCATCGGTGGCCATCGCAAATCGTCGGCTGGCGATCGTGCAGTTTTGCTTGCCAACGTGCAAAAAATCGTACAGCACATTATTCTCACGATTGGTTTCATGCAAATTAGGATGCTGGCCCAAGGCTGTCCTCAGGGCCGTGGTCCCAGATCGTCCGACCCCAGTGACCAAGACCAAGGGCTTACCTTCGTACGGATGACTGATCCGCTGGAAGACACTGTCGAAGGAATCATCAGTTGGATGGGACGTTGGATGGGACGTTGGATTCTGACTCATTTCAAACTTCCACTCTCTTTAGCCACAACGATCCGTGCTAAACAACGCTGCCATCGCTGCCATCGCTGGGTCGCTTTCGGGTGTTCTGAATTTCCGCCCTGCGGGTGACCCATAGCAACGGCACACAAATAAACTACAACATCTAGCCGAATCGTCAAAGTCTTTTCCGTACTTCGCCTCGCTTTCTCGTATTCGTACTCGTACTCGTATTCGTATTCGTATTCCGCCTGCCTCGTCATACTTGCACTCGATCAATCGCGGGTCGGATCACGTACCCGTACCAATGGACCATGGACCATGGACCATGGACCAGACCAAGCCAAGCCAAGCCAAGCAGCGCGGCTGAATCGGGTAACTTATTTTCGCGCGACACCGTTAGTCGATGGATGGCTTGCTGGCCGACCTTGCCATTTTCTTCTTTTTGTTGCGTTTGACACCCACTGGCAAGTACCACAAGTACGCGCCGGTGAACCAAAGTCCCAGCAAGATGATTCCGTTGGGCAAGAATACATACAGTTTACCAAAGTCACCAAAGAAGGTCCCATCGTGCAGACTTTCGATCCAGTCACTGCGGCGGTAGTTGGAGCTAAGCAGTTGGCCCGAGTTCCAATCAATTTGCAGTTCCCAGCGGTTCTTTGCCTGGACCTTGATTAAACTTTTTCCAGGTCGGACATCCAACCGATCCACATCATCCCAAGACTTGATTTCAGCTTCTGGTTGCTGTCGAGCGATTTCCAAGACTTGATCCCAAGTCACCGCAGCCGCTTCACCACCACCCTTTTTCGTTGGTGGCTGAACCCAGGTGACCTGTTTCTTTACTTGCAACAGCAGGCCCGACACAATGACCAGCAGCAGCGGGATCGCAGTGACCACGGCGCCCCAGCGGTGCAGTTTTCGACTCCATCGATTCCATCGATTCCAATTCATCCACTTGCTCACTTGTCGAGTTTTCGCCAAAAAAGACACTTCATTTTTCGTCTGAATTAGTTTAGTCCACTGGCTACACTGTCGCCATCGAGGAGACGACCCTTGTCCCTAAGCAGCGCGTGAACAATAACGGTTGCATTTTGAACGTGGTATCGGCTTCCAGCCTGTCGTTTTCGCTCACAGACCGCTAAGCCGACACCCACATCGCTTCCCTGCGTCGGGGCCGGAATTTGCGATGGCTGGATGGATCGACGGGCGAAGCTTTGCCCTAGGCCGTTTTTAGGATCACCGACCTGATTAAACTCGCCCTATCGGGCTTACTGTAAGCGTTAGACAATTTTCATTAAGATGGTAATCGCGTCGCCGGGTCAGCCGACAGGCGCGCATCCAAAACACTTGCGCATTACGTTCCATGCCTTTTTCGAGCCCACAAGAATATGAAACCAAATCAGCCCAATTGGCTTAAAATTCTTTACATCCTTATTTTCTTAAGTGTGGCCGGTTACGCCTACTGGCAACAGAACTTCGGCAAGCCCCAACCGGATAAAGTGGCCAATGCCCGCGGCGAATTTCCGGACGAAACGTCGGTCGCCTCGACAACTGGTGCGTCGGTTACGTCCAACCCAACTTCGTCCAACGGTTCAGAATCCAATCCAACCCAGAGCAAAGATCGCAAGACCCTGGTTGACCCTAAGGACCAAGCAAACCGCTCGTCAGGTGCAGGTACCTTAACCAACGACGACCAGAAATCGCAAGCCAAGAATCTTGCCGCCAAGTATGGTGTGGATTCGTTTCGCTGGAGCAAAGTGGAGCGCGATAAGTTCACGTCCAAAGAGGGCTTGATCTATGTTATGGGGCCACGCAATGAACATCGGCTTGAACACATTTTTCGTCATACCAAAAACCAACCCGATCGCCCTGGCAAGCATGGCGTATTTGATGGCAATCCCGATCAGGTGCTGACCTTGTTGGACCAGGCTTACAAGTTGGTAAAATTGCGTAGTCCAGACGTCAAGTCGGAACAGGACGGCAATCGTACCGTTTATGAAATCAACCTGAAGAAGCGAATTGGTTACATCGGCGGACAGACCGGTAAGCGAAACGATAATCCACCCGCCCGAAAGATCAAATTGGTGCTTGAGGGTAAGAACGTGGTCACGGCGTATCCGTTGTAGACCTACCCATGATAGGGAATGCGATTGACTGATTGATAGGAACGCCTTGATTCCCTATTTTCCGCTAGGCATTACGTGCACTTTTTTATGTTTTGATCCGGTGCGGATTCTTCCTAGTCGTTACCTTAGACCGGTGATTCTGGGCGGTTTGCTGATTGTTTCTATATCCTGTGGTTGGTCGCACGGGATTAGCTTTCATCTACGCTTAGTCCCAGTTGTTTCATTTTCCGATACAGGTTAGTACGATGCAGTCCCATCCGTTGGGCGGCCAAGGTCATGCTTCCGTGGGATTGCTGGATTTGCTGGGTGATGTATTGAATTTGAAATAACCGCGTCGCATCATTAAGTGGCAGCTCGAGATCCAGCGTATTCGCTTCTCGCGACGGAGAGGTAATGAACGATAGGTCTTCCACTTCGATTCGATCTTCTGAAGTCAGAAACACCAGGCGTTCCATCATATTGCGCAATTCCCGAACATTCCCGGGCCACGGATGTGAGAGCAATTTTTTCTGGACCGCTAGTGAAAGCGTCGGCACGTTGCGTCTTGCTTGTACTGAAAACGTTTCCATGAAGAACTGCGCCAATTCCAGGATATCGTTCCCACGAATTCGCAACGGTGGAATTTCCAACGTCACCACATTCAGGCGAAAAAACAAGTCTTCTCGAAATTTCCGCTGTCGAACCAATTCGGCGAGATTCTGATTGGTTGCCGCTACCACTCGCGAATTGGTGGGAATGGTTTGTGATCCACCGACTCGCACAATCGTTTTTTCTTCAAGGACTCGAAGCAACTTCGCTTGTCCTGCAAGACTCATGTCACCAATTTCATCCAGGAAGATCGTCCCAAGGCTGGCCAGTTCAAACTTGCCTTGGCGCGTCTGTTGGGCATCGGTAAAGGCTCCTTTTTCGTGACCAAACAGTTCGCTTTCCAAGAGATTTTCGGGGATTGCTGCGCAATTGACCGCAATCAGCACTTCGTCGCGTCGTTCGCTAGAAAAATGGAGTAATTGGGCGGCGACTTCTTTACCCGTTCCATTTTCTCCCAACAACAAGACTGAAAGTTCGGTCGGTGCCACGCGTAGTATCGTCTTTTTAAGCGATCGAATGGGATCACAACTGCCACGAAACTGGACCGACGACGCCGCCTCGGTGGCAGCCGTTTTTTGGGTCGTCACCAACCGATCCACTCGAGTCCTATTTGCAATAGCAATCGCAGCGTGTTTGGCTAATTGTTCCAAAGATTGTTGGTCTTGATCAGAAAAATCTCCACCTATCTTGTTAATCAATTCAAACGCGCCCAGGCACTGCCCTGCCTCGTTCACAAGGGGAACACACAACAGCGATCGCGTTTGAAAGTTCAATTGTTTGTCAGTACGTCGATCCACTTGTGCTTGTTCGGCGGCCACTCCCACATCGACCCGACCTGGCGTTGCGGTTTGAACCACTTGTCCTACCAGTCCTGAATCATCCGCAATGCGTAGTTCCCCACCTTCAACCCCCAGTGCCGGTTTACCAACCAATTGTTTGGCGGACCGATCCCAAAGAAAAATGGTGGCTCGTTCACTAGGAATCCAGCGGGTGGAAGTTTCTGCCATCTGCAATAGCAGCGAATCGGTGTCTTGCGACCGATTCCAGGTGGCGGTCATTTCCAGTAGACCCAACAGATGTTGAGTGTACGTAATACCGTGATCCAAGCGCTGGGCCAACGACATCAACATACCTGTCGCCGCTGCCAAAGAACTTATTTGTTTGACGATTGGATCAAGATACTTGGCGTCATCAACCTGCACCAACAGCAACTGTCCGGTGGCACCCCGTGGCGCTAGTGGTGTGGCGATCCACAACTGGCGTGTTTTCGTACTCGCATTGTCCAAAACGTCAGACAACCATTCATCGCCGACGGCGACAATATTCGGTACCGACAGGCCGTGTTGGGAGATCGTTTGCGTTTTCCACTGACCTTTGCTGCCTTTGACGATCGCCGCCACGTTGACGCCGTCCATCTGCTGGCACAGCGATGATAGAATGCTGGCGTCCAAGGCGCGGGTTTCCCTTCGCCCAAGCACGCTCAGACCGTCCGCTAGAAAGCGTTGGCTGATCGGACAGTGCGAAACGGCGTCCATCCATTGCGGCCAAACGGCAGCCCATTGATCGTCCGAATTGCCTGGTCCTGGGGTAATCATCCGTGAAAGGCTGCCTTTGTAGTCGAGGTAAGGGTCAGGAAAGTCAAGGTAAGGGTCAGGAAAGTCAAGGTACGGGTCAGGAAAGTCAACGTCAGGGCCATAATAATCAACGTACCGGTCCAAATCGATTTCCACCGTCGTGCTGGCGTTGATCACGATCCTAAGTCCGCAAACCGTGTGATCGTCAGTTACCTACGGTTGGGAAAATCAGGGCTTAATGCTAAAACTTTAGCTGCGATTGGATGAATATTTTGGGCGGTACGCCGTAGGATTTGCCAAGTTTGGGGATTTACCAAGATTGGTTCGTATCCAGACCCCGTCACCCGTTGCTAGATTCTAACGGATTCCCATTAGAGAACGAAGTGTGGAATTCATTCGCTGGGATTTTGTTTCGATACGCGAGGCGTTTGCCTTGGTGATCAGCTGAAGCACTAGCCTGGTGACCTTAGCCTGGTGACCTTAGCCTGGTGATATCGCGCGGGAGCAACGCACGGTCAAGAAGTACACTTTGGAAATAGGCGATCTACCAATCCCGTTTTCCAGTCACCTTTGGGTTGACGATGATTATTGGTGGTAACCATTCAAGTTGAAGGAAAACACGATGGGTTTGTTTGAAGGTAAAAAAGGCGTGGTCATGGGCGTGGCCAACGAACGGTCGATCGCGTGGTCGATTGCCAAAGAGATCATGGACCAAGGTGGTCAATGTGGTTTTACGCATCTGCCAGACCGTGCCGATGATGGAAAGCAACGCAATCGGGCTCGAGTCGAAAAGTGCACCAGCAAACACGAAAACGCCAAGTTCTTGGTCCCGTTGGACGTGCAAAGCGATGACAATTTAGCGGAGGTGGCCAAGACGGTCGAAAGTGAATTCGGCAAGATTGACTTCTTGGTGCACTCGATCGCATTTGCCAAAACGGACGACTTGAAAGTCGACACGATCGATTCCAGCCGCGACGGGTTCACGCTGGCGATGGACGTCAGTGTGTTCAGCCTAATCGCCGCTTGCAAACACATGCGGCCATTGATGAATCCCAACGCATCGGTCTGTTGCATGACGTACTTGGGCGGCGAAAAATGCGTGCCCGGCTACAATGTGATGGGTATTTGCAAAGCCGCATTAGACGCGACCACTCGGTATTTGGCACATGACTTGGGCCCAGATGGCATCCGAGTCAACGCGATCAGCGCCGGTCCGGTTTACACGTTGGCGGGAAGTGCTGCGGGTGTTAAAGAAATGCTGTTCCTATATGAAGGCATGGCACCTTTGGGCCGGAATATCACCAACGATGAAATTGGTAAGACGGGCGCCTTCTTGCTGTCGGATATGTCCAGCGGTATCACGGGCGAGATCTTGCACTTGGATTGCGGTTACAACATTATGGGATCACCTGGACGTTTGGTCGACAAATTGCGTTAATCGCGACGACGAAACTCGCTAGTGAAACAAACTGGCAAGCCGGGCGCTGGCTGGCTCCTGCGACTTGCTGCCGCCGTCGGTTTGCTGGCACGCTTCGGTTTGCTGGCACGCTTCGGTTTGCCGGCACGCTTCGGTTTGCTGGCAAAAGTACCTTCCAAAAAAACAGCCTCGATTGGGAATCGTCCCAATCGAGGCTGTTTCGTTTTCAATTCGAACCTGTCGGTTAGTTTCCGAAAGGGTCATCTCCGAACGGATCGCCCTGGGGCGGGCCTTCTGGAGGTCCGCCAATACCTGGGATTCCGCTTATCACCTTGCTGCCCTGCTCTGCTGCTTTTTGGATCGGCGAGGTCAAAGCACCAAACAGTTTCGAGAAGACTCGGCTGCCATTGACGTTCTTAGGAATTGGCTTCGACTGGGCCGGTGGACTGGCGGCAGTTTCCCCGGAATCAGCAAACGGATCGGCTGCCGGAGTTGCGGGTTCGGCAAACGGGTCGGCTGCTGGAGTTGCGGGTTCGGCAAACGGATCGTCTGCTGGATCATCTGCCGGTATGACAGGTTCAGCGAAGGAGTCGTCAGCTGGACTGGGTGCTTTGGTTGCGGTCGCGTCCGCAGCCGATTGACCAAATGGATCGGTCGATGGGGTAGTTTGCTCACCTGCGAATGGCGAATCATCGGTTCCTTCTTCCATCGGAACGTCTGGCGTATTTGCACTGTCGGCAAACGGAGCCGATGGATCGTTGATCGTGCTAACGTCGGGAAGATTTGGCCGCGGCGAAGGATTGCCGGCTGTGGCACCAAAGTCGATTCCCTGCTTGTTCATCGCCGCTATGATCTCTTGCCGAGGAATTCCGCTTCCGCTTATTCGGATCTCGTCTTTACGGACTTTCGCTTCGGCCCGAGCGTTTTCGATCAGCATTCGATTTTCGCCTTGGATTCGCATCAAAGACCGACCAATGTTGTAGTTCCGCTTTCCAAACTGGCCGACTTCCAATTCCGCACCGCGTTTGATGTCCGCTTGAGCGTTTCCGTTTTCGCCCATCTGCAGATGGCTTAGTCCGCGGAAGAAGTATATTCTTGGATCAATCGAACCTGCATCAATCGCAGTGCCAAGATCCTTTACCACGGTTTCGTACTGGCCGCTAAAATACTGATGAACGCCTTGACCGAATAGTCGTTCAGCATCCATGCGATCTTGAGCCAACGTCGACTCGGCAACCAGTGACAATCCCAGACCTACCGACAATCCTAAACCAATGGTTCCAACTAAGAAGCCTCTTATCGACTTACGTTGCATTTAATATTCCCTTGAACAAAACTTCGTTGGTAACTTGAAAGGCTGCGTCCATCTTGGTCCCGAACCGCACCTGATTGCACGATCTGCACCGGTTCGCCTGTCCAGACCAAAAACTACGCCATAAATACGAAAAGACAGCGAACCAGATTCAATAACAGCCGGCACTAATGATCATTTGGGCGACAAGTCTGTTCCGACGATAATGATCCACAAATTTATTGTAGTCTGCCCTACCCAGCGAAACAGCCCAGCTAGTGAACCTTCACGCCAGGAAAACGGCGGTTTGTAGCGATTTTATGGATTAGCTGACGATTTAGGCCTATTTTGCTGACAACTGGATTTTTAATCGAGCCGCCTTGGGCCCAGCCTGAAGTGATTGGATGGTCTTTTGATCAGGACGATTGTGTCCCAACTTCACCGTATACAAACCAGGTTTGTAGACCGCCGCTTGAAACCGATTACTCGCCGCGCGAACCGTATACAGCACTTCTGCGGTGGCCTGATCGATGACTTGGATCACCGGTTGGTCACACCCTTGAATCACTAATTCTGGCAAGTAGCCGACCGGTTTTCGCCCATCATTCTTGGCCATTTCAATGGTCACCGGCCAACCGGGAAATTGTACTTGGTCGCCCGAACTTGCGTCTGCAAAACGAGGCCAGCATTCGAATGTCACTTCACGACTGATCTTGTTGAACCGAACAATACCATGACCATCGGCGCGCTTGGTTTCATCCGTTCGATCTTCAGGATTCGCGTAAGCGATCATGTTGATAAAATTTCCTAATCCATCTTGATACTCACCGGTCCAAGGCAATACGCTGTTTGGACGACTGTCAGGCCCTGGGCGTTCCTTTTCTGGATGCCACCAACGACCATAAATCGTATTCACAATCGCGGGACTGGTGAACGCATAGGGACCGTCACTGGGTTGATCGATTCCGTGTTTGACGACCACAGCCAAATGTTGATCGCCACAAAGATGGGTTGCCCACGCGCGGCGAATCGCCCGCAGCGCGTCATTGCGTCCTTTTTGGGGCCAGGCGTTGGAATCTAGATCTGCCAACAATCGATTGTCTGGCGAGCCATGTAAATGAACGGCGCCACAAAAGGCGGTCTGCGACAACACTGATTTCATTTCAGCGCCCGTCCAATCGGCACCCCAATCATTCAAAAATTGCAACTGCCGATCGCCCAGCAATTCAAGTTCAGGCAAGTCGACACTGGCCCGGTCGTAGGTAGGGTCGTTGATATGATCAGGGCGAGGCCCCATCTTAGGGATCTTCCCCTCAGGACCACTCTTGAACTTGCGATCTTCCAGAATTGCAAAGTCGATCCCGCCGACTCGCAGCCGCGTAAAGTAGACCGTGATTCCCTGCTGGATCGGTTGGGCATCGATGGGATCTGGCAAGTGCCAAGTTTGACAGCGCTGGACCATATTCACGTATGCTGGTGGATAGAAGTAGCCACCGCTGGGACCCTGCGCAGTGGTGGCTTGCTTTCCACTTTCGCCCCAAATATTTGCTTGGCCCACATCATGATCGTCCGGTATCGTGATCACAGGACGATCCCTCAATACATCGCGAAATTGCAAACCAAATTCTAGCCAACCAAAAGTGTGTTCGGTGTGATGATACGACTGATCGCCCGCGAAGAACAACAGGTCAGGATCTTGAGCTTTCAAATTTTCGATCATTCGCGGCCTGGGCCCGGGAGTTCGAGACGAATTGCACGACAGATTTGCCACGACGATCACTTCTTTTTCAATCGGATCGTGACGAATCAACCCTTGAAACATGGCGTCCTGGCCGTGACGAATTCGGTAAACCACATCTTGGGTGTTATCCCAATTCTCGATTCGGAAGTGAGCACTCCAACCCAATTCAATCACCGCTTGATTGGCGATCGGTTTCCACCGGTCGCCTTCCTGGAATTCGAGGCGAACCTGGCGATCTTCTGCGGGCTTGAGTGGGTACAGTTGGGCCGAAAGTTTCAAGACGCCGTTGTCGTGCGTATACAAGGCAAAAGCCACCACTTGGTCGCGTGGCACCATTAAATTGCCTTTCTTCACCGACCACCATTCACCCGTCGATTTGGATTCCAATCCCGGAAAATTCGGACCCCATGGCTGCTTGGAATTCACATCAATCTCTTGTGCTAACAAACCTGCGCCGATCGACACCACCCAGGCCACCATCCCAACACAGATCCACCCATTAACGACAGATGCCACAGTGATTTTCTTAACCATATCAACCAATCTCATTCAAGAATTCTAACGTTGCCAAGGTGCCAAAGTGCCAAGGTGCCAAGGTGCTGTAGTGCTGTAGTGCTGTAGTGCTGTAGTGCTGTAGTGCTGTAATGCTGTAATATTTCTTCCCTTCTTAAGTCTAGCGAGCCAACCTTATGCCACTAAACTGCCATCTCGCTTCTGGGGGAAAGAAGTTGCGATAAGTGGTTCGCATATGACCCGATGGCGTGGCGCATGATCCGCCTCGCAAAACAAATTGGTTGCACATAAACTTGCCGTTGTATTCACCCAACGCTCCTGGTGGTGGTTTGTATCCTGGATAAGCCGAATATTGGCTACTGGTCCATTGCCAAACATGGCCCATTGCGTCAACCATTGGCTTGGATTGATCTTGTGGAATACTCACTTGCGGGGCAATCATATTGCCCTGATCCATCAGAGTATCGGCCCAATGCTCGGTTCCGCAGTTCTCGGTACTTTCGCGACGGATAGCAACCGCGTGCTCCCATTCGTGTTCCGTTGGCAGCCGGCAACCCGCCCACCTGGCATACGCTTCGGCTTCGAAAAAACTTACATGACAGACCGGTTGCTGTGGGTTTAACTGCTTCCGACCACCCATTGTAAATTCCGTCCACACTCCATCACGTTGCGACCAATACAGCGGCGCAGTCCAACCCTGACTTTTTACGCAATCCCAACCCATCGAAAGCCAAAATTCGGCTCGTTGATATCCTCCGTCTTGAACGAACTCGCCATACTCTGCATTGGTCACGCAACGATTTGCCAATTCGAACGATTCTAAGAAGTGACGATGTCGTGGCTGTTCGTTGTCAAAAGTAAACCCCTTACCCTCACTTCCTATCCAGACCAGTTGCTCGTCAAATGCCGTCCACGACAATTCACAGGCCGGTTGCGTCTGTACGGATTGGTCGCAATAAACTGGGTCCAATGGGTTGCAGGAAAAGACGTGCTTGATATCGGCCAGCATTAATTCCTGATGCTGTTGTTCATGATTAAGTCCAATCGATAGAATCTTGATTTGTTCATCCGATAAGATCGAATTCGACAAACAATCGACCATGGCTTGATCCACATAGCGGCGATATTCGTATGTCTGCTGCAGACCCGGCCGCGAAATCAAGCCTCGCTTGGATCGCGGATACTGCAGTCCGATCGAGTTATAGTAAGAGTTAAACAAGAAAGTAAAACTGCGGTCAAAAACTTGGTAGCCTGGCACCTTTGTTAGCATGAACGTTTCAAAGAACCAAGTGGTATGGGCAAGATGCCAACGGATCGGACTAACATCGGGCATTGACTGAATGGCACAGTCTTCGACCGTCAGCGGTTCCGTGATTCGTTGACTAAATCTCCGCACTTTTTCATAGTCAGCGACCCATTTTAAGTGACTTTCAATCTGTTTTTCGGATGTCACCAATGGTCCTGTGGCCGACGTCGGTACCGATTCACTCATTTTCTCTTACTCTTAGCTGACAGTTTCAACTCTACACCAATGTCAATTCGTGCGAACAATCGCTACTTCTTTTAAGCCCGTAGGGTCGTCATTCCAACTTCACTTTCCGATCCAACGCCAACGCGTCTGGGCTTCAACGTCCTGATAGGTGGACGGCGGGGCGAAAAATGTTAGCTTTACAACATGTTACCATTAATGCTAACTGCTTTGGCACTGACGTCCATTCAAAGGCCAAAGGTTAGTCCGCTACTGATCATTGGATCGATCACAACATGCACTCAACAACAGAGATTCGTTCAACTCGTCGAATCATAAGCTTGCTTTCGCTGATCGTCGCCGGTGAAGCGATCTTTTTCCTGCCGTTTGTTATAGCCCGAGTCTTTCGACCAACGATGTTGGAGGTTTTCGGCATCACGAACCTAGAATTGGGGTTCGCGTTTTCAGCTTACGGCGTGGTAGCGATGATCGCCTACTTTCCTGGTGGACCCTTGGCCGATCTATTTCCGCCGCGAAAGTTGATGGCGACGGCGCTTCTTTCGACCGGCTTGGGTGGCTTGTTTATGGCCACTTTTCCAACTCAGAATGCGCTAAAACTGCTTTATGCCTTTTGGGGTCTGACCACCATCTTATTATTTTGGGCGGCCTTAATGCGAGCCACTCGGCAACTGGGTGGTGAATCTCTTTCGGGAACCGCCTTCGGTATTTTGGATGGTGGTCGAGGCCTGGTAGCGGCGGTTTCAAGTTCCATCGCGGTTGTGATTTACGGCGCAATGCTGCCCGGTTCGGTACAGACCGCATCCCTGGCCCAGCGCACCGATGCCTTCGAAATGGTGATTTTCGCTTTCACCGGATTCACGATCGCGGTTGCGATCTTGGTCTGGTTTTGCGTCCCCAATCCGTCAGACACTGAAGTGTCGTTAGTAAAGATTCCAGGCAATGCGTTCTCAAGCACCGGAGTCCTCAGCGTCTTAAGGCTACCGGCGGTTTGGTTGCAGGCGTTGATCGTCGTCTGCGCTTACGTTGGATATAAAGGCTTGGATGATCTGTCCTTGTATGCCAAAGAGGTTCTAGGCTTCGACGAGGTTTCCGCCGCCTATACCAGCACCGTTTCAATGTGGGTGCGACCAGCAGCCGCCATTTCCGCTGGGTTGATTGCGGATCGATTTCGAGTCTCGACCGTTTCTGCGATCTGCTTTGCACTGATGGCGATCGGTTGTGGCTTCATTGCCTCGGACACAATTAGCAGCGGAATGACGGTGCTATTCTTTGTTTCCATTGTCGCTACCAGCGCTGCTGTGTTCGCCTTGCGCGGTTTATACTTTGCCATTATGCAGGAAGGACAAATTCCGTTTCATTACACCGGCACCGCCGTGGGTATCGTTTCCGCGTTAGGTTTCACGCCAGATATTTTTATGGGACCATTGATGGGAAAATTGCTTGACGATTACCCGGGTGTGCTGGGGCACCAACGAGTCTTTCTGACGGTCGCAATTTTCGCCTGCTGCGGATTCATCGCCACACTAATGTTTCGCCGGTTGAGCACCACTGCTGATCGTTAAAATCAAGGCTCTTCAAAAAGCAACTGAAACACTCCATCACGGGACCCGTCAACGCCGTTTGGCAAGCAAGCGTCTAGCCAGAAATGTCATGGCGTTCCTACCTGGCGAAATCGTTGCAATACCTAACACCGTATATCTAAAGGCACAGTGAATTTGAAGACACAGTATATCTAAAGGCACAGTATATCTAAAGACACAGTGAATCTAAAGACACAGTGAATTTGAAGGCACCATCCAGAGGATATTCACGCTTACCGGGCCGAATTTCCACTTGGCCAAGTCCAAGCCCCGAAGCGTGGTGTTGGGCTTTCTGGAAAGTTAGCTAGTCACTTGAACACCCTTCCAAAAAGCAACGTGATTCTTAATATTCGAAGCCGCCGACTTCGGTTCTGCGTAGTACCACGCAGCTTGCGAATTAACTTCCCCGTCGACCACCACGTCGTAGTAGTTAGCTAGGCCTTTCCAACCACAAGTCGTAGTCGCTTCACTTGATTGAAAGTAATCGTTGCTTAGCGAATCCATCGGGAAATAGTGATTTCCATCCACCACTTCGGTCTGATCGCTCTGAGCGATTGTCACGCCATTCCAAATTGCCTTCATTTCCATTCTCCTCTAAGTTTTACTAAAAAAATTTGCAACTTCGCTTAATCTAAAACCAAATGCAGTACACCAAAATAGTCACGATCATCGGTCCAATAGCTGTGCAATGAGAATCCAAATTCCGCCGCAATTTGCGTAAAGCCATCCACCGTGTACTTGTGTGAATATTCGCTCAAGATCTCTTCGCCTGCATGAAGTGAAATTTCATGCTCGCCTAAACGCGCGACCTGATCCCTTAAGCTAAGCAGCGATATTTCAATTCGATGTTCAACCGAATTGTAGATTGCCTGGTGTTGGAAATTCGCCAAATCAAAATCGCAATCTAATTGGCTATTGATCCGTCGCAGTAAATTTAGATTAAAATCTGCGGTCACTCCCTCAGAATCGTTGTACGCGGCCTCGATTACGGCCGGATCTTTTTGCAGGTCAATTCCAATCAGCAGCCCACCTTTGGGACCCAGCATCGTTGCCATGAATTGCAACAATTTTCCAGCCTGCTGCATGGTAAAGTTGCCGATCGTTGAACCTGGAAAGTACAAAGCGATATGCGATGGTTCGATATCGCTTTTGAGTAGAACGAAGGGGAACGTAAAGTCCGCAACCACCGGAAGAATTTGCGTCTTTGGATACGCGATTCGCAAACGATCCGCCGTCTGCAACAAGTGTTCCTTGGAAATGTCGACCGGCACATAAGCCACCGGTTCCTCTAAAGCGTCCAGCAACATCCTCGACTTAACGCTGCTTCCACTTCCGTATTCAACCAGCATGATTCGCTGTCCCAGCTGTTGGGCCATTGCCTGGCCGTGCCGCTGCATGATCTGTAATTCGGATCGAGTCAGATAATATTCATCAAGGTGGCAAATCTGATCAAACAGTTTTGAACCGCGTTGATCGTACAAATATTTGCATGGTATCGTTTTTTGGGTCTTGGTAAGACCGTCAACAATATCTGCCAGAAATATTCCATCCACGGGGGTTGTTTCGGTAAGTTGGTTCATAATTCCAACGAAGTCCAATTCTAGCTATCAATGCCCTGTTTCGGGTCGACGTCTTGATTCAGATCGGACGTGGCGACCTATCTTCGCCCACGCCAGCTAAGGTAACCCGCTATCAATGACCAGGCTTAACCGGTCGATCGCAATAACGACATGATCTATCAGAATTTAGCCGATCGACATCTAGTTGCGCCCGCCTGAATCGTCGACGATTCGATGTTAACGTTCCCTAATGGACGATTTACCAAACCCTGAAACCAGTTAGAAGAACTTGATCTCTTAGCTTCACCTGCCAAATAGTTTCACCTGCCAAAAAGAATTGTGGCCGGTGATCACGCGACCACCACGTTAAGACCGGCCATGTTCCCTTGTTGCAAACGGCGATAACCCTTTTTCGACGTCAAGCAATCAAACCTGATTGGGTTACCCAACCGATGGCCGACTGGCTTCAAAAGCTTCGAAATAGAATCCGCCATCGATATCATAATCCACTCGAACTCCTCCTTGGTGCACCAAATCACCTTTCAAGATTTCGGTAGCCAAAGGATTCACCAAACGATTCTGTATCGACCGCTTCAAGGGTCGTGCTCCATACTGAGGATCGTATCCTTCATGTGCCAGTGCCTGCGATGCGGACTCGGTAATCTCCAGTTTCAGGCCTTGCTCAATTAATCGATCTGCCAGCATTCGAACCTGAATATCAACCACTTTGCGAATCTGTGATTGCAGTAGCGGTTGGAATATGATTTTGTCATCGATGCGATTCAACAGTTCGGGCAAGAACCGCGATTGCAACGCGGTTTCCACCGCTTCCTGCAATTCCTGTTCATCACCCCGTTCATGGATGATCTTTTGGATCAATTGACTGCCCACATTGCTAGTCATCACAATGATCGTATTCGTAAAATCTACTGTGTGTCCGTGATTGTCAGTCAACCGGCCATCGTCTAACACTTGCAATAAGATATTAAAAACATCGTTGTGGGCTTTTTCAATTTCGTCCAGTAGCACCACACAGAACGGCCGGCGGCGGACCGCTTCGGTTAGTTTGCCACCTTCTTCGTAGCCGACATAACCTGGAGGTGCACCAATGAGTCGGCTGACGTTGTGCTTCTCCATATACTCACTCATGTCGATGCGTACCAATGCGTGTTCATCGTCGAACAACACTTCTGCCAACGCTTTGCACAGTTCGGTTTTACCAACGCCAGTGGGCCCCAGAAAGAGAAACGAACCTATTGGGCGGTTGGGATCCTGCAATCCCGACCGACTGCGGCGAACTGCATTGGCAACGGCGACAACGGCTTCATCTTGCCCAATCACTCGCTGATGAATACGCTCTTCTAAAACCAAGAGTTTAGCCCGTTCGGATTCAATCATTCGAGTCACTGGAATCCCGGTCCAGGCACTGACCACTTCTGCTATTTCTTCTTCGGTGACTTCTTCCCGCAACAAGCGACGTTGATCAGAATCTTGAGTAGGTTTTTCATTTTCGCGAACGGTCACCGCTTCTAGTTGGGCCGCCAAATGCTTCTGCTGGTTATCCCGTTCATACAGACTCTGATATTCCGCTTCGCTAACCATCTGACCGGTCGACAGTTTCGAACTCATATCCGATTGTTGCTTTTGAAATAGCAACTGTGCTTCTTCCAACTGCTTACGCAAATTTTGCGAATCTACCATCCCCAGCTTCTCGGCCTCCCACTGTTCCCGCAAACTGGCCAACTGACCTCGTAGATTCGTCATTTCTTGATTGACTTCCACCAAGCGACCCTGTGCACCGGCTTCCTGTTCATCGGCCAACTGTCTGGCTGCCAACTCCAATTGAGTTATTCTCCGTTGCACGGTATCGATTTCATCAGGCACACTGTCACGTTCCATTGCCAACTTGCTGGCCGCTTCGTCAACCAAATCAATCGCTTTATCGGGCAAGAACCGATCGGTGATGTAGCGAGCCGAAAGCGCGGCGGCGGCTACCAATGCCGAATCCTTGATCTGAACGCCATGGTGAGATTCGTATCGTTGTTTCAAGCCTCGCAGAATCGTAACTGTGTCTTCGACCGTGGGTTGAGCCACGTAAACTGGCTGAAAACGTCGCTCCAACGCGGCATCTTTTTCGATATACTTTCGATATTCATCCAGAGTGGTTGCACCAATGCAATGCAGTTCACCGCGCGCTAAGGCTGGCTTCAACAAATTGGCGGCATCGCTGCCGCCTTCTGCTGCGCCAGCGCCAATCACGGTGTGCAATTCATCAATAAACAGAATCACTTGACCATCCGCGTCTGCCACTTCGCGAAGGACTGCCTTCAACCGCTCCTCGAATTCACCTCGAAATTTGGCGCCTGCCACCAATGCACCCATATCCAAAGCCACCACGCGTTGATTCTGCAAACTGCTGGGCACATCACCTTCTACGATTCGCCGCGCCAGTCCTTCCGCGATCGCGGTCTTACCGACCCCCGGTTGGCCGATCAGAACCGGATTGTTCTTGGTACGACGCGACAGCACTTGAATAACGCGACGAATTTCATTGTCACGACCAATGACCGGATCCAACTTCCCGGCCTTGGCCCGTTCGACCAGGTCGATACCATATTTGGTTAGTGCTTGAAACTTGCTTTCTGGATCTTGGTCTGTCACTCGTCCACTCCCTCGAACTTCCGAAATCGTTGTCACCAAATCTTTTTCGGTGATTGCCTGTGTCTGTAGAATTGTCTTAGCCGTCGTCGGTACTTTAGTCAGCGCAAGCAGCAAGTGTTCGGTCGATACGAACTCGTCTTGCATTGATTGTGCGACTAGCTGTGCCTGATTAAGTACTTCGTTAAGTTGCCCGCCAATTCCCCTGGGTGACGAATTACTGGTAATTGGCAAACGTTTCAATTCACTGTCCACCTCTTGCTTCAGACGCTTTGGACTGGCGCCCATCTTCTGCAAAACGGGTACGACCAAACCCTGACTTTCCTCTAACAAGGACGTCAATAAGTGCAACGGCGTTATTTCGGGATTACCCGCCGTTTGTGCCAATTGTTGACTACTTGCCAACGCCTCTCGAGCCTTGGTTGTCATTTTGTCGAATGCAAACGCCATCTTGTCTCTCCTTGATTGGGAGTCACTGTCGTTGACCTTACCTGAACTTTTTAGACCCACAAATGCTGCTGCTTCGAATCGAACCTGTCAGCTGCCCTTGGATCGCCCAACTGCTGTCAACTGCCACTTCGACGCATCTATTCTACCCTAACAGTCATTGCAGGTTTTGGGCCAATTGCCACTAGCTTTCTAAAACCTTTCATGCATGACGCCATAACAGCATCTTGATGAGACCCAAGTTCTCTTGGCTGCTTGGACCCAATCATCGACCCAATGACCGTGAATCACCCACATTGCAAAGGCGAATTCGATCGGTCCCCCTGTTCTATTTCTCACTGTGGTCACTGTGGTCACTGTGGTCGCTGTGGTCGCTGTGAAACGAAAAAAGGCTTGAAGCGGTACCCACTTCAAACCTTCTCACTTAAAACGTATTGCTAACTATGCCTTGAGGCCCTAGTCATTCTTGACTTCAAACTCTGCGTCAATCGCATCGTCTTCAGCCGCTTCGGACGTCGAATCGCCGGCAGCAGCCGCATCGGCTGGCTTAGTCTTTTCGGCTTCATACATCATCTTACTTAACGCCTGCTGTGCCTGTTCCAGTTCGGCCACAGCTGACTTGATCGCGTCCAGATCCGTGCCCTTGGCAGCGACGCGGGCTTTGGACATCGCCTGCTCCAAGGGTTCCTTATCGGAATCCTTCAACTTTTCTTCGTGATCCTTAATTAGCTTTTCCACCTGATAACAAAGCTGTTCTGCTTCATTTCTTACCGTCGCCAATTCAAATTTTTTGCGATCTTCGTCGGCATGGGCCTCGGCATCGGTTTGCATCTTCTTAATTTCGTCGTCCGACAAACCGCTGGATTGTTGAATCTTTACATTCGCTTCCTTGCCGGTTCCCAAGTCCTTTGCCGACACATTCAGAATGCCGTTCTGATCGATATCGAATGCAACTTCAATTTGTGGAACGCCACGCGGAGCTGGTCCAATTCCTTGCAAGTCAAAACGGTCCAACAAACGATTGTCAGTTGCCATTTTTCGTTCCCCTTGGAACACTTGAATGGTCACCGCGGTTTGATTGTCCGACGCCGTGCTGAAAATCTGAGTCTTCTTGGTGGGTACGGTCGTGTTTCGTTCCACCAACGCGGTCAAAACACCACCTTCGGTTTCAATGCCCAGCGTCAACGGTGTGACGTCCAACAACAACACGTCGGTTCGATCACCCGCCAAAACACTGCCTTGAATCGCCGCGCCAATGGCGACCACTTCATCTGGATTCACGCCTTTATGCGGATCCTTGCCGAAGATGTCTTTGACCATCTTCTGAACCTTAGGAATCCGAGTCGAACCACCCACCAAAACAACATCATCGATTTCGCTTGGTTTCATCCCAGCGTCTTTCAACGCTTGTTCGACGGGTCCACGGCAACGTCTAACCAAGTCGTCAGTAAGTTCTTCAAACTTAGACCGAGTTATCGTAATTTGCAGGTGCTTAGGACCTGATGCGTCTTGAGCAATAAACGGAAGATTGATATCCGTCTGTGGCACTGTTGACAATTCTTTCTTCGCTTTTTCGCACGCCTCTTGCAAACGCTGCAAAGCCATGGTTTCCTTGCGAAGATTGATTCCATTTTCTTTTTCAAATACCGACGCTACGTAGTTGATCAATGCATTGTCAAAGTCATCACCACCCAAGTGAGTGTCACCGCTGGTGCTGATCACTTCAAAAATTTGCTTGCCATCTTCGTTGTTCAATTCAAGAATCGACACATCGAATGTACCGCCGCCCAAGTCAAAGACCACGATTTTTTGTTCGTTCTTCTTCTTGTCGATACCGTAAGCCATTGCCGCTGCGGTGGGTTCGTTGATGATACGAGCCACTTCTAATCCAGCGATTTGTCCCGCATCTTTGGTCGCTTGCCGCTGAGCATCGTTGAAGTAAGCAGGGACCGTAATCACTGCCTTGTTGATCTTATGGCCCAGGTAGCTTTCGGCCGATTCTTTCAACTTGATCAACACTTTGGCGCTGATCTCCTGAGGTGTGTATTCCTTGTCACCAATCTTGATTTTTACATAATCACCTGAACCGCCGACAACTCCGTATGGAACCATCTTCTCTTCAGATTGAACTTCGCTGTGACGGCGGCCCATAAAACGCTTGACCGAGTAAATCGTTCGCGTTGGATTGGTCACCGCTTGGCGACGAGCCGGGTCACCGACAAGGACTTCTCCTTTTTCAGTGAATGCGACCACGCTAGGAGTCAACCGACTGCCTTCGGGATTTGGAATCACGGTGACTTCCGAACCATCCATCACCGTAACTACTGAGTTGGTGGTACCAAGATCGATACCGATAATTTTTTCGCCTTGAGCCATGATCTGCTCCTTTTTTGCCTAACGGATGATTCAATGTTTGGTATTTAACAGGCACGTTTCTAGCTGGTTTGGACTTCAACTCGACCAAACGAATTCTAGCGTTTGTGCACTACGTATTCACATTTGCTATTTGTGTATTGGGAAACCGGCAACTTGCCCTAAGTTTCCTTTTGCCAGTCCCGCAGGCCGACGGACTCCGCAACCTGCTTGAACGCGGCAATTTCCTGCGGAATTACCAATGCTGAGACTTTGAAAGCAAATGAAGTGCCAAAACCTGAAAAGCGGCGTTTTATCCCTATTTTTCCGGATGTTGCTTGAATTTGCCCTGGTTTTCGGGCTCCTCGCGGATTCCCATACTGCCTTTGGTGCCAATTTGACATGAACTAGCCACCCATTCCAATGGATCACCTCAACCCGCGATGGATCACTTTCTCCGACACACACGGATCCTGGGGGACTGGACCGCAAACCCTATCTGCCGCCGATAGGCAACAAGAACTAGCGGGTTCCAAACCTGGAAAACTATGCTTGTGCGTATGCGACTTACCTGATCGGGTGCCCAAATTTGGGCTGCCAAATTCGACCTAGCGATTGGGCAACGAGTATTTTCTGGCTGGCAATTGATTTGGGTTCGACTGATTGTGTCCGCTGTCCACCTGGTAGATATTGATGAACAGTCCGCTGGTCCCAAAATTTAGTTTATCCTGATCAGCGTTAGATATGCCCGCCGGCGATGACTTTTGTTTGGTCGGTTGCGTTCTCTCATCGGTTGCGTTTTTAGCGACTGGACGTTTAAAAGTCTAATGTCTTAACTGGGAACCTTGTTGAGAATTAGCGTGCGTTCCTTCAGCGTTTTGACTTTCGCATTCGTCAAATCGACTGGACTTCCTGGCCTTGAAACACGTTGGTCATTTATGACGATCCAACCAAAGCGGGTCTTTTCGATTTTATCGACCCTACTTCGGACGCTAGGTCCGATGTACGGAAATCGGGATATCTATGTTCAAAAACTCTGTTGTTGGCTTGCTGCCCATCGCTGTCAATCGCCTGTAGCACAGCCTTGGGTTCGTCTTTCTGATGTCACTGAAGATCCATCTACCTTCATTACGTGTCACTGCACGTTAGGTGATGGTGATCCCAAAGACACATCGCTGCGTATTCCCTTTACTGTGCCAGAACTTAATCGGATTGTGGTTTCTTCCCAACCACTCTTCTCATTTGATGGTGATCGCGTCTTATTGGCCAGCAGTCGAATCGGATCCCACTGGCAAGAGTTGTCGGACGTGGCCGCTGCGGTTCGCAGCTATTTGGCCGTTTCCGCAAATCCGGGAAGCCGTTTGGTGACTGGAACTGGTTTGGCTTGCCAGTCGTTAACGATCAATGCCTGTCAACTATTTTCACGCCCTTGTATCGATCTAATCTTACCCAAAGCGAAGTCAATCAAAGTTTGGTCCAAAACGGTTTCCGCTGGTATTGATTCGCAAGATGAGCATCCTTGGAAGCAAGCGATTTATCTTTCACCCCTTTTGGAAAGCGGGCCGGGCCCAACTCCACCGCCGTCTACCCATGCCTCAACTGCCCTGCCCTTAGTGGACCGTATCGTATTTGAAATCGCTACTGAGGTTCGAGCCCTTTTTCTCCGGCCCAAAAGTAATTCACTTCAATTGATGCAGATCGCCGCGACCTTTCCAGTCCATCGCAAACGTGCCTTTGTGTATTTGCCGTCCCATGCGGTTCTTTCCCAAGATACAAATCATCCCAAGTCAACCAAAGATGTCACTCACCAACTGATGCAACTGGGAGCTATTGGTTGGTACGTTTCCAGTCCAGTAACGACTGTCGATCCATTACCCAACACCGAATCTGCCATCAAAAAACCAATGGACCAACCGTTTGATCCGACCATGGAATCTTCTTCCCCACCTGATAGTGATGGAGCGTTGCCCGGGACGGTGTCTGGGACGGTGTCATTGCTAAGGGCTACTGAGGCAGAAAATCTCTTGGCACATCATACCCGTGCCACGCATGGTAAATGGCCAGAAGAAACCGACCAAGAGTATTGGCTGCGGTGGCTGACATCTGACTTGAAGATGCCTGGTGCGATGATGACTTTATTCCGGATCGTTTCCCAGCAAAGACTTCGAGCCTGCGGTGACTTGATTCCTGGTAGTCAACCGATGGTGTGCTTTAGCCAACGTAGTCCCTTTGAATCTTTTTCGAAGCGACAATTTCGTTCGCATTTGGGACGGTGGGATTATGAACCCTTTGGTATTGCGATCGACCGACAGGCGATGATTCAATCGGGTGCTCAACCCGTAGAGTACGTCCAACACGCTCGACGGTTGCACCCCTTCCAACAGAAACGTTTCACCCACAGTAAAAATCGGGATGCAATTGATTGGTCCAACGAGCGTGAATATCGTCTTGCCGGCGATCTTCATCTCAATGCATTCGACCGTGATTCCCTGTTGGTTTTTGTTCAAACCTTGGACCAAGCTAAACAAATCGCACCGTTTAGCCGCTGGCCGGTCAAGTACCTTTTGGAATCCCCTGAATAGGAACTGACACGCAAATGGCCAGTAATCGTTGAACCCAGATTATTGGTGAACTTGTGCTGGCATGGCGAACTTTGCCGGTTGCCATGTCGTAGTAGAACTGACCGGTCGACACGAAGCCGACCGAGTTTTGCGATTTTCCCCAGTAAATCATTGCTTTTGGTGGGAAATCTTCTTTTCGATACTGCACATGAGGTGCTAGCGATGTTGGACATTTTAGCGAAATTTTACTGGCTTACCCTCTTTCGTATTGCGGCGGACCTTCTGAGTCTAGGCCTCCACGATACTTATAACTGTCAGCCAGAGGGAGACCATTGGAAACATTTTCCGGGTCCTCCTTAAACAACAGGAAATCATTGAAAGGATTCTGATCATGGCCAAGTTTTACGTACAATCAGGTTTATTCTCGCAAATCGTTACCGCCAATGATGCATACAGCGCTGCCCTTTGGGCCATGCACCTGGTAATGGAAGAGGTTGTCCCTGTCGATCAAGTGGATTGGTTGGATGAAGACCAGATCCCTGAATCCGGCTTCGAAGACGGGCTACTAAAACTTGGTGAAACCGTTTGCGTTAGCGAAATTGGTTTTGGCCGCGATGAAGCCGCTTGTTTTGACACCGCTGATACGTTGGCTGAATGGAATCAGTTGGTAATCGCGTTGACTCGTTTGGAAGAAAAACTTTCGCTGTCGACGCCCTCTACCAACCGGATGACCGAATTGGCAGAACTGTTAGAAGAGATGAACTAGTGGCCTATCACTGAAATGCGATTCATTTCGCAACGGGAACTCTCACCGATTGCTAAAAGCAATGTTTGAATGGTCAATGGTTATGGCCAGCGGCGTGGATTGGGTCCAAGGTTCTTGCCTAAGATAAACCAAGTCCAATGCCATTATCGCTCTGACGCAAACGGTCTTATCGATGATGCGTTCCGAATGCTTCGCCAGAGTTCTGTAAGTCTTCTAAACGAAGGGAACACCTCTGACGGAGCCAAAACGGACACCCACTGCACACGTTTCTATTTGGTACTGATCGAAAGACCGCCTGACATTGCGTTGGCCAGCGGCCGCGTATATTCGAATCGATAGAAGCATAGTTTTACAATTGCTGTCACCGGTGTTGCCACAAACATTCCTGGTACCCCCCAAATGATGCCCCAAAACAAGAGAGCCAGTAAGACGACCACCGGATGAATATCAAACAAATCGCCCATGATCCGGGTTTCAATCACATTTCCACTGATGAACTGTATCGCTGTCAATAATGTAATGACCAGAATCATTGTGAACACGCTTAGCGTTGGGCTAAGAATAATCACTGGCAAAGGAATTGCGATCATGATCAGTGGCCCGATATTGGGCAGGTAATTTAGCAAGAATGCCAGCACGCCGAAAACTGGAGCCAGGGGAATTCCAAATATCATCAAGACAAACCAAACCGCTGCCCCTGTCACAATGGAGACCAATGTCTTGACAGCGATATACAGTCGTATCTTTGATTCAATTTCAAGCCATAAAGGCGATTGTTCAGTCTGACTGTCGGTATTTCCCCATAGTAAGAAATACATGAAAATAATGATCAAGATCCCGGTGCTGACCAGTTCCAATGACCCCACCGATAGATACTGAATCACTTGACGAAACACCGTCATTGTATATTCAGATAGATCACGACCCGCTGCCGTTGGCGGTTTCATTGGGTCAATAACACCGTTCGCGCCCGGGTCGGCTAGTAGTTTAGGTTCGACATTCATGTGGGTGCTGTCTTGGGTTGCTAAATCGGTCAGTTCCGATTTGGGTAACCACTTTTCCGTCATCGTCGTCGCTTGGCTGACCACCTGTTCCAACTGTCGCCCGTAGGCATCAGAATCATTTATAATGCCTGCCACCGAAATCCAAATCATGCTCCAAAGCGACACCACCGCCACAAAACCTAGGGTAAATGCCACCGCTACGGCCAAGTATCGAGGCACTCCGTACTTCTGGATGCCTTCCAAGACTGGTTTGATTCCCGCAGCGAAAAAGATTGCCAACACAAACGGTAGTAGGACCGCCTTCAACAGGTACAACGCAGCGACTAAAGACAAGAGCGTCAAAATCAATAAACAAATCGTCTGAATTCGTCTCTCGGCTATCCCCTTGGATAAATCCTCGGCCGGTTCTTTTGTGTTGTCATTCATTTGACGCGCTTTCTCAATGCATACCACTCAGTGAACATTCAAAAAAAGAGCCGGCTGTTTAGACCTGCTCTTTTGGGATTCATTTAAGTTTCGGCTTAGTAATCACTAGACGTCCAGATTGCGAACATCTAATGCGTGACGTTCAATAAATTCCCGACGCGGTTCCACTTTTTCACCCATCAGGATTCGGAACATGTCATCTGCCGCTCCCACGTCTGCCATCGTGACTTGAATCAAAGTCCGATTTGCTGGATCAAGAGTCGTTTCACGAAGTTCTTCCGCATTCATTTCGCCCAGCCCTTTAAAGCGAGTCACTGTCAAGCCTTTTTCGCCGGCTGCTCGGACAGTTGACAACAATTGCCGAAGATCTTCAATTCCTGTTTCGACATCACCACGTACTAAAACGTAGCGAGCCTCTTGGCTGCCCGTTCGTTCCTTGGGCATTAAGTCTTCGAGCCCAAAGCCAAATTCCGCCAAATCCTTCAGCCCTGTATTGATCGTACGGATTTCATGGATCTCGGTGATCGATAATTGATGTAGTTTGTCGACATCTTGATCTTCACCTTCTTCATCAGAATCTTGTCGCACCTTGATCGAATGCTTTACTTCGTATTCCTGGATGAACACTTCCATGTCGGGCCGACTGCCAAACCACCGATCTTCCAGACCCAGCGTCACATGGAACATGGGCAGACGATTGGTCACTGGATCAATTCGTTCTGAATGAATAATTAAACTGATGCCTCGTCGTTCCATTGTCCACAGCGCATCTTCCATGCTGGCCAGTATCTTGCACAACTTCTCGATACGTTCACCTTCATAAATTTGATCGTTTCTGGCATCAAAACGACATTCATCGATACCGCGTTGCAGCAATTGCTGCCTCATTTTTTCTTCGCTTTGAACGTAATAGGTTTCTTTGCGATGTTGGACTCGGAATAGCGGTGGTTGTGCCACATAGACATGGCCTTCCGCTATCAATTGGTACATTTGTCGGTAAAAGAAACATAACAACAAGGTGCGAATGTGCGAACCGTCCACATCGGCATCGGTCATGATGATGATCTTATTGTAACGCCGTCGCGTTAAATTTTGATCCGCACCCACACCAATGCGGATGGCGCTGATCATGCTTTGCACTTCCTCGTTGGCCAGTACCTTATCTTCACGAGCCTTGTAAGCGTTAATAATCTTACCGCGAAGAGGGAGAATGGCTTGAAATTCTTTCAACCGACCTCCTTCGGCACTACCACCTGCGGAATCACCTTCCACCAGATACAGTTCACACTTCTCCATATCATTACTTAAGCAATCGCGAAGCTTGCCTGGCAGACCACCTCCGCCCAAAACGCTTTTGCGTCTGACTTGTTCCCGAGCCCGCTTAGCCGCTTCCCGCGCCATCGCTGCTTGAATCGCTTTTCGAACAATTTCTTTGGCACTCTTGGGGTTTTCTTCCAAGTACTTATTCAAGTACTCATTAACGACCGACGAGATAATCCCTTCGATTTCGGTGTTCCCCAGCTTCGTTTTGGTTTGACCTTCAAACTGTGGGTGAGGCACTCGCAATGAGATAACCGCCGTCAAACCTTCACGAAAATCTTCTCCCGTCAAGCTTACATCTTTGGGCAAAAATGTGCTCTTCTTGGCGTAGTTGTTCAGTCCTCGAGTCAACGCTGCCCGAAAACCGGAGATATGAGTTCCGCCCTCATGCGTGTTAATATTATTTGCATAAGAATGCACATTCTCCGTATGTTCGGAGGTGTATTGCATCGCGATTTCATAGCCAACTAAGTTCGTTTCGCCGGTAATATAAATCACATCCGGATGCATCGCGTCTGTCGAACGATTCAAGTATTCAATGTACTCGATGATACCTCGTTCGTAATAGAAATCGTCTTTATCACCAGTCCGAGCGTCTTCGATGGTGATTCGGACACCACTGTTGAGGAACGCCAATTCCTGTAACCGCTTGTTCAGAATCGAATACTCGTATTTGGTCGTTGTAAAAATCTGACCGTCTGGTTTAAAGATGGTCTTGGTTCCGCGCTTCTTGGTTTCTTCGCCCTTTGCTACCAAGCCGGTCGGAATTCCCCGTTCGTATTCTTGGCGATAGACGTTGCCCGCGCGGTACACTTCCACCTGACACCATTCAGACAGAAAGTTTACAACCGTCACGCCCACCCCGTGCAAACCACCCGAGATCTTATAAGCACCTTCAACGAACTTACCACCGAACTTTAGAAAGGTCATCACACCTTCTAATGTCGACACCGTTCGGCCTTCTTTTTCGGTTAGTTCAGCGTGTTCATCGACCGGAATTCCCCGACCGTCGTCCACAACTGAAATCGAATTGTCTTGATTGATCGTGACATTGATCGTTTTAGCGAACCCAGCCATCGCTTCATCAATTGAATTATCAACCACTTCGTAAACCAAGTGATGTAAACCCCGACTGGTCGTATCGCCAATGTACATACCTGGTCGCTCGCGAACGTGTTCACGATCGTTCAAATAGTTTAAGTCACTTTGACTGTACTCAGCATTTCCGTCGCTGGATTTCTTTTCAGGTCGTTCGTCACTCATCGGTCTTTGGGTCCATCAATTAATTGTGCAGGTCAATTCTAATGACAATTACCTACGTTTGGTCTTTGGTACTGATCGGCGTATTAAAATGTTATGTTTTCTAGCTAATTTAGTTTAGTTCGCCCAACTTGAAACGCAGATTTCGAATGTTTGCCGTGGGTAGATCTAACTTCAATTGTTTGACTAACTTGTGCTGCAAAAATGACAACTGTTGCAGCGTCGCTGAATCAGCCACAAAAACCTCCAATGTGCCTCGGCGAATTTGTCCTAATCGCGTTTGCTTTTCCATATTGTTGGGCAAAATGACCCTCCAACAAGCTTCCAACGCGTTGTTGGATTGTTGCTGTCCGTATCCCTTTTTGGCCATCACTCGGTTGATTACCGTCTTAAACGTTTTGGGTCGAATTGGATGTCGTTGGTATCGTTTACAATGATCCTCTAAATCAAACCAAGCGTTCTGTCGATCCTGGTTATTGAACGCTTCTTCGGCGTCTTGATCCATGTTCGCTCCAGTATCCACTTAGTATCGACTTAGTCTTTTTAGGTCACTTTCGCTTTTACGTTGACGACGTTTTTCGGCCGTTTTGTCTGGCCGTTTTGTCTGGCGGCTTACTTTTTGCGATCTCTTGAAAGTGGCATGATCACGTAACCATACCCATCGTCGGTTGTGCAAAATGCCGGTCCATCAGGTCCTTCGACATCGACAGTAATCATTTTGTCAGCCGATAAGACTCGAAGCATATCCGAGAAGAAGCGAAAGTCTAACGATATTCCTACCTCAGCCCCGTCGTAAGCTATCGGCAATTCGATTCTTGATTGTCCCACTTCCGCGGTCCGGCTACTTAGAACCAAGTTACCACCACCGAAAGTTAGGTCCACTCCGCGGCTTTCACTATCGACTACAATTGCCGCCTGACGCAAGGCTGAATAAAACGGGCCGACCATCATTTCTACTTTGACCGAATCTCGTTGCTTTGGCAAAACGTCTCGCCATTTCGGAAATCTACCTTCGACCAACCTTGAATAGAACACGCCTTTGGGAGTCCGTATCCGGAGATCGTTATTGTGTGCTGCCATGCTTACCAACGATTCGTCGTCTGGCAGCATTCGCTCTACCAACTGCAACGTTCTTATCGGCACGATGGTCATCATGTTCTCATTGCCCTTATCACCGACGATGGTCCCTGCCCCTTCCATCTTGGCCAAACGCCGACCGTCGGTCGCTACCGCTGTGATCGCCCCTTCATCGGTTACTTCAAACAACACCCCACTTAACGCAAACCGAGTACTCTCCGAATCCGCCGCAAAGACCGTACGCTTGATCATCTCCTTCAACACTCGTGACGGCACGTCCACGTAGTTCTTGTCGTCAAAGGGTGCCACCTGTGGAAATTCATCCGGATCCTGCACCGGCAGTTCGTAACGACTACTCTTACCCGTTACCACTGCCCCGTCGGGACCTACGTCGATCGTCAACTTTTCATCGTTCAACTCGCGTAAAATCAATCCAAATCGCCCCACCGGCATTACCACCGAACCCGGCTGATGCACTTCTACATCGTCCGCGGTTAACCGTACACCTACCTCCATATCCGTCGCCGTAATGACTACGGAATCCTTCAACGCGTCGATCTTGACATTCTGCAAAATCACCTTAGGGCTACGTTGAGGAGCGACTGCTGCGGCTACCTGAAACACCGCCGCGAACGATTCTCGATTGATCGTTATCTTCACGTTATTACTAACCTCCCTGGAATGGTTGACCGACCGTATGACCTAACAATCAATCTTGATTTAAATCCCACGATCCAAATGACTCTAAAACATTTTCTATAGTACTAACGGACTCCAGCCAATCGTTAACCCGTTGCTCAACGATATTGGCTAAGCAACTAGGTCTGTGCTGGCCTGGTCACTTCAATCCAAACCGATCTGTCGTTAACTGACGATCACTTACTTCTGGTCTTCCCTTTTACTATTTATCTATTTAATTAAAGACAGTAGTAATATGACGGGAAGAAAATTGTTAACAACGCAACCAAAACACAGTAAAACCACGGGAACCGCAGGGGATATCTAATGACACAAGTAGTGGAAAAACTGTTGGTTTGATAGTCAGGTGATGTTGGAAAAAGTTAATAACCAGCCACGTTATCAACAGGTGAATCAAGGAATCAACACAACCATCAACAAGTGATCAAAAAGACCAACGGATTAATAACAGGAAATCCACCGAACAACACAAAGACCAACGCACCAACCAACGCACCAACTAAGACCAAAAGCGAATGAAGCCGACTAAGTTAGACCAAGTTGCAACTGAATTCGATCAATGGACGTTTTGATTAACGAGTCTTGATCCATAGTAGAATCAATACGCTGGCAACTATTCATGACCGTGGTGTGATCTCGGTTACCAAAATAGTTACCAATCTTTTGAAAACTGAGGTTCAAGTGTTTGCGGCACAACCACATAGCAATGCCTCGAGCCCTAACAATTGCTGACCGTCGGGACAAACCTTTAAGATCCTTTAGGGTTAATCCCAGTAGCTTAGTGGTCGCTTTAAGGATAATTTCAGGTTTGACGACCGATGGATTGGAAATCGCTAACGATTTCAACTGACTTGAAGCGTTGTCCCAATTAAAATCAGCCACACCAAATTCTAATTTCCAGCGCCAGACGACCTGATTGATGGCTGCCAAGTTAGTCAGTTTTAAATCAATCAAGTTTTTAACTTCAGCATCGCTGATCGATATGTTCTGTTTGACAAATAGTTGTTTGATAATGACAGCGACCGCAACAAGGCCAGGTGATGAAATACCGCAGCTAAAACCGCCGTTAAGGCGTGAAGCTAAGCGACCGGTAAAGCCGGATAAACTGGGACGCTGCTGACAAACCAAAATGGTGGGAAGCGACCATAGTTGTCGTTGATCAAGAATTTCAGCCAGCTCATGTTGCGCGTCAACGTGAGAAATTAAATAGTGAATATCATCAAGCAACAAGACGGATGCCGTTTCCATCTTCATCCGCCAATCGGCGACCGAATTAATTTCTTCGGCCGAACGGAAAGCACGAGCGAAATCTTTGCTCTGCAAATTTAAAACGCTGTGACGTTGCCCAGTTTCGGCATGCCCATTGGAACTTGAATTAAATGGCGTCAACCTAAAGTGGGACAACCTAAAGTGGGACAACGTGGCAGCGGCGAAAACGGCAGCCAACTGGGTCTTACCAACACCGCTAGGCCCGAACAAAGTCAAAGGCCAAAAATCACATTGGCCATCAACGACAGATTGCCATAACCAAGCAACTGAAGCGTTAGATTGATCGCCAATAAATTGACTTAACAACAGACGATCACTAACGGGCACAGAATGACTAGAGTCCACAACCGTTCGCGACTTGGCCGTTAATAAACCCCCAGAAGACCTCTTAGCGAAGACACCCGTGGAATTTGTCGGATCCGAGAGCATGCTATCAAGCAACACAAAATCGATAACGAAATGGTTATCGGCACTGACAAGTGGTTGGCGACCGGTACCTAACCAACCGCTAAGCGAACAGTCGCCTGGCACCGTCGTTTGATCCAACTTCATCAATGGACTTGATGAAGCGGTATCAGCCGAAGGCGAATCCAAGTTCGATAGGGGAGTGTTGCTTGTTAAGGTCATTCGATAGAAGTGAACCAAAAACTAATGTTTCGATGCTTAAGGGGAGAACTAAGGAACAATCGCCGCTTGATAGAGGAAAAAGTCAGGCTTGGTAAGAACGACCAAGCCGATCCAAAACTAACTTTCAGTGGCCGCGATTAAGTAGCTAAAACCAGCTTATTTCCGCCTATATCTTATCATTTTCCGCGGTCCCACACGAGGCCGTCAAGCGGGTTTTACCCTTGAAATCTAGGCTTTAAGGCTTTGGTAGATTCGGCTGATTATTTCGATTGTCTGGTGGATTTGGGCGAACGTATTGTCGGCTGCCAAACTTATACGAATCGAGCTATCAATGATCTGTTTTTCACACCCCATAGCTACTAGTACCGGTGACGGGTCGCTGGAACCACTGGCGCAGGCCGAACCGGTGGACAGACACAGTCCGTTCATGTCCGCCGCCAGTAAAAAGGCCTGTCGATTGACGCCCAGCAACGCAATATTGGAGGTATGCGGCATTCGGGCGACCGTTTCACCGTTAATCACAATCCCAGGCAGCTTTTCCTTCAATTCTGATTCCAACAATTGACGCATGGACAGCACGAATTCGGTTTTCTCAGCTGTGCAGCGGGCCAAAGCAGCGGAAAATCCCGCGGCTAAAGCTACGTTCTCGGTTCCAGGCCTAAGTCCTTCTTGCTGGAAACCACCAAATAGCTGCGGCTTCAATGCCAGTCCCGACTTTAGGCACAGCCCGCCAATGCCAACCGGACCGTGGAACTTGTGACAGGTTATTGACAGACTATCCACATTCCATTCCTGGAACTGGGTCGGATATTTTCCCACCCACTGAACAGCGTCACAATGAACCAAGGCGTGATAGCGATGGGCCAATTGTACAACCGCCTGGATCGGTTGAATCACGCCGGTTTCGTTGTTAGCAGCCATTACGCAAACCAGGCTGGTGGAATTATCACGCAATAAGCCCTCTAAGGCATCTAATCGGACAACGCCGGCCGAATTGACGGGAATCAGTCGAACATCGACATTCAGCGACGCCAGCTGCTGGGCGGCTGCGATCACGCTTGGATGCTCGACGGCAGAAATCAATATCTGCTGTCCAGGACCTGACAATCCGAACATCGCCAGATTATTGGCCTCGGTTCCACCGCTGGTGAACAGAAGACGATCAGTGTTCATACCGTCAATCTTGCCACCGATGTGCTGAAGAATCGTTACGCGGTCTTTCTCCAACTGGCGACGAGCAACCTGCCCGGCCCGGTGTTGACTGGAGGGGTTGACTAGACCTTCGGTCCAACAAGCATTGATAACGCTGGCGACGGCCGGGTCCAATCGAGTGGTCGCGTTGTTGTCTAAGTAAATACTAGTCATTGCAATCTACAAAAAAACGCTTCAATCCCCATCCTTAAGTCAGGGGTGAACAAAGCGATGGGTCAGCCCCAGTAAGGCCCAATTGCCGAGAACTTCAATCTGGCAACGAGACAACGAAGTGGTTTTTAGCCAGCAGCGTCCAGGTGCGGTATGGCTAATTGGCGTTAGGCTGCGGAGGAAAATCGATTTCTTCGGTCCCAAAATTTTCCGCCGGTTCTGGCGTATTCAGCGGAACCGGGGGCAGCACCAAGACGCCCGACGTCGCTCGATATTTGACTGCTAAACCGGTTAGCTGTTCCGCCTGCTGGGTCAGACCTTTGACCTGGCGTTCTTCACTCATCAAGTCCAATTCGTCGGCAACCTTGGTTCGCAACGTATCGATAAATGATTGGTCGTCCACATCTTGAAGCAAGATCGCTTGGTTAAGAACCTCGGGCGTGATCAAATACAGATTGTCGAAAGCCATCGCCTGGATCAATGGCCATAGCCGCTTCGCCTTGGAAGAGTGACCATTGGACCAAACAATCCAAAACTTGTCCGAGTTGCCGCGGCTTCGAGTCGATAAATACGTCGATAAATACTGGGTGAGAATGATCGCTTGGTTGTTTCGGCTACGGATCGAAGTGCGATTATCCTTGACCAAGTGCCAGGTGGTTGGGTTACGTTTGGGAAGAACGCTAAGGGATCTTATATGGACGTCAAAGTCACCCGCCGGGGAAATCGTTTTCCAGAAACCAATCGAATAAGGGAAGGGTCGATAGTAATCAAATTGTCTTACGGAAAAATCGTCAGGACTGAACTCGACCCCAGTGGTATATCCCGCATACAGCCAAACCCAAAACAGGCAAAACAGCAGTCCAAGGGTCATGACCAGACTGATGAAGCCAAAAACCAGACGGTAGATCCAAATTCCAAGCAACGCAAACAGTCCTTAACTAATGGGCGAAACATTGCTACGTTTTTCGCCGGATCAGGCGAATGGTCAACGCGTTGGGACCACCGGTCAAATAATCGGATAGTCCCATTGTAGCCAATAAAACCAAGTTTGGGCTAGGATCTAGGAACTCACAGGTCAGTAATCGCCACCAGGTTCATCGTTTCGCTATTGACCCTGTTTTGAGGAGCCCGGTAGAACCCAATCGCCAGATCGTTGATTACGCCAAAGAAGTTGGCAGCGTTGGTTAATTCCAACGGCTGCTTATAAGGGGTTTCCCTTCATTCTAGGCGAAATCATTCCCATGGTTTGAACTTCCTGCGGGTTCACTCAAATCGGCCGACAGACGAATCAGTAAACCTATTCAAACAAGAACAGCCAGCCGGTGGGGCCGGTTAAAATTGCCCAGCCGGGTTAACATTGGCCGCATGGGCGGTGATGTTGAAATCAAGACGTTCCAACCGTAGTTCTAATAAGTGACGATTTCGCTTTTAGTTGCTCAATTCAAGGATTTTCAGACCATGCTACGACGCGGTAGGCCACTGATTTATCGACAGCCGATTCGGCCGGCCTATCAGCATGGGTCTGGCGTGATGGGGTTCATTGGATCGCTAGGGTCAACCGTCAACCGATTGGAGGTGGGGCAACACGCTTGGAGGGGGTGTGGGAAGCACCACCCGGCCTGGGATGGCGGGGCAACGGGTGACCGATCTGATCCTCAAGGCCTGATGGCAAACGCTACTTCAGCGGCCCAAGATTTCGATAATCTGGATCCGATGCGGCGATTGGAAGCGGCCCTATTGATCTCCAAAGAAGCGGTGGGGACTCGGCGATTGGCGGATTTGGCCGGATTGGCGGATGCAACCGAGGCCCGCACGCTGATCGCCCAGTTGAATCAGTTTTACGATACTCGGGGGCGGTCGTTTCACGTTAAAAACGTGTCCGGCGGCTATCTGCTAATGACCCGCCCAGCTTTCTCAAAGTGGATTCGACGACTGGAACATGTCCCTCAAACGGTTCGCCTTAGTACTCCAGCGATGGAGACATTGTCGGTCTTGGCCTATCGACAACCGATGGTCCGCGCCGAGATTGATGGTATTCGCGGCGTCAACAGCGGGGAAATTCTCCGTCAATTGATGGAGCGTGACTTGGTCAGAATATGTGGACGTAGTGAAGATTTAGGTCGACCATTCCTCTATGCTACAACCCGGCACTTTCTTAAGATGTTCGGATTGGGTAGTTTAGATGAACTGCCCGAAGCACGGAGATTGCGAAGAAGCTTGATTTCTGGCGATTCGCCCATTTTGGTTGATTCGCAGCAAGGATTAGTCGAAGAAATACCCAAAGATTAGTTCCAAGTGACGGATGGTCTGACCGAGGACGCGAAGTCACCGACTGGTTTGAACCAAGGCGGTTGGCCAGTTTTGGATCGAGACCGGTTAATGGTTGAGTCAGATTTATGGATAAGGTTGGGTGACGTTGCTTACCAAACCCTGTTATTCACGGTTAGTCGGCTCAACCGTTCCTTAGCCGGGCGGGTCAAGGTTTTAGATAGGGTTTGATTTCGGAAATGTCCAAGCATCCGGCCAGTGCAAATGTGGTTCAGGTTGACACTTGATCATAGATCCGATTGGCCAAAGGAACCGTTTGACTGTTGGAAAACACAAGTTGACGGAAGAAAAACGGAGGGCTCTTGCTTTTTAACTTGGGCCTTTGCTTTTTTTAACTTGAAAACAAGTTTAAGATGCGAATGGTTAGATAACGAAGTACCTATTGATCTTGCAAAGGGTCTTGAAGGTAAATGGGTGCCCAGCGTACCGTTTTCGGTCCAGCGAAGATCATGATTCGGCCTTGTTAGGTCTGGATATGTTTCAAGCCGTTGAGTCGAATTCGCCGCACCCAAAGTTTGTAAAATAAGGCAGAAATAGGTTGTTTCCAGACTTAGGTTGCCTGTAGAATTCACGTCGTTTATGCTCCCTTGAAACCCTCAGCCTAACTTTTTCTCTTGACTCTTGACACTTGGAGGAATCCGAACGTGAGCGTTAGTTCAAAAACTGTTGCCCAATCATGGGACCAACAGGCCCAATCTCAGGACTCGTTTAACGCTGACCCATGGGTTCTAGCGCAGCCAACCGTTTTCGCCGTCGCCGACGAAGACGAAGACGAAGTTGAGGAATCAGACGGTAAACAATCGGAATCGGAAGAGGATGATGAATTCGACTTCGAAGATGATGAAGAAGAAGATGATGAGGCAGAAGATGATGCAGAAGTCGAAGGCGACGACGCTGAGGAATTCGACGAAGACTTCGATGAAGAAGACGTAGAAGATGAAGACTACGAAGAATCGGAAGCCGAAGAGTGGGAAGAAGTTGACGACGACGACGCTGACGAAGATGATTCAGAAGATGAAAAAGAAGATGACGACGATGAATGGGATGACGACGACGACTGGGAAGACGACGACGAAGAAGAAGAAGATTGGGACTAACTGAATTTAGCACCCACTATCGTCCCCCACCCAATACATTTGTCCCCCGCTGATGCAAAGGCCAAGCTCTTGATTGATCGAGTCTTGGCCTTTTTTCATGGAATGATTCCATCAAGCGTCGCATCTCCGAAGCTAAAATCATCCAGCAACCGGTTGTAAACCTATTTCCGCTCGATCGCACGCAACACGATCTCACGCAACATGCTGGCTAGCCTCCTGAAACGATCAACAAGGGTTAGCGTTTCCACGCGCAGAAGCGACCCATTGGGCGATAGACGTGGCACAAGATGTTCAGGGCAGTCGGGAAGTTGCCGGGACGTGGTTGCCGGGACGTGGTTGCCGGGACGGGCGCAAAATCCATGTTCTAAGCAGCTTTTCGTTGATCTACCAAGCTTTCAATGAACAGTTCGACCTTAGAATTCAGATCGTCAAGGTTCGCAATCAATTGGTCTT
>JBDNHU010000610.1:0-5821 GCA_041688615.1 Mariniblastus sp. | reverse complement strand
GTTTGCGCGTTCGTTTGCGCGTTCGTTTGCGCGTTCGTTTGCGCGTTCGTTTGCGCGTTCGTTTGCGCGTTCGTTTGCGCGTTCGTTTGCGCGTTCGTTTGCGCGTTCGTTTGCGCGTTTGCTTAGTTGCGACCTATACCCGTTCAGAAGTTCTTACGAATCTTCCTCACCCTTTTTCAAAAGGCAATGGCTTTCGCCTTTGGACATTCCGGTCAAAAGCCAATGGATCCTACCCCGTCAATGTCTAACTAAGATCGATGTCTAACTAAGATCGATGTCTAACTAACATCGATGCCTAATTAACGTATCGTAAGCTAACCGCTGTCCAGCGAAAAAATGGCTACTCCACAAGTCGATCTTCTTTTGATTCACGAGTAGAAAACCATGGTCAATACCAACTGGGACGCGACGCTCCAAACCAACCAAAGTGAATCCTGGTTCGAATTCATCCGATGGATCTCGATAATAACAGGATCCGGTTGCCGCAAGCCAGTACGATGATGGGCCCAGACCCTAACTGTGATGTGTGCATTGACAACACATCGATCTCACGGCGGCAGGCCGAGATCCGTAATACCGCAAGAGGCTTCCTGCAAATTGATAACAAGAGTACCAACGGCACTTTCGTTGCTGAAAAACCAATCGATCGATGCGTCTTAGAAAACGGCGTGCGCCATCGTTTTGGAAACCACCTCTACAAATTCTTATTCAATGATTGCATTCCAACCCAGCACCATGAAACCGTCTATTCGATGATGCCCCAGGACGGATTGACCGGCGCCTTGAACAAGCGATTCATGATGGATCTGATTCAACGCGAATTCGATCGAGCCAATCGCTACCAGCGACCACTTACCATCTTAATGAGGGACATTAACTTCTTTAAGAAAGTGAACGACACCTACGCTCACTAGACCGGTGATCAAGTATTGCAAGAGTTTGCCAGGGGCGGCAGCGAGATCTTTCGCAAAGAACATGTATTCGCCCGTTATGGCGGTGAAGAATTTTCGTTATTGATAAGCGAAGCGGACGCCAAAGCTGGATTCGAAGTTGTCGAATGCCTTGGAGTCGCTGTTGAAGGTACCCCCTTCCAAACTTCCGCCGGCCCACTGCCGATTACCGTTAGCATCGGTGTCGCGCAATTGAATTCGGCCATCGACACCGCTCAATCGCAACTTCTACCACGCGCAGACGACAATCTCTATCGTGCCAAAAAGAATGGCCGCCACCAACCTTTCGTTAGCTAAGTAGTAAGACTCCCGCCAAAGATAACCGCCAAAGACAACCGATTGGGTAGATCGACACGCACTGCCAGAAACGGGTTCAAACAGCGGAGACTCTCTGGCCGGTGACCCGACGCCATGCCGATACACAGTAGTTAGTCATCGGTCGCGGCAATCGATTGCTAGCAAACCGCCGGTTATTTTCGCTTGAAAACGATCAAAGTTTGTTTTTTTTGCTACATCTTTGCAAATCAGTGTTTTGCCATTTGCGCTTAATCTTCAAAATAGCCGATGGAAGAAATGCGTTACAACCGCACCAAATTTCAAGGTTTGGTGACGGGAGTTTGCGCAACGCATGAGGAATGTTCAGCAAGGATGCTGACCCTGGTTCCCTGAAAGCGAAAACGATCCCAATTAAATCTGTCCTGAATGCTTCAGACCTAGATAGATTTGTTAGTGGCGATTTTCGATCGGCTTGAATCGAAGCCCCAGCAGCAAAATGGAAATGTGGGCACCTGACATGTCGGGAATCCTCTAGCTTCGGGACAATCGAAACGATCTATAACCAAGGACGGTCATCTTAAACAGCGGCGTGATCAGAGATCCAACGATCACATCTTGCCGAGAACATTCTTGCTTCGCTTGCCAATTCGATTGACTATGACGATCTGACCGTGTTGCCCAGTTCAAACATTTCAACATGTTTGCTACCCAGTACCGCACGATCCACAAAGTCCAACGCTTGATCGATTTGCGACCGTGGTTCACTGCCAAGTCATGCTTCCAAGTTTTCATTCACGTTCTGATTTTGTAGTAATTGGGTAAGAAGATGGCTAGATCTCGACGACGCTCGGCCAGTCGGCAAAATAGTAGCATGCCGTCGATCATGACCTGGGGCAAAATTGCATTGGTTTTGCTTGGGATCGGTGGGGGCTCCTATGGTGTCTTTCGCACGGTGTCCAGTATGCCAAACGGCGTTGGCCAGGTGGTTGAAGGCGTCGAAGTTGGTCAACACAGCTCCGAATTGGCCATGGCCCGAAAACCTGCCTTACCCGACGATACTGGACCCCAAAGACTTGTAGGCGGCCCCGTACCCGGAGGATCGCTACCTGGTGAAACGCTACCTGGTGCAAATAGCGGCAGCACTTTGGCGCCCTCAAGCCTAACCAGTGCTCAGAATTCACCCAATCCACCCGCGGACATTTTCGCTAGTAACTCGCCTACCCCCAATCCATCCAACAGCCCAGCCCCGACTACACCCCTGGGCGATCTTCCAGGATCACAGCCGGCGACATCCGTTGCTGCTCTTGGTACTCCTAAACTGCCTGGATCTGCTCCTAAACTGCCTGGCCCCACAAGTCCAAGCCCGAGTATTGCTTCCAATAGCCAGAATCCCGCGGCATCGATTATGAATGCCCAGGCAGCCCCAGATGGCGATACCAGCGGTTTAGGAAATTTGCTCCGGTCGGCAGCCAATGCAAATGCAGCCCCTCCGAATAAGCTTCCCGAAAACAACTTGGCCGCCAACGCACCAAGTCTTGGAAGCCAAACCGCCAGCCCCGGTTTATTGCCGGGCGGCTTGCCTAAGCCTGCACTGCCCTCAGCTTCCAGAAGCTTGCCCAGCACCGGCTTGCCCGGCACCGGCTTGCCCAGCACCGGCTTGCCCAGCACCGGCTTGCCCAGCACCGGCTTGCCCAGCACCGGCTTGCCCAGCACCGGCTTGCCCAGCACCGGCCTGCCCAGCACCGGCCTGCCTGAAAACGATCTACGGCGACCTGAGCCAACCACAAACCCCTCGGCTCTGGCAAGACAAAATGATCCAAGTGACTTGCCTAATCCTGCACCCACGAACCAACTGGGCATCATAACGTCAACTGCCGAACTTCCAACTGCTAACCCCATCGGCCCACGAATGGACTTTGGTAAGTCCGCCGCTGAACTGCCAAACAGTAGTGGTATCGCTTCCAACGGAGTGCTCCCCAATCGAAGTCCAGCCCAATCTTTGCCCACACCAGGTTCACCCGCGCAGGGTTCATCCACACAGGGTTCATCCACACAGGGTTCACCCGCGCAGGGTTTACTAGCGCAGGGTTTAGCAAATTCTCGCCCGGCACCTCTTGACGCTGTGGCGATCGATTCCTTTCCCAATCGCACTGCAACGCAACCGCCGTCGGCACCAAATTCAAGCATGCCAAATGTCGCCGTTGGCAATCCATTGGCAAACACTAACCAAAGTAATTCTAACCAACCCAATCGTTCGGATCTAAACGACCGCCCCGGTTCCCATACGCAACTTGCATCCGAACCGATGTTGACGGATCGAAATGTCCAACCAGCCACCTACCCCAACTACCAAGAGAATCAAACGCCTGCCACGAATCGTGCACCCAGTTCATTGGTCAGCAACCAGCCTGGTGATCCAAGGTGGGAAATTCAACAAACGGCATCCCTAATTTTAGAGAAACGCGCCCCCGAACAAGTCCAAGTCAACGTGCCTGCAACTTTTTTCATGGCCATCCGTAACGTCGGCCGATCCCCTGCGGGACAAGTTTTGGTTCGCGACCGAATCCCCGAAGGTACTCGTTTGATCCAAGCAACCCCTAAACCTGATCGCCAGCAAGGTGACCTGTTGGAGTGGGATTTTGCTTCGATTGCACCAGGGGATACCATGCAAATCCAATTGCAATTGCTACCGATCAGTCCTGGCGAACTTGGCAGTGTTGCCGAAGTTTCCATGGCGGCCGTCGCTGGCTGCAGAACCCGTTGCACGAAACCACAACTGGTGATCCAACACACGGCCCCACCACAGGTCATGATCGGACAACAGGTTGTCATGAACATTACCGTCCGAAATGAAGGCGATGGACCTGCCGAAAACGTGGTCATTCGCGAAACAGTGCCTGCTGGCCTGTCGCACCCATCGGGCACGGAAATCGAAAATCCGGTCGGGCAACTGTTGCCGGGACAAAGCCGAAACATCCAACTTCCACTTGTTGCAATGACCGCCGGCAATGTGACAAACACCGTTCGGGTCACTGGCGAAGGAAAGCTAACAGACGAACACTCGATCAATGTTCAAGTCGTGTCGCCAGAATTACAAGTCACGGCCGCTGGGCCTGATCGACGTTACCTGTCTCGCGAAGCCACACACACCTTCGAAGTCAAGAACAACGGCACCGCCAATGCGACCAACGTTCAAATGATGGCCCAATTGCCGCGAGGACTTAAATATGAAAGTTCGACACCGGCAGGACGGTACGACCCTGCTCGCCACGCCGTCTTCTGGGCCATGCAGCAACTTCCTAGCAATAGCAATGAACAAGTGGCCGTGACGACATTGCCTTTGGCTGCCGGTGAACAACCGATCGAATTCAAAGCGCTGGCGGATCTTAATCAGCCACAATCAACGATCAAACAGTTCATCGTTGAACAATTATCAGAGTTGTTTTTTGACGTGGACGACTTACAAGATCCAATCGAAGTTAACAGCAAGACAAGCTACGTGGTTCGCGTTGAAAATCAAGGTTCTCAAGTCGCCAATGATGTTTCTTTGGTCGTCGATCTTCCCAAAGGTATCGAACCGTTAAACATTGAGGCGCCCGTTGAATACCAGATCCAAAACATTGCCAACGGCAAACGCATCGTGTTCGCGCCGATCGCCCAGCTAAATCCAAAATCTCAGCAAGCAATCAGGATTGAAGCCAAGGGAGTTGAAGATGGCGATCACCGAATTGAAGTTCAAATGACCAGTCGACAAAGGCCAACTGCGGTAGCCAAGCAAGAGAGCACCAAAGTTTACTCGGATATGATTCGTTAAAAGGCTTTGGTTCCACAACCGCTGCAGATGTTTGTGATCGATGGCCATTGCGCAATCTGACTGCAGCATATTGCATAAACGGACACGCCAAGTCGACCGACATAAGCCGCAGACCTGAAGGGACCCCACCTTGGGTTCTGCGGTTTCTCTTTCCCCCGCGAAATCTTCTCGATTCTTAACGAACGTTTGACCGATTCAAAGCGTATCACGCGGTAACCGATTGGCGACAATTCCAACCACTGAAGCTTACCGATCAGTAAGTAAGGTTACCGATCCGCCAGCTTGTAGATCAGCGGCAAAGGCGAATTCGCCAGCAAAACGGGAGTTATGTTGGGTTGAAGCACAGAAAGTCGTTGAATCTTCTAAAACCAGGTTAAGGAAAACTTCGCTCCCAAAAAATTTAATCGCCTTCCCCGCTGGCTTCAGTCCACTCGGCCATTCAAGGCTCAAACGAGTGATTTAGTGGTGAAAGCAGTTAAGGCCTCGGGGCGTTTTCCAACATTAACTAGGAAACACGCAGGTTCAATTGTGGTTGTTTTGAACTGACTTTATTGAAAGTCCATTGGGTGCGGGTTATTTTATAATGTCCGGTTGTCGTGGTTTAGAGACTTGTTTGAAGGCTCTGGCCGGTTTCAACGGGTCCTGCCCGCGTTAGATGCGACGAAGATACCAACGCGATTCCTGTTTTCGCGTTGTTGTTCCCGGCGTTGTTATTCGCGGCGTTGTTATTCGCGGCGTTGTTATTCGCGGCGTTGTTATTCGCGTTGCCTTTTGCAATGTC
>JBDNHU010000086.1:0-3874 GCA_041688615.1 Mariniblastus sp. | reverse complement strand
TCCGCCGTTGGAAGCCGAAGGCGCAGAGCCAAGGCTTAAGGTTTGCAAGAATTGCGTGCTGTAAGTGACGTCGGATTCTTTGAAACCCACCGTTTGTGAGTTGGCTAGGTTGTTACCCACAACGTCAATTTTTGCTTCGGCAGCGGTCAAGCCAGACAGAGCGGTAGTTAGTGCTGATGCCAAACCCATGATTTTATCCTTACATGTTTTCGTCAGCCAACGTCCGTGTGGGCTGCTAATTGAGCGTCATTAATTACTAGAAAACGTGATTGTTCGTCTTGAAAGCGATAACCGTCTTGGTCGGAATGGCTCTAGTTTTCAGGTATGATCTCTCGGATATTGTCTAGCGGGATTTCAAAATTACCGACGTGCACCAATAACTCTCTTGGCCCGTCACCCGCACCTGCAGCCATGGTCACCCGGTCCACGATGCCCTCTACTTCTTCGTTTTGCTTAGACAACGCAGTCACCTTTTTGCCAATAAGTTGGCTTGCGGTGGCTACATCTTGTCCGGTTTTGATTGAAGACAAAGCGTTGACCAACGAATCGCTGGAACTGATCTCACGGATTTGACTAATCTGCTGAAGTAATTGGCTGTTGTCCGCGGGTTCCAAGGGATCTTGATTTTGCAATTCGGCAATCATCAATTCTAGAAAATCACCAGTTCCTAGATCTTCAAACGAATTCGATTTTGTGCTCGTATTGCCAGTACTAACCGGCAGGAAGGTTGAGGGAGAAATGACTTGAGACATGACAAATTCCTTTTTGTTTTAGGAACACTTTGGGGGAGTCTTTGTTTAGACAACGACGTCTACAGCCCAGCGGCCGTCGTTATCAATGGGTTGTTTGGGTTCGGGTGTCTGGTTAACGTTGGGCTTAGGCTGGCGTCGTTGGCCGGACGAATCCGAGTCCGAGAAGAAACCAGCGGACCGTCCTTGTTGTTGTTCAAAAGATTGAGCCTGCCTCTGGTCGCTGCCGCGAGAAAAATCGCTTTGGCTACCAAGTTCAATATCTAGATTTTCAATCGAAATTCCATGCTCGGCTAATCTAGTTTTCAAGCCGTCTAAACCCTCTTGCAGCAATTGCATCGTTTGAGCGCTTTGGGCCTTCAATTTTCCAGACATGACACCGTTAACGAATGAAATTTCGATACTAAGGTTCCCCAGTTCAATGGGGTTCAATTGAAGTCGAATGGTCGAATCGCCGGGAACCGCTTTTTGTAATGCCCTTGCTACTTTGTTGATGACCTGAGTGGGTAAATTTCGTTCGGTGGAGCGAACCGCCTCTGCCTTCTGAACAGAATTCGCTGCCTTGAGATCTACTGAGTTGGGCGAAAATGGAAGGAATTCGGAGTCCGCATTGGCGTTGGCATTGGCGACGGTTGAGCCACCAACGGAATCAATACCGCTATCTTCGCTTGAAAACGAAGTCTTAAGAATGCCTTCTTGAATGATCGCACTCCTGCCAAGTTTTCCCAGAAGTGTTGGCGGTACGCTGTTGAGTGGGCTACCCGTCGCATTGACAACTTCTAGTTTTTCGAAAGTTAGCTGGTCGATTAGTTGGCGTTGTTCTAAATCCTCGGTACGTTGTCGTTGAATTGATTCAATGCGATCGACTGACGCCTCGGGCGCCCTTGAATAGGATCGTCGTATCCTGGGTTCGTTCTGAGTCGTTGGAGTCAACAGCTGAGCGTCAATTGCTGCTTCGGTTTCCGGATCAACCTTGGAAGCTATTTTAGTAGCGTCGGGGACAACTTCTTCACCACTAACGTCATCCACCCGCGGGACTAACGCCTGGCCTGGTGTTTTCTCTGCCGTCTTGAGTGTTGCAAGAGTTGAATCGAGGCTGCGAGTGGTATCTGTAGCCGGCTGAGCAACATCTACATTTTCCGAATTTGTCGCCGTCCGCTTGGTGGCGTTGGTTTGTTTGGCGAATTGGTCCTTGATTCGCTCAATCGCTTGGGGATCAAGCGGTTGGTCTTCCTTCAAGATATTGTTGTCCAAGGTAGACTCAATTGCAGCGTTGCTGTTAGAAGCCGTCAAGCCAGGCAAATGCTTGCCTTCTTTTGTGCTGTAAAGCGTTGCGTCGGTTGCGTTTTTAAGCGGAGAGGCTGCGATGCTTCCGCCTTCGACTTGAGCGTCGGCTGCGGGACGTGCGACTTGTTTGTCGACTACTTGTTTGTCGACAGCGGGCTCATGGGCAGCGACCTTATTGACGGCAGCAGCGACAGGGGCTTTTATGTCTGCCGGCAATTCGCCACGGGTCGCACCCTTGGTAGGTAGATCTTGAGGAATCGGGAGACTACAGCAGGGGACCAAGGTTGAATGCCGAAGGTCCGATGCGGAATCCTGTTCGTCATCCGGGGATTGCTGGTGTTTTGCTTGATCCGTAGAATTCGATGCACGATCGCCTGCGATACGATCTTCGGGCTTCCTGTCTTCTGCGGCGAGATGGTCGGATTCGGGATCCCTGCTGAGGTTCGAGTAGTCTTGCGTTGAAGACTGGCTGGCACCGGAAGCCTCAGGTTGAAATGCTGGTCTTGAATTGATGCCGAGTGAATTACTGTCCGCACGAGATGCGTCAAGATTGGTTAGGATGTTTAGAAACGCATCGTTGCCGGTTTTCAAATTCAGACGATTCAAGAATGTCGGACTAGCTTTTAAGTTAGCTACCGTATTTTGAATCGTCTGTTGTTCGATCATGGGACACTTCGTTCGGATTGATTGTCTTTGTACTTCAACAATTCTTCTCGAGTCTCTCGTATCACAGAAATGTCGGGCATTCCCAGGCGAATCTGATTCAGCATTGCCGCGAGATACGGTGCCCGTTCCTCTGCTTTAAATTCGGCAAGCAATTTCTTCTGACTTGCGGCAGGCAAAGTCTTTAAAATAGTTACCATATCATTCCGCAGGGATGGGTCTTGGGTCGACTGACTTAGGTCCAACATTCGAATGATTTGATCGACCGCTTGATCTGGTTTCAGTGCATTGATGGTCTCACACATTTTCACCAGAGATTGGTTAGTCGCTGCACCTTGAAGCTGGCTATAACTTTGTTCAAAGTTCTGGCGTAACTTCGTAAAGCGACGTTTCCTTTCGTCAAACGCTTTGTCGATATAGGAAAGATCATCGACACCGGCACGCATGGAACTCTCTCGCAAATCTTGATCCATTGTTATTTTCGAACGATGATGACGAATTTCGTCGTAAGAACGGGGGGGAGGTGCTAGCGAATTCTCGATAAGTTCGCCAGCAATTTCAGTTTTCTCCAAACCGTACAGCACCTTGACCGCATTCTCATTGCGCTGGGCTGTGAAGGTGCCGTTGTACCAAAGGTACCCACCGATTCCGGTTTCTACCAAAACGGTTCCCATGCAAAAGTAGATAAATAGGGAAATCATACCCGATAGTAATTTTAACATGATGGGGCTCGTTACTGATGGCTGCTACCGTATTTTTGGTACAGGTATTGGGACGTTTGAAACTGGTTTCACCGCAGTGGTTGGCAACCGTATTGAAAGCCATTCTGCGGGAAAACCTGTGTGTCTGTCGAAGTCAGACACCAAGTCGCTTGGGGAAATTAAAGGGAACGCCGCGATGGTGACCGCAAGGATGATTAGGGCAAGGATGATTAGGGCAAGGATGATTAGGGCAAGGTTGCCCAACAAGTTGTGACAATGATTTGGAGGCAGGTTTGGTTGGGGAGTGCTTGCCGGTGGCAGGTAGGGCTAGTTTCGAATCGTCGTCAGAATTTCTGCCAGCATTTTTTTTTCCTCTTCGGATTGAAATTCAGAGAAAAATTTCGACTGTTCGTTATTCGACATGTTTTCCAGAACGGCAACCACGTCATCCATGCCACCGTCTTGAACGATGCC
>JBDNHU010000609.1:0-5236 GCA_041688615.1 Mariniblastus sp. | reverse complement strand
TATCTGTTTGATAAATGCCGTGAATATTAAGAGTATCAACAAGTGCCCGAAGATTTTAACACTCAAAATGAAGCCAAACGGCTAGCTGCTTCCAAATCAGCGGTTGCTTCCGCAGCAGCGACTGCCTCGACATAAGCGGTTGCCTCGACATAAGCGGTTGCCTCGACATAAGCGGTTGCCTCGACATAAGCGGCTGAACCCTGCGATCAACCATCCACAACGTGCCTTCACTCCCAGGGCAGGAAACAATTAAGTTCACCCCCATCTCGTAGCAAATCCTGATTTTGAAGCAAACTCGCTCTGCTAACAAGTGAAAACACCTGCCCAGGGACGCTTACTTACGGACGTTCAAGCGAGCCAACATATCCAGGTAGATCTGAGGGTTGTTGTCGCGAACGTAATCCAACAAGCTTCGCCGACGAGCTACCATGGCCTGGAGACCGCGACGAGTACCATAATCCTTAGGATTAATCTTCATATGCTCGGTCAAGTTATTGATACGGGTCGTTAGGATCGCAATTTGGACTTCCGACGAACCAGTGTCGCCCTCGGCATGCCCAAAGTCCTTGATAAGTTCTGTTTTTTTCTCTTTCGTAGTCGTCATTGCGATACATTATCTGTTTGATAAATGCCGTGAATATTAAGAGTATCAACAAGTGCCCGAAGATTTTAACACTCAAAATGAAGCCAAACCTACGGCCGAACATTCATTTCCAGCAACCTTCACACCCGCCCTAAATTGCCTTCGGTCGATAGGCAATCGAATTTATTCAACTCAAACACCAGACAATTTCGCCGGTTTCCCCGAGAAAAATGCAATAAATCACAAATTCCAACAGATTACCTGAGTTGATCAAAATCACTATCGGGAGGCACAAAAACCAAAATTGGCGGCACTCCCATCCAGTCGAGCCTCGAATTCTAACAACCCATCCCTGTTTTGCAAGCTCAAATCCAGCCTTCAACCAGTGAAACATAATCCCATCAGCTAGAATCCACCAATCCTAGTTCGGACGGTTTCGCGCTGGACCATTTTTAGGTGGCCCATTTTGCGGCTGCGGAGGGACTTGCTGATTTGGAACCTGTCCACCTGCGGGACCGTATCCGGCTGGCGGGGCCGAAAAGCCTGGATGCGGAGGCACACCAAAACCAGGACGCTGCGGCCCAGCGTTTGGATGCCCTTGATACGGCTGACCGTAACTCGGATTCACTGGCGGCTGACCTGGACGGGCCTGACCTGGACCAGCCTGACCTGGACCAGCCTGACCTGGACCAGCCTGACCGGCTCCAGGTTGTCCGTATCCGGGATTCACAGGAATTGCTTGGGCATATCCACCGTTGTTCTGGGCGGCCACAGGCCGGGCCAGTGGTGCTGCATTTGGATATCCGCCCTGTCCTGGCGGCTGGTATTCCTGTCCTGGCGGCTGGTATTCCGGTCCGGGCGGCTGGTATCCCGGTCCTGACTGAGCCTGCGGTTGCGGAGGTTGGTATGCGCCAACTTGGGGTTGGTATGCGATAGATTGAGGTTGGTAAGGGACGCCATGGCCACCGGGTTGATAACCGGGTCGCGGAGAAGGATTACCCCCGTGATTCCGATAAGGACTGGCAGGCTGATTTGCACTCCAACCACCCGGTGATGGCCCTGATGGTATCGGCCCTGATGGTGTTGACCGTCCACCGCTTCGAGGCTTACCCGTGGTTTTCCCATCCCCCGTCAGCTTCTTGATACCAAAAGCCGCACCGCCGACAGCGCTACCCAACGCCAGCAGACACAACAAAATCACCACGATGCTAACTAGCAAATTAGAACTAGAAACCCCGACTCCAGACCCAGACCCTGCTCCAGAAGCGAATGGGTTCCCATTTGCGAAGGTCTTTGTTCCATCAGCCTGTTGAACATAATGGAACTGAGCACCGCACTTTGGGCATGAAGGTGCCGCCTTAGAAACGGTCCTATTGCATTTCGAACACCGATATTCCGCGCTACTACTCAACGCGCTGCCCATATTACTCTGCGGAGGCGAGGAAAAGTTCGACGGGCCAGGGAAACTTTGCGATCCGCCCATTCCTGACGAATTCGAGAACCCAGGCGAAGGAAACCCCGGCGTCGAAGGAGACGATGTATTTGGCCGAGCAGATCGCCCCGGCACCCCATACGTTCCTGGAACTTGGGATCCTCCAGGGCGACCTGACATTCCCGGGTTAGTATTCTGCGCAAGTAGCTGCTGCGAGCTGCAAATCCCGTCAAAAATCAGGAAAGACACCAACACGATCGCGATAAAAAAATAGTCCGAAAGCCTAACGTCAAACGATGCACCAAAGCCACGCGATATCGACTGCTTTGACATGATATTGCCCAAACATGAGTTAGTCTAAAGCGGGTGATTAAATACCGCTTCAAATGGTTGAGTGTTGGCTAAATCACCAGTTTATGGTCGGGAAGACATTAATTCGGAAGATTATGACTTACAGTGTACTTCGAAGACCTAAAAGGGTATTTCGAACCACTTGGGTTAACTGAATTTTACTCTACTAACCTGCCGCTAGGCAAACAATCTAATTTTCACATGAAGTTGCCATAAATCTTGGCAATTTCATCGATACTCCACCTCATACTTTTCGACTTCCACCACGCCCGTGCGGTGTTTAAGCCAAAAGCGGACTTTCTGGATATCGGTCTTAACGCGGCCATCTGCCGCTAGTTTTGCGTTCTGCAAGCCTTCTAATTTGCTAAGAAATTCGTTCGGGTAAAACTGAAGCAGTACTTTGTCACTGGAATCATCTATGCATGCTTCGCGCAACAAGTTCCCATCCCATCGATTCCACTGAGACTTTGTGTGCGAGAAATAGAACCGCCGCTCGGACTTTCGCAGGCCGGACCAAGTCTTGACATCGCCTTGGACCCATTTCACATAGTCGACCCGCTGCCCACTTTTTCCCACCGCAGCAATTTCAACTTCCCGCGATTGAAGCAGGTCGACGTATTCCTGAAAACTAACCACTTGGAAATTCAAATCCCATCGGTTCACCTGCAATTCGTCGATCTTTAACGGGGAAACTCGCCGACGATCTAGCCCGAAATTTCCTTCACCTACACTCCAACCACTTTCACCACCGCTTTGGTTCACTCCATACTCAAAAAGATCCTTGGGAATGACAACGTCGGGCAATTGTGACCTTTGCCATTGAGCCATTAAATCATCAGAAAATTCCTGCACATCAGCTGCCGCCTCTCAACTAACCTTACTAACTTCAATGCCTGCCACCGATTTTAAAATCGGATCCCGCAACATCGTTCCATCAACTTGCTGCCAGTGATAAAGCAAAACAAGCAGCACCATTGATATCGATGCAAAAACGGTAGTGCCGGCAACTAATCCTGCGTGCACTCGTTCATAGGCAGAAACCACAGTCTGCGACCTAATAAGGGGGGCGCCTAATCCACTGACTAGATTCACTCGCGGGATGCTGCAATTTCTCTGCCAAAAATCGCGGAGTCAACTCATCTTCACTTGATCGATCATCCATTGCATATATCCTTGCCTGAAAGAATCGCCCGTGGTACACAAATTACTACACCACTTTTACTAATCAAGACAACGCGTGCTTCGTCGTTTAACGATTCTGAAAAGGTTTCACACGTTAAAGCAATCGAAACATTGCCGGCCATGCTACCATTGGCCCACCAAACAAAGCAAACTTTTTCTTTGCAGGAAAGACCACTATGAGCGAAATGTCACCCGATTCTGGCTATCCGTGTCCGTACTGCCACCGGCGGTCGCTTGAAGCAACCGCGACTGCTCCCTATATACGGGGGTTTCTCCTATTTTATTTAATCGGATCAAAGTCCTTCATTGGCTGCGTTCCTTGCGTTCGCGGCAAACTTTTTAGCGAAGCTGGAACGTCATTGGTCCTGGGCTGGTTTAGCTTGAGAGCGTTGCTGATTAACCCTTGCTTCATCACGTACAACTTAATCCGCGCCTGCTTCGTTGGCGCCGACCCAAAGGCGATCGCTAATAAATTGCGCGAACTTGGGTTACCTGACAAGCCAAGCCTTGTCGACATCAAGTCCGTGGGGGTTGCCTTGGCGGCGTCAATGATTTTGGCGGATGGCGAGGTTGAGGAAGCTGAATTGTTGGCCGCAGAAAAAGCAGGTGATGAGGTCTTCGAAGGTTTTGACGAAGCTGGCTTGCGAATGATTGTTCAACATGGCAAGGACTTACCACCAGCGGAAGACCTTGCAGCGATGCTGCGAGAAGTTTTGGATCAAGATGGAAAGACTAAGGTGATGGTTTTCCTGTCCGAAATCGCCATGGCCGATGGGACAGTGGCAAAACAGGAGCGAGAAATGCTTCAACGCGTCGCCACCAGTTTAGGCGTTGCGTCACCCATCCAATAAGTCGCCCCCATTCAACAGCACCCCATCTCTTCTTTTGCGAACGCTGGTGACAATTCAAAGTGATGTCCGACGGTCATTAGTTGGTTGCCATCCTTATCTACAATCTTCGACCCATCGGTCGGTAAGTTCTTAATCGGTTCAAATTGCGTCCAAGTCCTCTGAGGTACGACTTGCTTGTCCGCCGTTTCCAAATCAACGATAATCTTCTCATTCGGTGCTCGTGTCGGCCTAGCGCCATCGATCCCCAGCCCCACGGCTTTCTCGGTAGTGTGGCAGACCCGCAACTTCGGGCACGTTTGATCGTGGTGTGCGGCTGAGTCGGATTCATGTCAATCGCCAACTGCTTGTGATCTCCGCCTCCCACCGCAAGTAAGAGCGTTGTTGAGTTACTTTCCCAGGAATAATGGTGTCGTGAGAACTTTCGCCTCTATCCGCCGCGTGTTCGGGTTGTTGATGCATACGTCCAGCGGCAACCCAATCAAAATCCTCATTCTTGGGCTGAGCGCTAAGCGTTCTTTGTTTCAAATCCTCATCCAACATCGCCTGCACAATTTCGCGAACGGATTCCTCAGAAGCGCCGCTATCTTTTTCCACTTGGATTTTTTCCAACATCATTTCCGAATCAATCTTCTGATTCTCAGGGCATTCGTCGGCGCGGCTGTCATCAATCTTGACATGATAACCGTAGCACTGAGGCGTCCCATGGCAATCAGCGCACTCAATTTGCACAGCAGCCCAATTTGCAGCAGCCCAATTCGCTGCCGCCAAGAAGTTATCGCCCTGAACATCGACAGAGGCATGGCAGTCTTGGCAAGTCTTACCTTTTTGATAGTGCAC
>JBDNHU010000608.1:0-11953 GCA_041688615.1 Mariniblastus sp. | reverse complement strand
TTTGTGAACCAAGTAAGTTTGTGAACCAAGTAAGTTTGTGAACCAAGTAAGTTTGTGAACCAAGTAAGTTTGTGAACCAAGTAAGTTTGTGAACCAAGTAAGTTTGTGAACCAAGTAAGTTTGTGAACCAAGTAAGTTTGTCAATGAGCGTAAATGTGTGGCAATCAGCAAAAAGGTGTGTCAGTATTAAGCAGCCAGCTGCTTTCTTGATACATAGTGGATTGACTAGGTGTACTGCCCGAGGATCGTTGCTGAAGGCTAAAGGCTAATTGACGGTCTTCCAGATTTCCCACCATTTACGATTCGGAGCTGTGGTTGATTTGTGGGCTCGAAAAACTTTGCCGCAGGCGGTGACGCTCCCTTCTAATTTGCAATGGGCGAACGTGGCGCCGTTGATGATTGCTGAATTCATATTGCTGTGTCGGAGGTCGCAAAAGCTTAGGTCTGCTTTCGTGAAATTCACGCCAAACAAATTCGCATATTGAAACGAAGCGTGTCGCATTTCGCATTGCATTTCCGAAAAGCTGCAATCTGCGTGGTTTAGGACCACGCTCTCTAGCTGTGCCCGATTTATTTTGCAGTGTCGCAATTTCGCCCTGTCAAACCGAGCACCCGTAAAGTCCGCTTGCTCCATATGGCAATCATTCAATTGAGCGTCCTGGAAAACAGCCTCGACGCAATTCGCATTCATTAGCGAACCACCGGTCAGGTTTGCGTTCGAAAAATTGCAAAAGCGGCAATCGGCTTCCGTCAAATTGCAATTTCTCATGCTGACACCGGACAAGTCCAGTCCGACAAGGTCTGCGCCATGCAGATTTAGATTGTCCAAGACTAATTCACGATAGTTGTCTACTGCTTCATCCTTGAAAATTATCTCGCCGCTATCCTTATGTTTGATGGCAATCATGCTTGTTCTCCGAATCACGTTAAAAAGATCTGTGCAACAAAGTATTGGTGCACATGTGCCTAGGTGCAGTCGGTTGTAACTTTCATCATTGACTTAGGTTAATCGCGAAAAGTTTCAAATAGACCATTAATTGCAAAAAAAAAATAGCTGGCTTGATCCCAAGCCTAAGCTGCCGTCGATTTCATTTTTCGCAGGTTCGCCCCGGAAATGTACGCAGGTTTGTACGGTAAAAGCCCCGCCGCCAGCCGAGTAAAAGCTATCCAGTTCACGGTTGGGCTGGTTAGCGTTTGCCTAGTGTTAACCTTCACGGCGAGAACCTGACCAATCGTCCCCTGTCCTGGACCCTTGGTGGCCCAAGTGATCCGCGTCAATTTCAATCCGTGCGTGCTTCAACCGAACTCATGATTATGTGATTCCTGGAAGCAACATTCCTGGAAGCAACATTCCTGGAAGCAACATTCCTGGAAGCAACATTCCTGGAAGCAACTTGGTGGGATCTAGATGCTATTCGGCCAATGGGTATGCCATTTAGGCTTTGGTTAAACCGTGGCCAGTGTCGGTTAGCTTGAAGTTCTGTCGAGAAAATCGAGCGTGAATTAACGTCGTTGCTTCCACTGGCAAAGCCTCCGGTACATGGGGCAGTGGATTTTTTACGGACGGGGAATTAATTGAGAACAATGATTTCGTCCAGAGGAATTTGTTCCGAGGGATCGGTCAGTGAACTAGGAAAATCGAGCTGAAGTTGGGTGCAGTTGGGTGAAGCAAAATTGAATGACGCGCTGTTGGTTCATCACATCAGTGAACCACATATTGGTTCGACCCGTGCGCTGCTTGTGCTGGATCGCTGCGAATCCAGGCTGACATAACAAAGCATTGCTCGAAGTGACGCCAGCACACCCAGTCCAGCACACCCAGTGTTTTGCCAATCGCTACTCAAAGCCTTAGTGGGGCAAAACAAATGTTTGCCCCTTAAGCAATGGCACTGATGTCAGTCGCTCGACTTAATAAAGACTATCAAAATCAGCGGCGTAGTCAAATGAAAAATTGATAAAAATCAATAAATCTTACCTTTGGGGGGGAGTGAAAGTAATGTTTAGCGTTTCGCTACTTGTATTTAGCCGGTTTAGGCGACATGAGGTAAGTTTTCGATCAGGCGTTCCAGCTGGTTTTGTGCCCCTGTCCACAGTTGCCGTTGCAGGCCGATGAATAAGAAAGCGGGCCATATGAAATGGCAAATGTGAATGGTTTGAATGGTTTGATATCGTACAGCCGGGTTTGCATTTTGGATCACAGCCGATTCCATGATTGCGACCATTCCAATGATTGCCAGGAAGCCCAGAATTAGGAAATAGCCGGCCATCATCGAAAAGATGTTTCGCCGCTGGCCTTCGATGGTGTAATTGACTTCGCAGGTGTCAGGCGATTTTTGAACGATTCGTACTAACGCCCGAATCGCGTTTTTTGTATTTCGATGGGCTATGGGCAGTACTTCAAAAGCGATCGAGTCTTCGGTTTTGCCCAGGATTTTTCCAAAGCACCCATTTGAGATATTCGCGTTAGCAATTTGCTGGACCATGCGTTTAAGCAGCACATGAGCTTCGCCATCGATGATCATCTGGCGAGAGACTTGTTTGGTGTGGTCTAGTTTTTGGAACGATGTTGTCTCTTCAGCCGAATCTTGGGATGATTGAAAAATCTTTTTTGCCAGAAATAGACTCACTAGCCAAATGACTGTCATTGCCCCTGCAATGCCGTAGACGATCATTCTGGCAGTGTCTTCGCTCATGTTCGTATTCCAGAAGTGAGTCTCGCGATTGCATCTGCGATTGATTATAGCTGTTGATCAAGTGGCTATCAAGTTTGCTTCCCAGCTTCATCATTGGTTGACGTAAACCTCCGCCGGGTGCCAACTTGTCGACCTAACACGAACAATGGGGCGTGTCGGGACCGCTGCTAAGTGGAAGGGATCAATGCTAAGATTTCATTTGAGTTTAACGCGGGTGTTAAAGCGGGTGTTACGTGGGACGGCCCAGCGAAACAAAAAAAGGCGTTGCACGCGAAACGGTGCAACGCCTTATGTTTTGCTAAGTCTAGTTTTTGGACTTAGACTGCTACGGGCTGTTCCATTTGTTTGGCCAGACGTTGACGAGCAGTGTGCAAGCGTCGTTTGATTGTTCCAAGTGGAGCATCAAACTGGTCGCACATTTCAATCAACGACTTTCCTTCAACATAGAACGCTTGCAAGGTTTCTCGGTCCATGTCACGCAGGGACGCAAGGCCTTCGCGAACTTCATTGCGTCGTTCCGAAGCCAACAAATGGGTTAACGGAGTTTCGGCGGTTGCCAAAGTTTCCGCAAACATTTCTGGCTCTACCGATATCATGACCTTTCGGCGAACGGCTCGATTGATGGCCATACGAGTTGCCAGTGTCTTCAGCCAGCCGGGGAACGCCGCAGGGACTCGAAGTTGGTCCAGCTTGGTCATCGCTTGGATGAAGACTTCTTGGGTCAGCTCTTCGGCTTCTTCGACGTCGTTTAAACGGCGAAATCCGATAGCGTTCACAGTTCGTTCGAATTGTGTTAACAGTTCGCCCAATGCTTGGCGATCGCCAGCTTGTGCGCGGATGACAAGTTGTTCTACGGTGTTTAACTCCCGAGTTTGAACTAAAGCGTTCATCGGAATTTCCTTCGAAATGGTCCGTGCTTTGTTCTTTGATTCCCATCGATTGCCACTAGGTTTTAATTCGTTAGTGTGGCAAGTTCGCGGCTTAAGGTGATCAAGTTGACCTGGAACAGGTTTGTCAAAATGCATCCTGAACGCATGCTCCGAGTATCGCGGTGTTTACCAACACGGATCTTCAGAGATTGGGTGGGCTTTGATTTCGGCTTCGTAGTTTGCTTTTTTGGTACGGATGTGCCAGAAAAGTAAACGCGATAGTTCGAACAAAGCTTGTCCAGGAATTTTGACGTGACCGTCCGTGGTACTTGAATCCAAGACCGTGCTTCTGGCAGGGTCTGGTTGAATCAAAGAGCACGAAAATGTTTTGTCTGTCGGGTTTTTAGTCTTACGATCGCAAAAACATTGGCGATCGTATGATTGACTAGTTACAAGTCGAAGCAGGGTTTGGATACAGATAGCTAGATGAATAATTTCTGAGTTCCAAGGAATCAAAAATTGTTTTCAGCAAACTTGGCAACGGGCTTGTCATGCCTTTGGGCCAAGAGCGTTTCGCCTGGCGTTTGGTCGCCAAGCTTTCTGTAATTCGATCTTCCCAGGTGAAGACCGTTGTCCCCTGCGACTTGACGATGCTTTGATGAACGGTTGCCATCAAAGCTATCTCATTCCGCAGACCGTTTAGACAGCGCCGCAAACTGCTGGTGCAGTTGGCAAGCAAGCCATTGACGGACTGGCGTTGTGACCGTTGGCTGGGTAGCGAATGTCTGAGATCGACATTTTGGCTAGCTGCCATAGGTTCACAGGCCAACGGTTCGGCTAACGCCGCCCGATGTTCCGGCATGGAGGTGGTCTGACGAGCCAGCTGTACATCAAATACGCGATTGCCACCAACCAAAATATTAGTGGCGTTTGGTGTTGCGTTAATCTTATTGATGCTTCGCATTTCAAGGCTCCTCAAACGCTCGCGCGCTGAAAGAAGAAAATTTTCGAACTCATATTCCCTGCACAACTTCGGGCAGGGATGGGTTCAACTAATTAGATGATTCAAAAAAATGGTTAAAAACAAACTCCTACTCGATGGTTCCACCGAACATCGATGGATCCATACCGCTCGCAGAACCGGTTGGCTGCGATTAGGTAGGGGAAAAAGGAAAAACGATTAGTTAAGGCCAGTAGTGTTAAGGCCAGTAGTGTTAAGGCTAATAGTGTTAAGGCTAATAGTGTTAGGTCCACGAGTATCGTCGATCTACCGCGATTAGCAGCAATCGTCGCGAAATGGCTTCGCAAAACCGAAAACGGACCACGATTTGGCGAATGATTGTCAAATCGAGGCTTCGCTTAACCGGCCACATCGGACTAATTCTACTGAATAGGACGTTCAAATTCCAAGGGAATCTACTTCAAACTTTTGAATTAGAAGACGGAACTATTTCAGTGTCCTGACCAGCCATTGTCAAGTTTTCAGCCAATAGCCAAACGCTTAAACCTGATAGTCAAGCCCTTAAGCCTGATTGCCTTTGGACGCGAAAACCAGTCTCAGTAAACCTAGCAAGCGATTTGCTTGGTAAGGTTCAGCCTATCGATGGTGATCGAATTGCTGGTTTGCAGGCACCTGGTGGGTCGACATGCGGTTTGTTGTCAAATTGGCCAATAAACGTGGAACGGCGTTTGAGGGTAAAATTGCTGGGGATTCAACTTGGGTTAAGATCAACAGCATCTTCACCGCTTTAGATCGATCCAAGCCTGGGAAGTTCGCCTGAAAAAGTTAAATATTCCAGAATTTCTGCGTCCGCCAACGAAATCGGCTTCGAGTCACTCGGTTTTGCAACCTAAAATGGCAGCAACTAGGATTTCGCGGCACTTTAGCGGGTATTTCGCACCGAGTGGACGAAATTTTTGTGTCCCACAGTGCATCAAACCTGTTGATTTGGGCCCATGTTAGCCCAATTATCGCCGTTTTTGTTGGCCTAGAGCCCTATGTGGCGAGAAGGGAAACGGGTTCCCAACGGCGAAGATTATGAAGCTGTCGGTCGTTGGGTCCAAGAGGCGATGCCAGGGTCAGTGCTGGCAAAATGGACGGCGATAGGCTTGTATCGAGTGCTTGGGAAACGGTCCATCGCCTTTATTCCAGGCCCTGCATAACGTAGATTTAAGGACATTCTCGAAGCAAGAAACCCGATATCACGTCGATCCTAGCTTGTCAGAGGGTCTGGGTGGCGATCTTTTCATTTTGGATGACAAGACGCTGTCGGAGTTTGCTTGCCATCAAATGGTTCACTTCAGTAAAGGGTGTAACATGTTCACTTTTTGCTTGTTTTTATATTTAGAAAGTCACCGAGGGAATAATGGCGCTTGATCTATATCAGCCTTGCCCATGTCATCAGCAGCGCAAGTTAAAGTTTTGCTGCGGGAAAGATGTTGTCGCTCAGATCGGAAAAGCCGTCGAGTTATTGGAGGGCGAGCAACGCTTGAAGGCGATGGATGTCCTGGATCGATCGCTGAAGCAGTTCGGCTATAAGGATTGCTTGGCGACGATGCGGTTCGGTTCGGCGTTGGAGATGGGAAATACTGAAATCGCCCAGCGTGTAAGCGAAGGGTATGTGCAGGAGAACGGCTCGACCAGTGTTGGCTTTGCAATGTCAGCGATTTTATGCCTGGAAGCAGAGGACATTGACGGAGCGGTTGACTGTGTCCAGTCGGCGATGGAAACGGGTGAAAAACCTTCGACCTTGTTAGAAGATGCAATTTTGACATTGGCTGTGCAGTTGTTCTTAAAGAGCCAGTTTGTTGCGGCTCGTGATCACGCGGGTCTTTTCCAGTGGATAACGGGCGATCCGCGTGGCACGGCTCAATCGATGATCAATCGTTTCATGCAAACGCCTTCGTTGCCTTTAAGTATCAAACACGACTGGCCAATCTTGCCGGCAGTGGATGGTCACCAATGGTCCAAGGCCGCTGCGCAAGCGATCCATTGGGCTGGGCAAGGCATGTGGCGCAAGTCATTAAATGCGTTGCGTCCCTTGGCCGAGGCGAATCCAAAGCAAGCGATCTTGTGGAAGAATCGCGCGATCCTGGCCGGGCGTCTGAATTATTCCGAGGAAGCTTCCAAGGCCTGGCGCACGTTTGCTCAATGTGACAACGTGGAACCCGATCATGCGGTGGAAGCGGAGTTGTTGAGCTTTCTAATGGACAGCTTTGGCGGTGCCGAAACCTACAGCGAAACGGTTTTGACTTGCGATGTGGAGGACGCGGCTGCATTGATTCAAGAGATGGCCAGCGATGACTTCTTGTTGCACATGCCTGGGGCAGAAAATGAAAAATTCCGAGCCGATGATACCGAAAACGTACCGCCCAAGTCAATTTATGCGTTGTTAGATAAACCGGAACTGACCGAGGTTTCTGAGACCACGGATTTCAAATCGTTACCCAATGTCATTGCAGTCGTGCGAGTTTTCGGTCGGCGTACCGATAAAGAAGCGTACATTGAAATTTTGGGGATGAAGAATGCAGACCTGGATCAAAATGTGCAGCGTTTGTTGGATCAGTATTCGTTGTTGAAGAAAGATACCTGCAACGAAGCCATTGTTGGCGAAACCCCGTGTATTTTCGAGGATTTCGACTGGAAATGGCGAACTCCAAACGGCATTGATGACGACCAGATTGTAACTTGGTGCGAACAGAAGTGGCACCAGTTGATGACGGAAGTCTTGCCAGGCTATCGCACTCAGTTGCTCAATGGAAAGTCCTTCGCTGAGGCTACTGCGGACCCGCAGCTGCGCCGCCGAGTTGAAGCGATTGTGATTCACTTGGGAACGTTGCATACCGAAATGTTTGACCGAGCCCAGGGGAATGCCGCCGCGCTTCAGGTATTGGGCTTGCCAGCGCCTGAACGAATTGATCCTAAGACGATTCGTTTGGAAAAAATGTCATTGCATCAGTTTGCACGGATTGATTTTTCCAAGATGCCAACCGATATGTTAGCATGGGCAATGGAGGCGTCTTCTGCGGTGCTGAATGTAGAAGCGTTGAAGGCGATTTTTGCTGAAGTGAAAACCCGGTTGGAATCCGATCGGGAAGAGTTGATGGCAACGTTTCCTTTGGCAACAATTCACCTACTGTTAGCGAAACTGGAGCCTAGAACTAGCAAGGCTGCTCAATTTCTGGTTGACGGTGAGCAGTTCTTGATGGACGATGACGAGACCAACGGACTTTGGTTGTTGCGAGCCTTTGAGACTAGTTTAAGCCGCAGGTTAGGACAGCAAGCGATTGATCTGTTCCGAAAGGCGTCAGAAGTCTGTTCTAGAACCGAAGCGTTGCATATTGAATTTGCGAAGTTGTGTGCGAAGTTGGGTATTCGCCCCAACCAAGGTATGCCAGGAATGCCACCAGTACCAGGAATGCCTGGCGGTTCTCAAGGGAATCTGCAACACAACGCCGGTCCGGTGTCGTCTCTTGCTGGAATTCAAGCGAATGCCGCTGGGGCACCTTCCAAACTTTGGTTGCCTGGGATGGAATAATTCGCTAACGAAGATTTGGGCAATCAATAGATTTGGGTAATCATGAATTTTGATAGAGAATCGCCAGAAGAAGGCAAGTCCGAAGCGGTAGGTTCTGATTCGAATCTGACCGTCAAGCGTTACGTGGTCCGGATGGGAGCGTTGCGCCAGTTGGGTCTGATGAGCGGCAAACAAAAGGATGATTATTCGCGTGGACAGCAGGTGGTCTGCCGAACGCAAAGAGGTCTCGAGTCCGGGGAAGTGTTGTGTCGAGCGACAGAGCATAACATTGCGGCGATGGAGAATTATTCGACTGGGCACATACAATTCGCCATGTCGGATGCAGATCTGCGTGATCGAAAGCTGCTGGAACAGCGGCGTCCCGAGGCGCTGAAGATGTGCCAGCAGTGTATTGTTGGACTTAAGTTGGACATGGAACTGGTCGACATCGAATACTTGTACGGCGGTGAACGTGTCGTTATTTACTATTTGTCAGAAGATCGAGTTGATTTTCGGCAGTTGGTCAAAGATCTGGCACTGAAGCTTCAGACGCGGATTGAAATGAAGCAAATTGGTGTCAGGGATGAAGCCAAGTTGTTGGCCGATTACGGTGATTGTGGTAAGCCGGTTTGTTGCAATACTCACTTGAATGTGATGCCGCCTGTTTCCATGAAAATGGCCAAATTGCAGAAGGCGACGCTGGACCCAACCAAGATTTCGGGCCGTTGTGGTCGACTAAAGTGTTGTTTACGTTACGAGTACGACACTTACAACGATATCCAAAAAACGTTGCCGCCGATCGGAGCCCATGTATTGACTAGGGACGGCCAGCACCGAGTGCTGAATTACGAAATTCTGTCCGAACAGTTGTTGGTCGAGACCGAGGATCGACGAAGAATTATGATCGATGCCAGCGAAGTGCTGTCGGTTGTTCAGTCCAAACCCGGATAAGTTTGGAATGCGGATAAGACCAAAGGGTCGCGAACGTTTAGGGTGGTTAGGTCGGAAGCCTAGAGTCTGGGCGTTACCTGTTGTCGGATTTTGTGGGTCGGTGGACCCGGTGGTTGATTCAAAAATCGTTTAGTCGGCTGGGTTGGGTCTTTTTTTGTTAGGCGTTGTTTAGAAAACTATGTCAGAATCGAATTTGATTTATCAGTTGGTTAAAAACGACCCTCGCTATACCGTCGAGGCCTATGACTTTGTTCGCGAAGGATTGGTTTACGCGACAGAAATTCTCCACTTCGGAAATCAATCGCAGAAGTCAGCAGCGTCCCAGGGTGAAGAAGGTGGACGTGAATTGGACTTGGGGTCGTTGGAAGATCTTGGTGGAACCGCGATCGAAAAAGATGAGCCACCGTCTGAATCGATCGACGAAATGTTGCAGCAAACGATCGAAAAAGTTGGAGACGCTGGTCAGTTTGATTTAGATTCGGATGAAGGACCCGTAGAAAGTGAAAACCATCTTACTGGTCAAGAGTTGTGCCTGGCACTGCGCCAGTTTGCGATCGATCAGTATGGCCTGATGGCGAAGAGCGTGTTGAATAGTTGGGGTATTTGTTCGACAAGTGATTTCGGTTCGATTGTCTATAATATTATTGACATTGGTTGGATGAAGAAGTCAGTGAATGACCGTCGTGAACACTTTGATCAAGTGTATGAATTCCAAGCAGCGTTCGTGGAACAGTTTAAGATCCAGCGGTAGGGAAATTGTGTGACTGACGAATCTAGATTGCAGCCGAAGTCGCAGAAGAACGATGGTGGGTCCGTAACGAATTCGGAACAGCCCGAACCTGCGTTGATCTCGGCTGGAGGTAAGGCGAATGCCGTAGGGTTCTGGGTTGCCTTAAGTGTCTACCTGTTGTGGCTGGTGGGATTGGCCATCTTGGCGTTTGCTTAAGGCAAAATGGACTTTGCAAGCGTTGTCGCGGTCGAAATTGCCGCCGCCTCGATCATCTCATGTCCCCAACGACTGGCCACGTGACGCGGCAGCCAGGCCTGCCCAAGCCGCTTCCTGATCATTGTCGTCCTTCCTGATCATTGTCGTCCTTCCTGATCATTGTCGTCAACGTGTCCGGCATTGCAACTTTCGGTCAGTCGCAACTTCCCGGTAGTCGCGGCAGATTCTTGCCCCGCAGTTTCAAAGAATCGCAGTTTCAAAGAATCGCAGTTTCAAAGAATCGCAGTTTCAAAGAATCGCTGTGGGCGCCAGTGGCCATTGCTACCAGCGGCGATATCTAGATTTTGGTCGTCTGGCTAGGCCTTCGGAAATCTTGTCGACAACCACTTCTTTGGCTTCGATGCCAGCTGTTCTTTGGCCTGATTCGATAGAAACGCCGGGGATGTGATCCCGCTTTAGTAGTTGGTTGATCTGCAGTTCAATTCCAGTTAATTCGTCGCCCTGATCCAGGGTCACGAAGGAATAGGCGATTCCCTCTCTGCCCATTCGTCCGGTTCTACCCACTCGGTGGACATAGTCTTCGCTTAGCGTGGGAATGTCAAAATTGATAATGTGTGAGATCGAAGAAACGTCGATACCGCGACCAATCACATCGGTTGCAATGAGCAGGCGAATCTGACCGCTTCGGAACCTAGTCATCACTCGTTCCCGCCCATTTTGGTTCATATCACCGTGTAATGTCGCAACACCATCGTAGTCGCCGGTCTTTTCTAGCTTACGAAATAGCTTTTCGGTACCGATCTTGGTTCGGCAAAATACAATCGCTTGCGACGGTTGTTCTCGTTGAAGCAACGCAACCAGCAGGCGATACTTATCTTCGGGTGCTACTGAGAAATAGAACTGTTCGATCGTTTGAGTCTTTTGATCTTCTTGAGGTAGTTCGATCAATTTGGGTTTGATCATGTAGCGCTTAGCTAATTGCAGGATAGAATCAGGTAGCGTTGCGCTTAGCAGAAGCGTTTGCCGTTCTGTCGGACATCGGCGTAATATTTTTTCAATATCAGGGCGAAATCCAATGTCTAGCATTCGGTCGGCTTCGTCTAGAACCACGATTTCCAGGCGACTAAGGTCTATCGAATTACGCTGGGAAAGGTCGATGATTCTGCCTGGGGTTGCCACAACAATGTCGCAACCTTGGTCTAAATCTCTTTGTTGCGTGCGAATGTTCACTCCGCCGTAAATAGGCAGGCAACGAACACCTAGGCCCTTGCCAAGTTTGTTGATTTCGGCTGAAACTTGCGTCGCTAATTCTCGAGTTGGAACCAATATCAGGGCTCGCGGCATCTTGCGATTGGTGCCGGCAGACAAGTGAGTCAAAATGGGCAAGCCAAAGGCGGCTGTTTTCCCCGAGCCTGTTTTTGCTTGGCCAATCAAGTCGTACTGTTGAAGGGCCAGCGGCACTAGGCTTGCTTGAATTGCGGTTGGTTTTTCGTAACCCGCATCAAATAAAGCGTCTAAAATCACAGCGGGCAATTGCATCGTTTCGAAGGAACGATCTAGACGGAGTTTTTTTCGGTTGTTTTGGATCACTGTTTTTGTCGTTATCGATAATGAGAGATTAGGAATATTTGCCGAAAGTTCAAAAGGGAAAGCTGCACTTGGACGACCATTGGCGTTCTAAGAACCTGTTTCGCGTCGGGCCGTTTTCGCGTTCAATACTGATCTGACCTTTTGCTGGATTCCTGCGTTTTGTAACTGCGAGGATTGTTCCGCGACCGGCGTTACATTGTTGCCTGCCTTTGAAGCCGGTCAACTTACTGGTTCATTCGTCTTCCGCCAAACATGCCCTCTGGGTTGCAAACGCCCAGTCGCCTTGCATGCCCAGTCGCCTTGCATGCCCAGTCGCCTTGCATGCCCAGTCGCCTTGCATGCCCAGTCGCCTTGCATGCCCAGTCGCCTTGCATGCCCAGTCGCCTT
>JBDNHU010000085.1:0-15493 GCA_041688615.1 Mariniblastus sp. | reverse complement strand
TCGGTATTGGGTGACGTCGGATGATCGAGTGATCATGGCCAGTGAGGTTGGAGTGGTGGATGTTCTGCCGCAACATGTCGTTCGCGAGGGTCGGTTGCAGCCTGGGCGGATGTTCTTGGTGGACTTCGAGCAGGGTGTGATTATTGATGACCAGCAATTGAAAACAGATCTTGCCCAGCGAAAACCGTACGCACAATGGTTAAGCCAAGGGCGCATGTGCATTGCTGAATTGGCCACCAAGGCGATGGCACAGGCAGCGTCAGGGGCAGGGGCGATGGTAGGGTCGACGGCACCGGCAGGCAGTTCTACCCCTCTTGATGCAGGTGGAACTTCTACAATGGGTGCCACGCACTCAAGTGTAGTGGATGACGTGATCGCGGATTCTTTGTTATCGGTGCAGCTAGGTTATCACGCCATCGAGTTGGCCCAACGCTTGACCGCTGCGGGGTACAGTCGTGAAACCCTTGAAATGATGTTGGTGCCGCTGATTCAACAAGGGAAAGACCCGATCGGTTCGATGGGCAACGATGCGGCACTCGCCTGTTTAAGTGACAAGCCGCGATTGGTTTATGACTATTTTAGGCAGCTGTTCGCTCAGGTGACCAACCCGCCGATCGATTCGATTCGTGAAGAGATCGTCATGTCGTTGGAATGCCACATTGGTCCCGAGAATAATTTACTTTCGGCATCGCCGCAGCATGCTCGTCGCTTGCGAGTACCGCAGCCGATTCTATCGCCGGTTGAGTTCGCTTGTATTCACGACATCCATCATCATTCGCAGGCGGCGGATGAAGCTTTGGGGACTTGGGATAGTTGCACGTTGGACATGACCTACGGCCCCACGCTTGATGGAACGGCGTTGGAAGCGTGTTTAGAGCAACTTTGTGTCGCGGCAGAAGAAGCGGTACGAAAGGGAGTGGCATTGTTGATTTTGAGCGATCGGCAAGCAAGTTCCGAACGCGTTGCCGTTAGTTCATTGGTTGCATTGGGGGCGGTACATCATCACTTGATCAAAAAACGCTTGCGGAATCGGGTGGGCTTGGTGGTGGAAAGCGGCGAAGCGCGAGAGGTTCACCACTTCTGCTTGTTGACCGGTTATGGAGCCGATGCGATCTATCCTTACTTGGCTTATGAGGCCATTTATGCAGCACGGGACCAAGGGTTGCTAGACGTTTCTTTTTCCAACGTGGCGTTGGTTTCCAAATTCCGTGACGCCGTCGGCAAGGGCATGTTGAAGGTTATGGCAAAGATGGGCATCTCCACGTTGCATAGCTACAAGGGAGCCCAGATTTTTGAAGCGATTGGCTTAAGTCAGGAGGTGATGCAGCGTTCGTTTGTTGGGACCGCCAGTCGCATTTCCGGTGTCGGCTTCGATGTCTTGGCAAAAGAAGCGTCAATGTGGCACTCGGAAGCGTATGGCCCGAAAGCACCTAGCAGTCCTGTTCGCTTGCGGTCCAGTGGTGAATTTCATTGGCGAAGTGATGGTGAGCATCACGCGTGGAACCCTTACACGATCGCCGAGTTACAACAGGCAGCCAAGTTGAATGACGGTTCGGCTTACGAACGCTTTTCAACTCTGGTTAACCAACAGACCAGTCGCGAATGCCACTTGCGTGGCTTGCTGCGGTTGAAGCCAGGTCGGACGGCCATTTCCGTGGATGAAGTCGAATCGGCGAAAGAAATTGTTAAACGCATGTGTAGTGGCGCGATGAGCTTTGGTTCGATCTCCGCGGAAGCTCATGAGACGTTGGCGATTGCGATGAACCGATTGGGTGGTAAGAGCAATACGGGCGAAGGGGGCGAGGATCCAAGACGATTCTTGCCCATGGTTGGCGGCGATTCCAAGCGTTCGGCAATCAAGCAGGTGGCCTCGGGGCGATTTGGTGTCACGGCTTATTACTTGACCAACGCAGACGAATTACAGATCAAAATTGCTCAAGGTGCCAAGCCAGGTGAAGGTGGCGAATTGCCGGGCTATAAGGTCAATACGACCATCGCATCGACCCGGAATAGTACGCCAGGGGTTGGGTTGATTAGTCCGCCACCGCATCATGATATTTATTCGATTGAAGATCTGTCACAATTGATTTTTGATTTGAAGAATTCGAATCCCGCGGCTCGAATTAGCGTCAAATTGGTTTCTGAAGTGGGTGTTGGAACGATCGCCTCGGGCGTGGCCAAAGCCAAGGCGGACAATATTTTGATTGCAGGTTCGGACGGTGGAACGGGAGCGTCGCCGCTGACCAGCATTAAATATGCAGGCCTGCCTTGGGAATTGGGATTGGCAGAAACGCATCAAGCGTTGGTAATGAACGGATTGCGAAGTCGGATTCGCCTGCAGACGGACGGTCAATTGAAAACGGGCCGCGACTTGATTGTGGCGACTTTGCTTGGCGCCGAGGAGTATGGCTTTGCGACGGCGCCGTTGATCACGATGGGTTGCATTATGATGCGGAAGTGTCACTTGAACACTTGTCCGGTTGGGATTGCGACGCAGGATCCAGAATTGCGTGCCAAGTTTGATGGCAAACCTGAACATGTTGTGAATTACTTGTTTATGGTGGCCCAAGAGGCAAGGCAGTTGATGGCCGAACTTGGCTTCCGTTCGATCAACCAAATGATTGGTCGAGTGGACTTGCTTGAGCTCGACCCCGACATCGCTCATTGGAAGGCCAAGCATCTGGACATGTCTTTGGTGTTAACGCCGACGCTGCCCAATGATTCGACGATGACGGTGTATCATTCTCAGGAACAAGATCACCAGTTAGAAACGGTACTAGATGTCCGCCTGCAAGAGATGGGGAAGGCCGCGATTTTGGAAAATCGCACGACTCGATTCGAGTTGCCGATCAAGAATACAGATCGAGCGACGGGGCCGTTGTTGTCGCACGAACTGACCAAACGCTACAACGATTTGGGAATGCCTGACGGCACATTACACATCAAATTCCACGGTTCGGCAGGGCAAAGCTTCGGCGCTTGGGTGACCCGTGGGGTTACCCTGGAAGTGGAAGGTGATGCCAATGACTACGTTGGAAAGGGATTGTGTGGTGGTCGGTTGATCATTTACCCGCCGGCAGAATCACCCTTGGTTCCTGAAGAAAATATTCTGATCGGCAATGTCGCTCTGTTTGGTGCGACCAGCGGGATTGCATACTTCCGAGGCATTGCGGCGGAACGTTTTGCCGTTCGCAACAGCGGGGCAATTGCGGTGGTTGAAGGGGTCGGTGATCACGGTTGCGAATACATGACGGGCGGGCAAGTTGTGGTGCTGGGACCTACCGGGCGAAATTTCGCCGCGGGAATGTCGGGCGGAATTGCTTTCGTTTACGATCCAGAAAATCAATTAATTAAGCAGTGTAACTTGGGAACGGTCGAACTTAGCGAAGTCACGTTGCCTGAAGACATTGCAGAGTTGCAAGAGTTGATCACCCGTCATGAAATGTACACCGGTTCAACCATTGCGGCGAAGATTTTAGACGACTGGGCATTGGCGTTGAAGCAATTCAAGCGCGTGATGCCAGTTGACTATCGCAAGGCGATGGAGCAAGGGGTTGCGGTTCGTAAACATTTGGAACCGATTCACGCTTTAGGCATTCATCAGCGTAAACGGCCCGCCGCCGGTGCGGTCGAAGGTTAGGCACACGCTTTTGGCGATTTTGGTTTCCGAACCAAGTAGGCACTGTTGACCAAGGGTGCCCAACCGTCGCACGTGCAACCAAAGAGCGATGCAAAAATTTTTAGGCGAACCGTGGGGATGAACGTACCGATTATGGTCTTGGAATTTTGGCCTGTGCCCAATTGGGTCTTCAGAATTGCTTTGCTGCTGAAGACCCATCGTTGGAACTAGGGATCATTGAACAATTGAGCTGAATTGGAAGAGGCCCAAAGATGGGGAAACCTACTGGATTTAAAGAGTTTGATCGAAAGACCGGAACCAAACGCGACCCGCGTTTGCGGATCTTGGATTTCAATGAATTCGAGACGCGATTGCCGATCGAAAGTCTGCAGCAACAGGGTGCGCGGTGTATGAATTGCGGCATTCCATTTTGTCATACAGGCGGCATGTTGGCCAATATGGCAGCGGGTTGTCCATTGAACAATATGATCCCCGAGTGGAATGACTTCGTTTATCGGGATCAATGGCAAGAGGCTTACATTCGCCTGGACGAAACCAATCCGTTTCCAGAATTTACAGGTCGAGTGTGCCCGGCACCTTGTGAGGGTTCGTGCTGCCTTGGTGTCAATGAACCTGCGGTTGCGATTAAGTCGATCGAGTGTGCCATTATTGACCGGGCGTTTGAAGAGGGATGGGTCATTGCTGCGCCGCCAACGTCAGCGACTGGGAAAGCCGTGGCCGTTGTCGGTTCGGGACCGGCCGGATTAGCGTGTGCGCAAAAGCTGCGAAGATTTGGACATGAGGTCACCGTTTATGAACGCGAGGATCGGATCGGTGGGCTGTTGATGTACGGTATCCCGAATATGAAACTAGACAAACAGATTGTCCAGCGTCGTGTCGAGCAATTGATTTCAGAGGGAGTCAAATTTCAAACGGGGATAGAAATTGGCACCGATAAAAACGCGGCGGAATTGTGGGATGAGTTTGACGCGGTGGTGTTGGCCATTGGTTCGACTCGGCCGCGAGATTTGCCGATTCCGGGTCGTGACCTGCAGGGTGTACACTTTGCGATGGAATACTTGACAGGCAACACAAAGAGTTTGCTGGATTCCAAATTTGCTGACAGGCAGTTCATTGATCCGACAGGCAAGAACGTCGTCGTGATTGGTGGTGGCGATACGGGCAATGATTGTTTGGGAACGTCGGTTAGGCATAAATGCAAGAGTCTAGTGAACTTGGAAATTGTTCCTCGGCCTAGTGATTCGCGGCCGGAAAATAATCTCTGGCCTCAATGGCCGCGAATTTTTCGCGTTGACTACGGGCACGAAGAAGCGGCAACGGTGTTTGGGAATGACCCGCGTAGTTTTGCTGTGGAAACCGTTCAGTTTGTGGGCGATGCTAATGGACGGCTAACGGGTTTGACCTTGGCTGAAGTCGATTGGAGTAAACCTTCAGGGAAATCGCCTTTTACTTCGGTTCCAGATAGTCAGCGCACCATCGAAGCCGATTTGGTATTCTTAGCGTTGGGATTCGTAGGCCCTGAGGCCACAATCGCCCAGCAGCTGAAATTGGCAATCGATGGTCGTTCGAACATTCAGGCAGAGATGGGCAAGTTTAGTACAAACGTGCCAGGCGTGTTCTCGGTTGGTGATTGTCGCCGCGGTCAAAGCCTGGTGGTTTGGGCCATGCGAGAGGGGCGCGATGCCGCGGACAATGTTCACGATTTTGTAATGAATTCGGAAGTGATCGCATAAGTGCGTTGCGGTGAAAATAGTCCGATGCAAACGCCAGCTTCCGAAAGTCGCTCCGGTTACCGGAGAGAATGAGAGTTCGGTATGAAGTGCAGTAGCTATTGGTTAATCATTGCTTCCTTTTTTACGGGTAGTTTTCAGTGTTTTGGGCTGTCCGGCGGGCCCATCGCCGGCGTCGGTTGCGTGTTTGCCCAAGAGGCGGCCAAGTCAAGTGAGCCTGCGCCGATTGCTTCTGCAGCCGGACAGGATGTGGATCTTCCAGTCAAACTCAAGGCGTGGACAGAATTTCCGCAGGCCAAAGAGGGTGGCGTATGGTTGTTGCCTAACGGGGACCTGGACAGCAAAAATAGTCCCTGGTCGATTGCCGCAAAAAGCTACTTTGAAGGGCACGGCAAGATCGATTTGGCCGACGGGGTGCTTACTTTGGGGAAAGGCAATCCTGGGTCGGGTTTGGTTGCGAACTTTGAAGTACCCAAGATCAATTATGAAATTTCGTTTCAGGCTCGTCGTACCCAGGGCAGCGATTTCTTTTGCGGCTTGACGTTCCCCTTTGCTGACCAGCAGGCCACATTGATCTTAGGCGGTTGGGGTGGCAGTACGGTCGGAATTTCGAATGTTAACAATTTCTCGGCAATAGAGAATTCTACTTCGCGCACCGTCGAATTTCAGCAAAATCGCTGGTACGACGTGAAGCTACGGGTTGCCGAAAACGAGATTGAATGTTTCTTGGACGGCAAGTCACTCTTTTGGCAAGAGACTCAGGAGAAACGTTTTACGATTTGGTGGGAACAAAAGCCCATGGCACCATTGGGCTTTGCTAGTTGGCAGACAACGGGGCAGATCAGGAAAGTTCGCTTGGAAAAAGTCGAGCCTAAAGCATTCGACGATTAGGTTTCTGATGGATTGTGGCCGTAGAATTGACCAGCCTTGGCATCGAATTCCAGTCGAGAACGGTTGTTGCAGGCCAGGCGTTCGCGTATGAGCGGTTGGGTGAATCCATGGGTATACTTAGGCGAGCGGCAGCTATAGAAATACCAGCACGTAGCGCAAGCAAGTGGATATTGCCTTCCTTGGCATGCGGTGCGTGCTTGGATTGCGGTAAGTTTTCTTCTGTCGCTCTCTTTGGGGAGAACCGGTGGCCGTAGCCTTTGCTTTAAGTACCGTGGGAAGTTGTCATGATCCGTTTGTTAGTAATCCTTGTTCTGTTAATTTCGCCGCCGGTGTTGGCGCAAGAGCCTGAATCTTTGCCGTTGTTGAAATCTGGGGTTGCCCCGCAGGATTTTCAGCAAATGTGGAACGGCTTTGATCCTCAAGCCGAACCACTGGACGTTCAGACACTCAGGGAATGGGAAGAAGACGGCGTTGTTTTGCGGGTTGTGCGTTTTCGCATCGGAGTCTTCAAAGGTAAGCGTTCGACGTTGGCTGCCATCTATGGTTTCCCCAAAAATGCTGCCCCAGGCGGAGAAAAACTGCCAGGTTTGTTGCAGATTCATGGCGGCGGTCAATACGCTGACTACCGTTCTTGTCTGATGAACGCGAAACGTGGTTATGCAACGGTTTCAATTGCCTGGGCGGGCAGGATTTTGGCACCCGGCTATACGGTTAGCCCGACCGGAGTTCAGCTATTCTGGGACCAGCAGGTCGCGGATCCAGCCTTCAAGTGGACCACAGACTGGGGGGCTGTCGATGGGTACCATGCGCCTAGTCGAAATGCGGGGAATGTCTTTCCTTCGGCTGCGCCTCATCCCTGGACGATGGACTCGATTGAATCACCTCGCAATAGTCCTTGGTTCTTGTGTGCCTTGGCCGCTCGGCGGGCATTGACGTTCCTGGAACGGCAGCACGAAGTCGATCCCAATCGGCTGGGTGTTTATGGGCATTCGATGGGTGGTAAGTTGACGGTCATGGCCAGCGTCGATTCCCGAGTCAAAGCGGCGGTGCCATCGTGTGGCGGAATCAGCGATCGGGTGACCGCCAGTCAGATCTTCCAGGCGACGATATGTGACAATGTTAGTTTGGAACAGATCTCATGCCCAATACTTTTCCAAAGTCCAGCGAATGATTTTCACGGGCGGATTGGGGATTTGCCACAATCGATTAAGGAAATCAAAAGTAAGCAGTGGCGAGTCATCTGTTCGCCTCATCATAACCACCAGGATTCATCTGAATATGAAGTCGCCAGTTTGCTTTGGTTCGATCAACACTTGCAAAAAACGTTCCGTTTCCCTGAAACACCGAAGACTCAGTTGCAGTTAGAAACCATTGACGCGGTTCCCTCCGTTTTGGTTCTGGCGGATGATAGCCGCACCATTCAGTCGGTGGATGTTTACTACACATTGGACGGCAAGGAAGTTGAATTGGCAGCGGACATGGCCAACACGGTCAGTCGCTATTGGCGGCAGGTAAAACCAGTGAAAGTCAGTGGCGGTTGGCGGGCTCGCTTGCCAGTGGAATCCATTGCTGGCCCGTTATGGGTGTACGCGAATGTGACCTACACCTTGGATCAAACGGTATCAGGCGCCGGCTATTACTATGGAATTTACGAAGCGGACACATTCAAAGTTTCTTCATTGATTGAAAAGGTTTCCCCCGAACAAATGGTCGCTGCGGGTGTGAAGCCGACCGTGGAGTCGGTGGTGGATTCGCAATTGATGATCGAATCCTTTGCAGACGGTTGGCAAAGTCAATGGTTTTCGTATCGGCCTGGTAGCTGGCCTCGGTCGACTTTTAAGCTTCGTTCGAAGAATTTTCAGGCGCCCAGTGAAGACGCCCAGTTGATGCTTCAAGTGCGTTGCCAGCAAGCCAACGCTTTGGTTGTCCTGTTGGATCAACACGCGGCGGTGACTGAGTTGATTGGCGGTGATCAGTGGCAGGACGTTGTGTTTAGACGGGACAATTTTCAGAGTTATGCCGACGCCCCTTTATCCCGCTTGCAGGGTGTTAGGCAATTAAAGCTAAGCGACGCAGAACACCTTCGCGGTGCTAACTCGAGTGAGTTGAAAGTCGTGGGACGAGTATGGCAGGGGCCGCCCCCGCAGTTTCGGAATTTGCGCTGGTTACAGAAAAATCCGGCGGAAGAGAATGAGTGCCCCTGGCCCTGAGGTGCCAATGGAACGGAAGCATAGACGCACACGCCAGGTGGGTATTGAACCGAGGGTAATCGACGGGCGGCGATTCATCAATTGATGGGTGGGTGCTGGCAAGATTGTGAAAATCGCTAAGACTGCAACGCCCTAAGACTGCAGCGCCCTAGGACTGCAACGTGCTACGAATGCAGCAGTCGTTGAGGCAGGATGAGGTTCGGCACCAAGTTGGGGCGGATTCCGATTTATCGCGAGTGGATGAGTTCGGAATGAAACATGGATTCTCGGCAGACATCGAGTTTTGGGAAGGCGAACCGAGTCGAATTCTGTATTAACGGTTGGTGAAACCGAATTCGATCACTAGGCGGCAAGTTTCGGGGCACTCGAACAGAACCAGCCTTCTCGACTTTTGAGTGATTCCCACTTGGGCGAGGAAGTCCGCATGATTGTAGCGTCTGCGAAGTCAAATTCGGGCGCCAGGTGGCATTCTAGGCATGACGGTTTGCAGTATTTTCGGGCGATTTTGCGACTTTTTAACGCTGTTTGTTGTAATCCTAGGCGGTTGCCGGTTGAAGAAGTCGACCGCGATAACCTATATTGGTACGGTTCTTATGTTTTCCGCCAGGAGTCCCTGGTCTGGGTTTGTTCTTTTTGATTTCGCAAATGTTTTAAGGAGGCCTCACGTGTCTCAAGTTGAATCGACAAAAGTAGCTTACAAGGTCAAAGACATTTCTTTGGCAGCCGCTGGTCGTCGTGAAATCATGCTAGCCGAGAACGAAATGCCTGGCCTGATGGCTCTTCGCAAGAAGTTCGGTCCATCTAAGCCTCTACAAGGCGCTCGTATCGCTGGCTGTCTTCACATGACCATTCAAACGGCCGTGCTGATTGAAACTTTGGTTGAATTGGGTGCGGAAGTTACCTGGAGTAGCTGTAACATCTTCTCGACCCAAGACCAAGCCGCTGCAGCAATTGCCGCCGCTGGTATCCCGGTTTACGCCTGGAAGAATGAAACGGACGAGGAGTTCGATTGGTGTATCGAACAGACTTTGAATTTCCCTTCTGGCAAGCCGCTGAACATGATCTTGGACGACGGCGGTGATTTGACCGCAATGGTTCACGATCGTTACCCTGAATTGTTGGGCGAGATTCGCGGTCTAAGTGAAGAAACTACCGCAGGTGTTCATCGTTTGGAAGTATTGGCTAACACCGGTCGTTTGCAAGTGCCAGCGATCAATGTGAATGATTCAGCGACCAAGAGCAAGTTTGATAACTTGTACGGTTGCCGCGAGTCATTAGCCGACGGAATCAAGCGAGCCACCGACGTGATGTTGGCTGGCAAGGTTGCTGTCGTCTGTGGTTATGGTGACGTTGGTAAAGGTTGTGCTCAATCTTTGCAGCGTTATGGTTGCCGAGTCATCGTGACTGAAATCGATCCCATCAACGCTTTGCAAGCGGCGATGGAAGGTTTCGAAGTGACCACCATGGATCACGCGTGCAAAGAAGGAAATTTGTTTGTTACCACAACCGGGAACAAGGACATTATCCTGGGCCCGCACCTATCCCAAATGGCGAATGACGCAATCGTTTGCAACATTGGTCACTTCGACACCGAAATCGACATCGCTTGGTTGGAATCGCAAGTCGAAGACGGCAAAGTTTCCAAAGAAGAGATCAAGTCGGCTGACATCGGTGCCGTGGATCGTTACACCTTTGGACATGGCCGATCGATTTTGATCTTGGCTAAAGGTCGTTTGGTGAACCTAGGTTGTGCTACAGGGCATCCAAGCTTTGTGATGAGCACATCGTTCACCAACCAGGTATTGGCCCAACTGGAATTGTGGGACAACTGCGATAAGTACGAAAACAAAGTTTATCGCTTGCCAAAGATTTTGGACGAAGAAGTCGCTCGTTTGCACCTAGAGCAAATCGGTGTCAAGCTGACTAAGTTGTCTCAGGATCAGGCTGACTACATGGGCGTTCCTGTAGAAGGCCCTTACAAGCCAGATTATTACCGCTACTAATGACGCATTTTCTAAATGCGAAAATGCGACTCGGTTTTGATGAACTAGTGCTGATGAACTAGTGCTGATGGATTAGTTGAAAATAGAACGCCGCCGGGACTGATGTCTTGGCGGCGTTTTTTGTTACTAATACCGATACTAACAACGATACTAATACCGGGGGTGCCAATAAGACCCGGGTTTTAAATGCTACGATGTTATCAAGTATTGTTATCAAGCCGATGGATTAAGCGGCGTTTGGGTTTTTGATTTCGGCTTCAGCGAACATTAGCCGGTGATTTAAGTTTCTGACCAAACCGACAGTGCATTGCCGCTAGGTTCGGTAAAGCGGAACCTGCACCCCCCTGGGAAACGAAAGATGGGTTGGACGATAGTGCCTGCGTTTTTAACCACGGTGTCCAGGATGCTTTCAAGGTTGTCGTGATAAAGAATGACTAAAGCTGATCCGTTTTTGGTGTTTGCTTGCAGTGGAGACTTGAAGAACCCACCATCCTGTTGTCCATCGTTCAAGGCCGCGTAGTCCTGACCATAGTCAACAAACTTCTAGTCGAATACGGTCGAGAAGGACAACTTGGTTGCAGGAAGAGGTCTTGGGCGGGTAGTTCAATGTTGTCGATTTTAAGATTTCGCGAGTCAGGCATGCACATTCTCTCTTGTTTGGAAATTATCAGGTTTGGAATCAAGCGTGGGTGTATGCCCAACTTGTCGCAAGTCGAATCCAACCGTGCAAAGTTTACTCTTGGCTGTCTCCGCCACTAAGCAAGCCTCCGCCTCCAATCATCAAAATGAATCTTGCCAGATCTTTGGTTGGGATATTGTCAAATTGGCTTTTGACCTTTCGCTTGAAAACGAATTGACTACGGTTGTCCTGAAGGCTGCTGGTAGCCATGCATTCCCAACGCTGCACACCCAGTTGGTTCAGCTGTTCGGTTTTCTCTTGCGGCGTTAAGGGCCCGATTTCGATCACTTGGTATTCCCAAGAGCCGATCTTCGCCATTTCTGTTTTGAAGAAATCGCTTGTTGAAGTTGCGGAGGTAGCGCCCGTGGCTTTGGCGGATTCGAAACTTTGCATTAACCAATCCTTGGTGGACCCTGCGAACTGAGAGCTGGTATCGGAAGTTTGCTGCCAAAGGTCGCTGGTCCATTGGGCTGCAGATCCGGCAGTGGTTTGACCCGATTCGACCGCTTGCTGATACAACTTTACCACTGGTGACCAATACAGAGGGTCGGTGCCTGCTGGTGGTGCGTCGGGTGCAGCGTCATTGGCATTGGGGTTAAGATGAGTCATCAATGACGGGGCGACGTCGGTGTCCTTAGATGGATTAGAAGTCGCTTGAAGCGGAGTCAGCGATGTTATTTCGGTCGGCTGATTTGCAGGGCAACCTGAGAGCAGCAGTAGCGAAGCGGCTAACGTCAATGAATAAGTTTTCATCGTCGGAAACTTTCAATGGTTGGGGTCAGGCAGGTGACGTGCGTTGTTGGATGCCATGGATTGACAAGACGGTACCAGACTTTTTCTATGAGTGTATTGGTTCGCCTGGCAATTGATTCTCTTGGGTCTAGAGAGTGTCGCTGTAGAAAAATTGTGCTTTTAAGTAAGATATAACTGATCGGGTTACGAAATACAGAAGTTGCGTTGGCAGGCGGGAATCGTCCGGGCATCTTTCAAGACGCCGAATCGATGTGATTCACTACATTGCTGGTTGGGTTGTCCAATGATTTGTTTTTGTTCGCTTCCCTGTCAACGTTGCCATCAATGTAGGTTTGTGTCATGAATTCAAGTGAGCCCTCGTCGACGGATCCATCGAACATCGATCCACAGGCAGACACATCAAGTCAGAAGAAGGACTTGAAGATTGAAGGCCAAACGGAGCAGCAAGTTCACTTGCCTAAGAAGCCTGAGACTTCGTTAGTCGTGAATTCGCAAACGGTGGACCCGTTGGGTGTCGATCAAGCACAGGATACGCCTGTGGTCGATGCGATTTTAGCAGAGCAACAGCAACAATATGGCAAGTCTATTTGCTTCAATTGTCATGCAGCGAAAGTGGATAGCAATCGGTTTTGTCGACATTGTGGGCAGAAGCACACTGACTTGACCGATGGTGTTTTGCATCTGGTGGGCGATTTCTTGGTCCAATTGTTATCGGTGGATGGCAGGGCTTTTTCAACGCTTTGGAATCTCCTTGCGCGTCCCGGGGTGCTGACACTGGAATTTATCAACGGGCGGCGGGTGCGGTATCTCAGCCCGATCCAAATTTACTTAATAAGTAGCTTTGCGTTTTTCTTCGCGTTCAGTTTATGGGTCGAACCGCCCAGCGTTCGTGAATTGGTGAATGCTTCGGCAAGCGATACGGCTGTTGAGAAAGTAGGCGAAATCGAAAGACAGATTCGCAAGGCTACGGAAGATAACGCAGGCGATATCGCAGACGAAGTGGGGTTAGGGCCTGTCGAATTGGGGAGCCAAGCTAGTCAGCCGCGATCAAAACAATCGGGTGCTCCGGCGGATGCAAAACAGGTCGCCGAAGGCCCGGAAACGCTGCCTCCTGCTTTGCCCAAGCAGGACCCGAGTAGCGACGCGGATCGGCCTGCAGAAGCGGTTGACCCCAAGCAAACCGCGGGAGGCAATGTTACTGCAGTTGACCCGCAGGTTTACGGCGTAAGCAATGCTTCGCCTTTGCTGCAAGAAAAGCTGGAAACCGAGATCAATCAAGGCTTTTTCATCTGGGGTGGAAAGAAGACCCCGTTAACATTTGAACAGTTTCGAGGGTTCGCGACATCGTCCGATGACGAAATTCGAGCTAAGTTGGGTGGGGTCGGTCCAAGCATGCCGGGTTGGATGACCCGAGTCGTGCGAAATGCATCGTTGATGCTGACTGACTTTGGGGTGTCGCAATATCTGTCTGCCGTCTTTGGGGCTGGGTCACAGGTTGCCTTGATCATGATGCCATTGTTGGCATTTGCGATTCGCTTCCTCTACTGGCGGAACTGCCCAACGTTGGTGATCGCTTTCGTACTTTCGTCTCATTTGCATGCGACCTTTTACTTACTGTTTGCCGTTATGTTGCTTTGTGGGATCTCCTGGGCCTGGTTGCTGCCGGTCGCACTGGTGGTCTTGCCAGTGTATTCGATTGCCACCTGTCGAAAAGTATTTGCCGAAAGCTACTTTTGGAATGTGGTCAAGTTGACGTTGGTTGCCGCGGTTTACTTTCCAAGTGTATTTGTGGGTGCCGTGATTGTCTCTGTGATTTCGCTATACCTGCTTTAAGCAGGGTTGTTAAGCAGGTGCTGCTAGGCGGCGGCAGTGGGTCGCGAGGTGATTGTGCCAAAGCGACGCTTAGTGGATAGACGTTAGTCGACAGAGTTTAGCCGTTGGATGGTTTCGCGGCGTTTCAGTTTTACAATCGCTGCTTCGGGCATTTGTTTGTAATGATTGTCTAGCGGAAAGCAACCACTAATTAAGTTGTTTCTAGGGCCCGTCGTGCAATCACTGAACGTTCTACAGATTTTCTTGCGAACCAAAGTCTTGCCTTGCAAAACATCCCTCGGCAAAGTCGGATATGAAAGTACCATGCGTCCCAAACCCACAAAATCAGTATGCCCGTTTTGGATTTCATGCTGAGCGACATTGGGCAAGTAGTCTTGTAGATACGAATAGCCGCTACCGACGAACTTTAAGTTTGGGAATTCCGCTTTCGCCTTGCGGACGACTTGCAACTGCTGATAGACCGACAGTAAAGGATCCACGGGTGGCAGGTACCCATCGCTGGGTGGAAATGTTGCTGGCCGTTGCAAGTGAGGTGATCCATAGGGTGTGCCCGCAGAGATATTGACCAAGTGAATGTCAAGCGATTGCAGGAGGCCAAGGAATTGGAACGGTTCGTCAAAGTCAGGTTCCATCGGGTTGGTCGGATTCATGCCAAAGCCGAATCGCCACGGCAGATGAGCCGAATAATCCAAGGCTTTTCCCTGTCCATTTTCACTTTCGGAGAATGGCGGTAGATCGATCAATCCCAAGCGGACCGCGATCTGAAGCTTGGGACATTGAGCTCGAATGCCCTCGACGATTTCCGTAAACAAACGAGTGCGATTTTCGAAGCTGCCTCCATATTGCCCAGGTCGCGTGTGAGCGGACAAGAGTTCATGTATCAAATAGGCATGACAGGCCTTGATATCGACAAAATCAAAACCGCTTCGCTGGGCGATTTCTGCAGCAACGATGTACGCGTCACGAATCTCCTTGAGTTGATCGTCGCTAAGAATCGGATGGTCAGAAGGCAGGTTATACTTTTGTGAGTACAGCGGATGAAAGTAGGCGATCTTTGGTTCAAGCTGTTTTGTGTTGGGTCTAGCGAATCGTCCACTGTGCGTTATTTGCAGACCGATCAGCAAATCACGGGTCGTCCCAAAGTCACTTTCATGCCGCTCAACCAATACTTGTCGAAGTTCGGTCAGCAAAGCTTGACAATCATTTTCTGGGTTGATGAACAATTGATTCGGATTCGCTCGTCCATCGTGTCGAACCGCCACAGCCTCGCCTCCCCAGATTAACTTGGCTCCACTGGCACCAAAATTCGTCCAACGTCGTCTGGTGTTTTCAGTTGGCTTTCCGTCCAGCGTTCCATCCCAGCCTTCCATCGGATGGATTGCGAAGCGATTGCCAATTGTGCGATCATAGACTGAGATTGGTTGGGCCAACGCTCCCTTAGTTTCGACCGTTAGGTCGCAATCAAATCCACTTGCCAATGAACGGATGTGCTGTTGAAATTCTTCGGGCGAGCGAAAACTGGCCAGGGACGGGAATCGTTGGGACATGAAGAAAGCACTCGTTTGGAATTTATTCAGGGGCAAGTTGCAAGGGATCGGCAAGCAATGAGGGCCAAAGTCGACTTATCTTAGCGTTTTGAGAGTAAATTACACGGTTTTTTCGAACCAATTTCACCTTGGCGGCAAATAAAGTGGTTGGACAGAATGGTCGTTCGATCGCCTGGGTTTATAATAGAACGATCGGCACTGGCATTG
>JBDNHU010000607.1:0-11541 GCA_041688615.1 Mariniblastus sp. | reverse complement strand
GCGTTGCAGGAAATGGTAACCGATTTCGGAAACGATTTTGTTGACCATGTTGCACTTTCACGCGGTATCAGCCACCAAGATGTTCGATCGCAATACGGCGACGGAAAAGTGTTTAAGGCAACGACAGCGTTAAAGATTGGCATGATTGACAGCGTGTTAGATCCGATCGCTGGTGCCCTGTCAGCTAGTGTTCAACCACATCTTCGTCCAGCAAGTAATCAAAACAATTCAAATGCTTCGGTGTCCATTGGCTCCACCGTAAGTAGTCCGATTTCAGAAGCCATTCACACCACAGAAAGTCATGAAATGAAAATTTCAGCACGATTGAAATCGGCACTATTTGCTACCGGTTTCATTGGAAAACTAGAAGCCAGTGACGACGTTTGCGAAGCGTCGTTGACCGCTTTTTACAAGGCGAAGGGGCACGCAATGCCTGCCGCTGAGGAAGAGGTTTTGCAAGGCTTGGCGGCGTCGATGTGTGGCACAGCTGCACTACCGATTCAACCTGCAGCAGCTTCTGGAGTCAGCGAACACGCCGAAGCTGTTTCGCCAGCGATGACTTTGGAAATGTACAAAGATCGACGCAACCAACTGAACTCAGTGGCCAGCCTGATTAACGCACAGCGTGACACACCGTTGATCACTTTGGAAATGATTTCCGCGGCATTGGATTCGAAGAACGGCATCGATGCCGTGCAGGCGCAATGGAAAGAACAAGTATCAGCCGCTTTGCCTAAGACTCACGTCAGCTACGTGGCGGCGAGCGAAGACAAGCTGGCGAAACTTTCGATCGATGCGATCGTTGGCCAGTCCGGCGTTAGCCAGTCGAATAAGCCAAAGCCAAACGAGTTCTCCGGCAAAAGTGTGATGCAAGTTGCCAAAGCATGTTTGGCGTCTGCTGGCGTTAAGGGATTAGACGATGCCAGTCCGCAAGACATTGCCGAAGCGGCGTTAGGTTTCGGGCATCATTCTGGTTTGTTGGCAAGTTCGCAGAGCGCTTACAACACGCCTGCCGACTTTCCAAACATCATGTCCGAAGCGTCGAAGATCATTATGGAAGACGCTGCGATGGCAGCCAAGACTTCGTTCGAGGTTTGGGCGCATCGCTTGCCTGACGCTGACAACATGGACACGGAATCAATTGCCGGCCATGGAACCATTGATGGACTAGACGCACAGGTCGATGGCGACAACGTCAAGGACCGTAAGTTATTCGAAGAGTCGAAAGGCTTTATTGTTCCAGTGCATTACGCAAACGACATTGCTTTGACCTGGCTGATGATGATCAAGTCGATCAGCTTCCAGGCGTTCCTATCGTCCCTAGGCGAGCTAGGTTCTGCCGGCAAAAAAGTTCTGAACCGACAGCTTATCAGCTTTTTGACTGGCAACGTGGAACTTATCGACGGCGTCGCTTTGTTCGACGACTCGACCCACGGCAATCTGATTACCAGTGGCGGTGGCACGCCAAGCAACGCTCAGTTAAAGCTGATGGCTAAAAAACACTCGGCTCAACGACCGCCTGGAGCGACCGCAAATTCAGGTGCGGATCCATCAATTTTATTGGTGCCTGACGGGTTAAAGCGTGACGCTGCCGAAGCGTTCAAGACATTGATCGTCGTCAACGGAATGTCGGTCGCAAACCTTGAATCAAATCAGTCGTACTTTAAAGACAACATTATGGTTGTCTCAGACGCTGAATTGGATTTAGTTTCTGCCGTCGAGTACTATTCGTTGGTCGCTCCAAACATGCAGGGATTGCGTTCATTCGTCTATCGCTACTTGGCCGGCTACGGAGAGACCGGACGGCGGATTGAGTACGTCGATAATCAAAAACGTGCACGCGTTTATGGTGTCGACTTTGTGGCAGGTTCTGCCGTCACAAAGCACCGCGGTGTTGTGAAAAATCCTGGTGCCTAAGCCTTGATTTGTGTTGATTAGCATTTATCCCAAAACGACAATTTGAAGAGGTTTAGAACTATGAGCGTAAGTGTGAAAGATCGGGTGGTCACTTTTATTGACGACCCAGCTGCAACCGTTGAAAAGAACGTCCGCTTATCGGACGGCGACGAAACCGTCACCCAGTATTTTAACGGCTGGAAATTACTTTTGGCTGCAACGTCTGAAGACGAGACAGCGACAGTCGACTTCGGCGACCGATTGATTTTCGACATCGACAAGTTAAAGCGGGTAACATTTCGAGCCGCTGTTTCCGCGATTCCTGCGGGCGTCAGTGCTTACATCGGCCTGGCATCCGCACATAATGCGACTGTGGATTCTATCGCATCGCGGATTTTGTTTCAAATGGAGGGTTCATCGAACGTTACCGTTCGCACTGACGACGGAGTCACTGACAGCGGCGACATTGCGACACCGTTTAGCGTTGATGGCACCGTTCAAGATTTTACCATTGACTTAAAGAGCGGCGTGGAAAGCTCGATTCCTGCCTATCTTTCAAAGACCGGAAAATCAGCGGTTCAATTCTTCAGCGAATCCAAGGGCAGCGGCCTTCGTAAGCTGCAAAAAAGCGGCATGACAATGGCGGCATACGCAAGCGGCTTGCAGCCATACGTACGGATCCTAAAGCCAAGCGGCACGGCGGTCGGGTCGATTGTTCTTTACTCCATTTGCTACGAACTGGAGGAATAAAAAAATTGAGTTTTGCATCGGACGCAATCAAGTCGCATTGGCTGCGAGTGTTGGCTGGTACGGTCTATCACTCGCAGCCGCCCGAAGTCGTAACAATCACGCAAAAGATCGCGCAAGTTACGGTTAGGGTTATCGTCGAATCACCTAAGCAACCGATCACAACTGACGGCGCGGGTGAGACAGTCGAGCGACTGAATGTGTTCCTGATGCGTGATTCAACTGCCGCACTTGGCGACGTAACTATTGGCGGGATTGATCAATTCAAAGTGGGTTGCCAGTTGCTACGCTCCAACGGGCTAAAGTACATTTTTCAAGGTGATGTTTTAGACCTTGCGGAACACTATCAAGTAGTGCAGTTTGTTCGTAAAATTCGCTATGCAGTCGGGGGAGGTCGTTAAATGGTCGGCAATGTTTCCCCTGACGCTGGTGGTTTGTCTAACTACATTTTGGCAGTCTACACTTGGCTGCTTTCCAGTGCCAAATTCAAACAGCATTTGATTGATAATCACACCGAACTAACCGGTGCTTCGACAGACAATGAATTCCTTGAGTTTATGCAGTTTGGCGACAGCGTAGATGATGCGAACGACTATGATGCGAATGAAATTGACACGGATGAAAACATCCCACTGCAAGATTTTCGGCCGTTTGTCGTAATCCAGCCGGAGGAAGATTTTACTTGGACTCCTGTTGGCGAATGTTCCAGCACTCAGTTTGAGTTGCAGGGATCAATGAGTGTTATTTTCACCGATAACGTACAACGCGAAATCGGCGACGCTGCTAGTATCTTGGATTCCTTGATACGGTTTACAAACTGGATCGATGGCACGCTGGCAGACTGGAACGGTACTGTACCACCGGCACCGGTGCAGATGATTAGTTTGCAGCGACCACCGATGAGAGCCGACCCGGACGAACGAGCCACGGATGATTATTGGGACGCAACGCTGACTATTACTTTTGGCACAGGCAGTCAGTAAGATGGTTTTCTTGCACGTCGATGTTACCGGCTACCGATTAGACGAACTTGCGGTGCGAGGTCAACGGTCAGTCCTAAAGTCGACGATGGGAAAGATGGCGTCGCGATGGAGCAGCAAGTACTTAGCACTACACTTTAAAGCGGGCAACGATAGACGCTACGGATACAAGCGACGATCGGCTGCGACACGGAAGCGGAAGAGACAGCTGGCGGCGCGAGGAGTTGTAATTGCTGGTGGCCTGGTGCCTTTGCTGCATAGCGGGGATTTGCAGCGGCAAGTGATGGCCAGTAGATTTGCTGTCAAAGAGTTTCCAACGCGGGCAACGATTAAACTGCAAGGGCCAAACTATTTACGGATTCGCCCTAGATCGGGCCGGCCAAACTTAGCAGAAGAAATTACGACAGTGATTCCTTCCGAGCGTCGTGACCTGGCAAGTTTTGCGGATAAGACGTTGACGAAGCAGATTGAGAATTGGATCAAGATCAATGGGACACGGCGGTTAAATAAAGTCAGAAAGAGGAAACGAAAACGATGAACATTTTCAAGCCACACTCAATCACCTTCCCAGGTCCGGTGAATATTTTCCAAATCAACAGCTGGACTCCTACGCCAGGATTTAACACATTCGAGGAATTTGCCAGTAGCGGTGTGACGCCTATTTTTAACGGCACGCACGATCTGACTCCTACCGTCGATTTTGAGACGCCGGACATCGACGCCATTCTGGGTTTATTGGATGCGACATACAAAGTTTTTGCCGGTTTCACTGGCATTACGACGTTGTCTTATCTAAAGAAAACTAACCTGGGAATCAATGGCGCTGTGGACGCTGCAGTAAATTCGCAGATTGCAATTGCGAGATCGCAACTAACCTTTGAATCAATGTCAGTGCAGCAGTCAGCACTTGCTACAATCAGCTGTAAGCTCAAAGGAATCAACGCAGCAGGTGGAACTGGGACATTGGATTACACCGACGACGCGGACGATTTAACCGCACCATCCGCGGTGAATCATTACACATTGGGACCGGTCGCGATTAACGGCACAGCTATTTGTGCGACTGGATTAAGTGTTGCGAATAACATCCAGCACGATACTCAATTCTGCAGCGGCGGGCCGGACCCAGAGTATACTGCAATTGATCGCATAGCACCGACAGTCACAATCCAAACCAACGAGGTGGATAAAGTTTTGGCGTTCTTTAGGTCGCCAGCCGCATTAACCGCGTTTTATTTTTTCCTGCGGCGTAAAACCGTTGGGCAAATTAACGTCGCCAACGCTACTACCAGTCACGTGAAATTCTCGGCAACAGTGGGATCTGCTCACGTGACTGGGGATAAAGAAATCGTACTTCGCCTGCGCCAGTCCTTGGCTGTCGCCACTTCTCAAGCCATTGCCTAATTCACTTCTTAAACTCAAAGGAATCATTTGTGACCGAAGAAAAAATCACGCTGTTGTCTGAAAAGGAAGCAGCCAATTTGATCAATAAAGTTTTGAACGTCGGCTACAGTAGTGCATCCAATTCCGTCGCTGAACTGGATGCCGAGGGACTTGATGCGTTAAGCCGAAGCCTCACTCCAAACGAAGTTAAAATAGTGCTTTACGAAAATACGGCTCGCAAGATTCGCGATGCTAAAAACGCGGCAAAGCAAAAAGTTGCCAAAGAAATTGCGGCAGCAGAAAAACTTACGGCAGCCGAAGAAATTAAGAACAAGAAAGAGTCGAAAAAGTAAGATGGCGTTCAGCTACCGCATCACTGGCGATTTTGATTACATGGCACCAGGTCTAGGATTTCGGCCTGGTGTTTTGGAATCGCTGGGGCTGGGACACTTGCACGACATTGATTTAGTCAACGCGTGGCAACTAACCCCAGAATCCACCTCGCAGTTTTTGATTGGTCCAAGACACAGACAGCCAAGCAACTGGCTAAAGGTGTCGGATAAGTTGGAAATCGGTTGGGATGATTTGCCGTTACCAAAAGCGTTAGAGCGACCGGCTATAGTGCCAGGCGTACCGATCGCGGACGCTAACGGCAACGATTGGCTTATCCCAAATGGTAACCCGCAGTCAGTACGATGCAGTATTCCGCAGGATTACCAATGGACAATGAGTGGTCCGAATTTAGTGCCTGATGTCCAGTATGCTTGGCTCGTGCAATTGTGCGACAGAACTTTCCAGCACTTGATTGCGTCCGACGTAGTTGATCACCAGTGGACTGGGCAGCAAGCATTGAAAATCATGCAAGTGAATTATCGACTTGGCTTGCCGGAGCTGATGGCCTTTGAATCTGCAGGCGTGCAAACATTGACGAAGAACATTGCCACAATGATTGTTTGCTGGTTTGTCGACTCGGAGTTGCTTCAGGATTACGTTAAAAAAAAACAAGCCGACGAATCTTGATGTTTTTGTCATGGCTTAACGGCAGACTACCAGGCTATCAACCAAGCATGATGGCGATGTGGATAGCAATTGCAAATCAAGATGCAGCGAAACAATTCCTCGAACAAATAGAAGGCTAGAGCATGGGGACGGTACTCCAAAAATTTGATGCCGACGCCAGCGCTGTTGAGAAAGAACTGATCAAAATGCGGAAGGCATACGATCAGCTTTTATCCAAAGTTGACGAGGTTGGAGGCAAGTCCGAAAAGTCATCGAAAAAGCAAAGCGACGGAATGTCGAAGATGCTCACAGGCATAGTCGGCGCAGTCGGTGGTTATGTAAGTTTGACTCAAGCGTTGGCGGTTTTCAACACTGAACAAGAGCGGCAAATTCGTCTACAAAAAGAAGCCGGCACGTTTACCGTCACAGTAGCTGGCAGTCAGGCTGCGATCCGAAATAACTTGGGCGACGCCAAAGAAGGCGAATTTAAAGACTTCTTGAAATCGATTCGTGAAATCCAAACCGAAACCAGCTTCGGCGATCTGAAGCAACTCAACATGGCGGCCGCTAGTATTCTTTCGGCGACCGGTGGAGACACGGCAGCAACGCAAGCTCTACTCCGATCCACGGCTCCAATCTTCCGGCAGAATCCGGAAGAGTTAGCAGTCTTTGCGGGCGGTGTTGCCGACGTTGCGAACGCATCAGGATCGTCGGCAGAAGAGGCGACGGCGTTGGCGTTGGCAGGATTTGGCAACAGCCGAACAACTAGCCTAGCGGCCTTTGGGAACGTGGCGAAAACAATCGCATCCGGCAAAGCGCTGATGGGATCGGGCAACGTGAAGCAAGACGTGGAAGAGATCACTGCATTGTTCGGCACGCTCAGCCGTTTCAGCGGTGACTCCGAAGGCGGGCCGACTAAAACGGCTGAGATTAATTTCCTGAAAAAGATGGAAGCGTTTGGCGGTGGTGGCAATTTGTTGCAACGTTTGTCAGTAGTGCAGGGCGACATTGCGTCGGGAAAGTTAAAGGAAAAAGACATGTTGCTGGGCACGGAGGCCCAGTCGTTTGGAGCGATCCGGGATTTGCTTCGCGGCGAAAAAATTATCATGGCCGACTTAACGAAAACAGTCGCAAACACAAAGGGTTCAAAAGCATCTTACGATCGATTGGTGAATGATCTCAATGTCGGTACACCACAGCTCGCAGTAGCTACCGGCGGGAAAGCGATAACAGGTGCGATCGAAGAAAGCTTTATGACGCCCGAAGGAGTTGACCTTGCGTTGAGGGACAGGGCCAGAGATATTTTTGACAGAGTGCAGCAAAACACCAACACGTCCACGCCTGTAGGTTTCGCATCCTCTTTGCTTTCAACGATTGGTATTCAAGGCGTCCAAGACTCTATTAGTTCTAATTCGGAATTCGTCACCCGGCGACAGTTTGAAGCAGAAACCCAGTTGAGTCAGGTCTTAGGATTGGACGGAATTCCAAATACCGAATCCCAAAAAAGAGACGCTGCAATTCTGCAAGCGGCGGTAAGTGAGCTGAAAAAGATTTCGGGTCTATTGTCCGGCAACGCCCGCCGCGGTGACGCTCGTGCTACTGCGGCAGCGCAAGCGGAAAGGGATTGATCGCATGGCACTTTATGAAATTGGAATCTTTGGCTTTGTTAACATGAGCCAGCCGCCGCAACGGCAAGCACAGCAAGCGGTCAACGAAGTGCGGCCAGGCAAAGACGGCCACGCAATCTTTTATACTGGGTCGCGTGGTGATCCATTCACCGTCCGCACAGTGTATGATGTGCCAAGCGGCACCAACCCGCGTACCGTTGCGTTTGCGTATATGGAAATTAAAAACGAACTCGTGGAACTTAAATATGAAGACGTGGTCGAACCATTCCAGTACCAAGTCTTGGGCGTGCAGATCGAAAGTGCAACCACGATTTTGTCCGGGCTTGGCGGCGTAAACGGTACGTCAACTGGCCGAGTCATCGCTATTTGGCAACTAGTGCAAACTAAGGTTGTGGTCCCAGAATGACGACTATCACGATACCCGCTGATGAAGACCCAAGAGTCATAAACGGTCAGACAGTCTACACCAAGGTTAACTGGTCAGACAGTTGGACGGAGCAATCGGCGGTCGTCTGCACAAGTGCCAACTGGTCTGCTGCGCCCACGATACCGCAGGCGTCGTTTTATTATCGGTACGGAGTTGGCAGCGTAAACAACACAGCGGTCAACGTGCATGCCGCATTCACGCTGCCAACGTATGGCTACGTTAAAGTTGTGTTTAACGCGTATAACATTGAGTTAGCGCCGGCAGCGGATGGATACGTCACTGAACTGATTTGGTACGGCGTTGTTGTCTCAAAGTCCGACTTGCCCGAGGGCGATGACGTGACGTTCAGCGACGTCGATCGCGTCAGTGGGACACAAGCGTTTTTTGCAGTTGGCTTTGAATATCTGCTCGACCGAAAATACTGTCTTGGTGGCAAAGCAAAAGAAGAAGATCAGACTGCGGAAACGATCTTCGAAACGCCGGCGTTTAATTTTCGCGGTGAAGCCAACAGAACTGAAACCGGTGTCGACGCCGCAAATAGTCACGGCGATGTTTCCTCAGCTTTTTTTATCCCGATGCGATCTACAGGAACGCCAACCGAGGTTGCGGATTATTGGTCAACTGCAGACGTTATCAAATATCTGATGTGTCATCTAACACCGTTGGCAAGTGACAACAGTTTAGCGTTGCCGTTTAGGTTGTTTGACACAGACACGGCATTGCCTACATGGGATCGACCTGAATTTGATCCGACTGGGCAGCGATTGCTTGTAATCCTTAACTCGCTGATTCCGCGGCAGCGTGGCTTATCGTATCGGTTTGATGTGCTCGAAGTCGTCGACGGGATTGATGTCATTCGTTTGATTCCGTTTTCATTGCGTGAGGCCGATGCCACCGCCGGATCGCTTGGTACTTGGTCCGCCAATGCAGACTTGATTGACTTGGACTTACGACACGTGGCCGGCGTCGAAATACAAGACGACGGGCATAACAAGTTTGACCGCGTCCGAGTGATCGGCGGAAAAGTAATTTACTGCTTCACGGTTATCGCCCCAACGTTTGAAGAGGAAGATAGTTATTCCGCGATCGATGGAGGATGGAGTCAAGAACAAGAAGACGATTACACGGAAGGCCTAGCGGCTCATGCGGATTACGCCGACTGGGATGCCGAGAAAAAAGTTGCAATCGATTCCCTGAATTTAGCCAGCCCGCACATTGCAGAAGTTTTTACACGCTACAAATTAAAGCGCGATTTCGCGCCGACTACTTATCAGTTTCCTGCCTTGGACAATCTGGCGACTACCGATTACGTGAGTAACTCGGTCGACATGCGATACTGGTTCCAGCGTCCGCTGCTTCCCTACACGCCGATAAATCCTGGCGTAGATTACAAAGCAATCGATGCAAAATTCGACTGGGATAAGCCAAGGGAATCGCTGCTACCGTTTGCAAGTCACACAATTGAAGGCTCAACTCTGGCATTCGACATGCGATATGGCGGCCTTGCTGCGGGTGTTTCAAGCAAGGCCGCCGACCAGTTGGCCTTTACATGCAATGTGGTCGCGGATGGCCAGCCGCTGGGTTTCGAACTGTTTATCAACGGTGCTTTGCCTCACCGAGTTGGCTTTGAAGTGCCTTTCGCAATTGTGGATCTTGGCGATGGTCCTGGCAAGACGATTGAACGACTAACGATCGCGATTGAGGGCGACCGATTTACAGAGTCCGTTAAGAATACCGGCGCGACAGTTGACGCGGTCCGCGAAAAAGTGATTGATGTCGGCGATCGATTTCGGTGCATTGTCATGTTAGCGTACACGATTTTTGCAATCAAGAAAAACACCACATCGGGTAGCGACCCAACTGATTACGATTACACCACAGCGACCAAATTGATTCGCGACGACCGACCTTATTTAGAGTCGATTGCAACGGCGGCGATGGAATGGTACAGCGTGGATCGACGTGCGATGTCTTGGACAATGCGAGTGCCGACAACGTCGCTATTCGTCGGCCAATTGATCGAAAACATCCAAGTCACTGCATCGACAACCGAAGTCATCAACACGACGATCACAAGTATTCAGATGCAAGTGAACGTAGGCAGCATTGGCCAAGAACCAGTCACGTCGTTTCAGTTCGCGACACAGTTTTCTGAATTGGATTTTGGGTAATGAGTAATAATTTTGGCGTCAACCCTGGGAATGAAACCAGAATCAAAATCATGGAAGGCCGCGTTCAAACGCTCACACAGAAATTAGATGCCACGCTTGCAATGCTCAAGCGTAACCAGCGATACACAAATAGTGCTCAAGTTTTCCAGGGCATCGTCGGATCTACGACCGCAGCGGGAATGACGGGTCTGGTTTCAATCGACGATGTCTCTTACTCCGCTGTTAATCACAGCAACTGCACAGCGGTTCCGGGAGATTTTGCGTTTGTTGGGCTTAATAATGGCGTTCGATTTTACACACTTTGTAAGTGCTGTACCGTTGCTTCTTGCTGTGACCTATCGTTAACGTTTTGTATCGCCCAGCAAGAAGAGGTTATCCCGGTCGACGGCGGCTTTGCAGTGTTTGACGTATCAAGCTTTTGTAGCGCATGCACGATTGCCAGTCTGAAAATAACGTTAGCTTGCAACGCAGCGACGGAAGCGATAACCGGCACCTGGCAACTAAACTGTGATGGCGTTGTGACGACTGGATCAATTGCCGAAGACCTCGATTTGCTTTGCGATCCTGACAACGACGTGACCCTGGACGGGCTTATCACTTCGGCCGATTGTTCGCTGGCGTTTGTGGCCGGCAATATCACTGGGATCTGTGTTTCGCTCGCGTGCCTAGGTGATTATTGTCTGGAACCGTTTGCTTGTCAGTTCAATTGGATCGGCCAATATTTCGATACGCCAACCTATGTTTGCAACGCCGGATTATCAGCTAAGATTACGGATCTGCATTTCGAAACGATCCTGAGCGCAGACGTAATTGATTGGTGCGAGGGCGTCCCCTATACAATCACCTACACCGTGGAAAATTTAAGTGGAGTCGTACGCAGCAGAAATGGGCTTGGACTGCGATTAGATTTAGCGGCTTCGGGACTTTTAAGGTCGTCAACAATTATCGCCCACACGCCGGCAGCCACGTCAGTTGGCGCCACCGGTGTTACGTGGGAAGGTCTTTCGTACGCGATCGACGAAACAAAAACCTTCACAGTTACGTTTTTGCCAGGTCCGATTGCGTGTCCCGCTTCTACCCCTGAAGACACGAACTTTTCTGCGTTCCACTCGGACACTCCATACTATCATTGGCCGAAGTTAAGGTTCCGATGCGAAGAATGCGTTGACTGCAATTGCGTCAAAACGCCGACAGCTCCTGAGTTCATGGTCTTCAACAATTATCCTACTGAAGTCGCGGCAGTAACTGGATTTAGCATCACGATCGAAGCCGTCACGACAACGTTCGGACCGCGTCAAACTTGGGACCTG
>JBDNHU010000606.1:0-2533 GCA_041688615.1 Mariniblastus sp. | reverse complement strand
TAGAAACATTCGCCGACGGGCTTTCGATTACCCCAAGCCAATTGAAGCCAACGCAGGTGCAGACTTACAACGATCACCGTATGGCCATGAGTTTGTCATTGGTGGGCCTTCGACAGTCAGGGATTGTGATTCAGAATCCCAGTTGCACTCAAAAGACTTATCCCAAATATTTCGAAGATTTATTTGCGTTTATTTCGGCAGCCAACGGGTAAGTTTTCCTGCTCAGCCAGGGCGATAAGTGCCCATTCGGGAAAATGGCTAGATCTTGTGTTTTCAGGGTTAGCCAACCAGTCCCTTGAAGCCCTGCTGGAAAAACGAGGGCTAACTGGCCGCGTTTAGGACGTCGTCGACGTCTAGGAAAATGCCGAACTGTTGTAGCTGAAAGACGCAGGGCAGATCTTTTTCAGCTCGTTCGCTTGCGAATATTTTCAAAAATTCTCTCCAAACGGGCACTGGAGCGAATCCAATCATTTGTACATGATTCAAGTGTTCACTGCCATCGACAAGGTTGCCTTCGATTCGCCAGACAACTTTTGAATTAGAATCGTGGGGACTGTCTGGGGCGGCAAATCGCCAATCGGCAGTGGGTAGGATTTTGCCACGCTTTGCATCGCGACCGATCCAAAGTGTGTGTTGATTTTTTGCGTCGGCGATTTGGTTGCCGCAAACAACAAACGATCCATCACCTTCACAATAAATGTTGCCGGCGGATTGCATACGGTTTACCGCCTGGTCAAAAGTGATCGGTAAAGGAGAAAGCCCGTCCGCGTTGATTTTCAACGGTTGAATTGGTGAAGGGTTCAAGTCGGCAATCGCATCAATTTCCAAAGCCGGATGCCGAGCGGCTTTCTCTAAAATCGTTGGTTCTACCGAGTGAAGCAGCACTTGAATTCCGACCCACATGAAAAAAATTTCCTCTTTGGAACGCCGTCTAGGTTGAACTGTTAATCCTTGCACCACTTGAGTACACTAAACACCCTTAGGGGACCTGTCCACCCTAAGGAAACCTGTTGCAAAATGGTGCTGGAGAATTATCGTAAGATGAATCGCACGATTGGTTTTCCAAATTGTAGCGACAAATGGCAAAGCCGTGTTAACCGTTTTCGGCCGACGTGAAGTCACAGGTGTCAGGCAAAGTTTTTTATCCAATAGTGCGAAAGGTGAAGGGTCATGGGTTCTGCAGCAGCACCTTTCGTTGCGTTTGCTTTCGCATTGATAGTCTTGATTTGGGTCATGTTGCGGGTCATTCAGCGTTCGATGAATCGCCGTCGCGATGGGACGCCCCAGCAACAAGTCGATAAAGTTAAAGTCGAGATGGATCGCAAAGATAGCCGTGGCGATCGCCGATTGAAGGATGCCCCGCCTGATGTGCTACGCTGGCAAGTTGAGATGCATGAAACGGCTCGAGATTTAATGGCGGAACTTAATACCAAGATCGCCATCGTCAATTCTGCCTGTCGACTGGCCGAGGTCAAGCTTCGCGAATTGAAATCAGAAATTCAGAGACTGGAACAGCTTCAGGTTAGCCTTGCACCGGCAGTTCATTCGACCGGGAAACTCGATAGCGATTTAGCTTCGACTTCGCATACCGATTCGGCAACTGTGCCTACGGTAGAAGCATCAGAGTAACAGATCGCGGAAGCTTTTAATCGGACCGTAGGAGACCTCCGTTTGGGTTGAACCCGTTGGCTGCGAAACGACGCGGTCGGGTGAGTTCGAATCCAGAAAAAGACTGTCTATTCCTATCGCTGTTGGCGTCGCGAAGTCTTCCCACCAACTGTCGCCGATCATCAAGACTTGTTCGGCAGTGCATGCGGTTTGTCGCAGGATTGAATCGTAGAAAGCCGGGTCCGGTTTACGGCATTGTAAATCTGAACTAATGAAGCAGCCATCGATCTGAGCCAATTCAGGCAAGCCATCGACGATGGTCAGCAACCGCTGGTCAAAGTTCGAAGCGATATGGACCTTCAAGTCGTTACGTTTTGCAACATCGATAAAACGTTGAGCCAAAGGATCGACGGCCCAAATTCCTGGTTCCTTGAATAAGTGCCACAGGGTCTGAAACGCGTTCTGCAGTTGTTCGGAATTGGGTTGGGGCCTGTTACGGGGTGAATGTGTCGGTGGCATCAAAGGTTCGGTGTTTACGGTTGAGGCCTGCTGGCCAAACACTTCGAACACCAGCGATCGCCATTGGGATTCTTCGGTTGCGGCATCAATCTTGGAGGCAAAGAATAATCCAAATTCGACCCGTCGTTCTTGATTTCTAAGCCATTGTCGGGTCGCAACAAGATCATCCGCCCAGACCGATTGCCAATGTTTCCAGGTTTCGGCCAAATTGACCTTCCAGGGCGAGAAGTGTCTTGTGAACGCTGGACCAAACGCGGCAGTGAGCTCTGCTTGGGAGATCGCGATTCGATTTTGCGAGGCAACCTGGAAATAGATGTCCGGGATGCTTCTTATGGGATGCAGAACCGTTCCGAAAGCATCCAGCAGGATAACCTTTTTGCCGGCCAAACGTTTGTCCAGCAGATCG
>JBDNHU010000011.1:0-9901 GCA_041688615.1 Mariniblastus sp. | reverse complement strand
GGTGGCGGCGGTGGTGGTGGCGGCAATCGCGGGCCACGCGGTGGTGGCAACAGTGGTGGTGGCGGCAACAGTGGCGGCGGCGGTCGGCGGTACCGATAGTCCCATAAGCCGATGGTAGGCTGAAAATTCGACGGTTGGGCGTGTTTTACTCAAGTAGACATTGCCAGACAAGTTGAAGTTGGATGTCTGACGGGTTTGGGCCTGGGATGATAAGATATTGTGAGGCGGTTTCCCTTGATGAAGCCGCCTCACTTTTTATTTCTTGAGCCGGCGTGGCGATTCCAGAGTTGGTTGATTGATTTACGAGTCTTGCTGTGTCCGAACTAGATGACGAACAAGAGGAAATGGTCGAACGGGTTGTCCAGGAGTGGGACACCGAACGGCTGCGTCGTGAGTATCGCGAATTAGCAGAGTTGGCGGGTTCGTTAGCACATGAGATTAAGAACCCTTTAAGTGTCATTCGTCTGCACATGGAGATGTTGCACGAAGATTTTGGTCGCGAGAACAGCCCAATGGCTCGTCGAGCGATGCAGAAAGTGGACATCGTTAATCGGCAGTGCATTCGCTTAGAGACCATGTTGAAGGATTTTATGCGACTAGCCAGTATCAACTCCTTGGAGCTTCGGCCAGCGGATTTGAACCGGCAAGTGGCGGAGACGTTAGATTTTTATGAGTCTCAATGTGAGCAGCAGTCGATTGTGATCACTCGATATTTAGATCCGGAACTGCCAAGTATGATGATGGACAAGCCATCGCTGCAGGCAGCATTGATGAATTTGGTCAAGAACGCGATCGAAGCGATGCCCGAAGACGGTGAATTGGTCGCTCGCACGCGATTGACTCGTTCGGGAATCGCATTGGATTTAATTGATACCGGATGTGGTATGAGCGATTCAACATTGCTAAAGATGTTTTCAGCATTCTATTCGACCAAAGACGGCGGGTCGGGCTTGGGTTTACCCACGGCAAAACGTATCATTGAAGCCCATCACGGCGTTATCAATGTGCAAAGCACTATGGGACGTGGGACGCAGTTTACTTTGGAATTTCCAACGCCCAAACGAGTGCGATAAAACGTGAGTGTGTATTTCATTTTTCTGTTCGATCATTGATTTTGAATTTGGTTGTTGAGTTGAACTGGTTGCACCAAAAGCCGATTGAGATTGTTCGAGACTGGCGTCATTTTCCTGCCCGTTTACGACAGGGTAGTCTTTCGATTGGGAATTTTGACGGTGTTCACAAAGGACACCAGGTCATTGTTAGAAAGTTGGTTGCGGCGGCCAAGTCCAACGGACACCCCAGTATTGTATTCACCTTTGACCCGCACCCGTTGTCGATTCTGCGTCCCGAATCGGCACCTGTTCCTTTAACGACCTTAAGTCAGCGGGCAAATTTGCTGGCAAAATTCGGCGTCGATGTCATGGTGGTTTGTCCTGCCGATCGGTCACTATTGGGGCTGGACTATGTGCAATTTTTCCGGCAGGTGATTTTGGAACAACTGTCGCCTCACTTGATGGTGGAAGGCCCAAACTTTTACTTCGGCAAACAGCGTGGCGGGAACATCCAAAGTTTAAGCCAATTGTGCGAACGTCATAACATTGGGTTAGACATTGTTCAGCCGCAAGAGATTGACGGCCAAATGATCTCCAGCAGTGAAATACGTCGGTTCCTGAAGTCCGGCGATATTGAAAACGCGAATCACGCCTTTGGTCATCATTTTGGATTGGCCGGAGAGGTGATTGCTGGGGATCAGCGGGGGCGAACTCTAGGGTTTCCAACCGCCAATATCGGAAACATCGGTACGCTTGTTCCCAAGGACGGCGTATACGCTGGGTGGACTCAAATCGCCGGACACAAATATGCAACAGCGATTAACATTGGGGCTCCACTGACTTTTGGACAGAACGATAGCCGTGTCGAGGCTCATATTATCGGGTTGGATCAGACTTTGTATGGGGATCAAGTCTTGATTAACTTGCAACAACGATTGCGGGATACCCAGCGATTTCAAACACAGGAATTGTTGCAAGAACAAATTCGAAACGACATTGCAGCGACGATCCGATGTAGTGCGGGAGTTCTGAAGAGCACTTGAGTGTTTTTTTAAACCATCGATGCAGTGAGTTGTGGTGCAGTGAGTTGTGATGACTTTGTTGGCCATTTGAAAGTGGTTTGGGTTGGGCTTGTTTTTTGAATTTAGCAGAGGCTCTGCCGATGGGTGGGGGTAAGGAAGTTGACATTATGACAATCGATTGGGCTCGTTTTAAACAGATTGTGATGCAAGCCAACAACATTGTTTTGACCAGTCACATTCGTCCCGACTGCGACGCATTGGGTAGTGAATTGGGTATGGCTGGCCTACTTGAACAACTGGGGAAGAAGGTTCGAATCGTCAACGGTCAGAAAACGCCACCGAACCTAACGTTTATTGATCCAGAAAAGAAAATTAAGGCGATTGACGAAGAGATCACTCGAGAAGAGTTAGCCGATACCGATTTGCTGATCATTCTAGATACCAGTGCCTGGATTCAGTTGGGTGCCGTTGGCGACTGGATGAAGGAAAATACATTCAAACGTGTCGTGGTTGACCATCATGAAAGTGATGAAGATCTTGGGGCAGAATGGTTCAAGGACAAGAAGGCCGAGGCAACTGGGGCGATCCTGACCAACGCTGCCCAACCATTAGGCTGCAAATTGACCCCTGAAATTGCGATGCCTTTATTCGCGGCATTGGCAACGGACACAGGGTGGTTTCGCTTTCCAGCGGCAAAGGAGCATACCTACCGAACCGCGGCAAAACTAATCGAAGCCGGAGCGGATCCAAGTTGGATCTATGGCCAAATCAGTGAACAAGACTCGGTGGGTCGATTGCGTCTGCGAGGCATTGTGCTTACTCGAACCCAGACCGAACTTGATGGTCGCTTTGTTCACACATATCTTCGTGCTGAAGATTTCGCCGCCTCGGGAGCTCTGCCGTCGGACACGGAAGATTTGATCAATCTAACATTGGGAATTCGCGGTACTCAGTTCGCTGTAATTTTTGTGGAGCAACTTTCGGGCGGTTTCAAGTTAAGCTTCCGCAGTCGGTGTGCGCTAGAGTGTAATGAAATCGCAGGCCATTTTGGTGGGGGCGGCCATAAGGCGGCTGCAGGCGCCTTCGTGGATCGAGAATTTAATGAATTGAGGGCTGAGGTCTTGGACTATGTTCGGCAGCAAATAAAGTCGCTGGGCTAGTTTTTACGCCGCTTTGGGCACCGTTCCCTGCCTCCAAACAGCGATTAGGCGAACGTAATTGATGCATCTGGTATAGATGGGATACCAGTTGCATTTTTTTGTGCGCCTACCGCGGTTCGTATTCAAGCCGAAGCGTGGAATCTTCGATGTGAGAAGTAAGTAGACCTGGGAATTTGCCATTGGGTAGCGATTGTGACGATATTGTAGTGGTTGTATCGAATGCACGGCAAAGATCCAAGAGCGTTGCGTGTTCCAAAACCAAAGGTCAACACGATGAGTGTATGGTGCGATAGTTGTCAGAGAAGTAGCTTGATTCGATCTTGCGCAAAAGGGATCTCTATCTGCATCGAGTGTGGGTGTGAGGTGAATGCAAAAGGCTACGATTTGGCCGCTCTGCAATCGCAACTGGCATTTGAATCTTCATTGGATTTGGATAGTCATGTGGGGGCCGATGAACCCGGACAATTGGCTAACGCAGTTTCGGTCAAGGGCGAAGTCCCCGAACAAATCTTAGAGACCGCAAAGTACCTCTCGGCAGATTTCTATGACCAGGAAGCCAAGCTTGCTGGGGATTTGTCCGAATTGGACGAAACCTGGGCCGAAGATGACTTGATTCAGCGTTTGCAAACGTTGGAAGAATCCATTTTCCAGCGGGCTCTCAATGATCGTGGGGCTGCCAAGAAGAATTTAGCTGCCGACACCTTCCGAATTGCTGGGGCAAGCCGCATTGCTGGGGCAAGTCAACGTGCTGGGGCAAGTCAACGTGCTGGGGCAATCCAGGGCGATGGGGTAATCCAGGGTGCCGGGGCATGCCAGGTCCGGATACGTATCGATCAAGGGCACGTCGCCACACAGGCAACGATTATCAACAACACATCAGCGAAGCACAACACATCAGCGAAGCACAACACATCAGCGAAGCACAAGGCGGACGTGCCCAAGGCGTTGCCGATGGCAAAAAAGTTGAGCGATTTTCCTGGCATGCGAATCGATGTTCCCGCCAATTCGATTCAACCCGTTTTGGACGAGGCCAATCGCAAGAACCAGGAAACAGAAATTGCAAGAATTCAGATTTCCAGTTTAGGTTTGGTTTCGATGTGGTGCATCCAATGTATCGTTGGCGTGGCGTTTCTGTCCAATGCACCACTGTCCATTTGGACGATGTGGTTAATTGCCGAGGCCGCCGGTACATTGTGTTTAGGTTCCGTCTTGATGACGGTCTTCCAGACTTCGCAGCCAAACGACCCAACCAGTCGAATCGTCAAGCCACCGATCAGTCAAGTGTTAACCAACCACGAAAAATCGTCGCCGAAGAGTCGCCGTTAAGGTGGGCCATGTCTGCTGGTCAGATTTCGGCCGCCAAGCGTATACCAGATGGGTGTTTGGGTTAGCCGGTACGCTAGATCTTCTTACCGCCCCCTGTGGTCAATGCCATAAATGCGGATTCCAGGTTGATCTCTTCTTCGTGGAATTTGGTAATTGCCAGCCCTGCCCCGATCAAGGCAGTCGCTAAGTGGCTAAATTCCGTAACGCCTTCGTTGAGCGTTGCCACCAAAACGCCATCTCCCAAGACGACGGATGCGGTAGACGGGTCCGCTTGAATGACGTCCCTTGCTTTTTCGATATTGTCTTTGACTCCGACATGCAAAATGACTCGGTCACGGACTTGTCGCATGACGTCTGCAACGCTTGCGCTGACTTCTAATACGCCTCGGTCAATAATACCCACCTTATTACAGACGTCTGCGAGTTCGGGCAGAATGTGACTGGAAACAATCACGGTTTTCCCCATTTGTCCAAGTCGGCGAAGCAGGTTCCGCATCTCGATACGTGCACGAGGGTCCAAGCCGCTTAGCGGTTCATCCAACAGCAAGACTTGCGGGTCATGCAGAAGAACTCGAGCCAATCCAAGTCTTTGAGTTTGGCCGCGCGAAAGTGTGTTTGCAAACGCGTCACGTTTGAATTCCAGGTCAACGATCTCCAGCATCTCTTCGCAGCGTTTGCGACGTGCCTGGCCCCGAATGCGATAGGCGGCGGCGAAAAATTCCAGATACTCGATTACCTTCATGTCATCGTAGACACCAAAAAAGTCTGGCATGTACCCCACGAGACGCCGGATCTCTTTGGCATCGTTGTAGACCGAATGGCCGCACACGTAGGCCTCGCCCGATGTGGGTTCCGACAAGGTGGCAATGATCCGCATCGTCGTTGTCTTGCCCGCACCATTGGGGCCAATGAATCCGAACAAATCGCCTTGTTCAAGATTAAGACTGACATTGTTGATGGCGTATAGATCTCCGAATTTTTTTGTTAGTTTTTCAACGCGTATCAAATTAGTAGCCTCGTAAAAACTTTGCTGTGGGTAGCGAATCTAGCAACGCAGTTCGATCATCAACCGGGGAAAACTTCTATTCAGCTCACCGAAACCATCGGTCAGCGGGCATCAATCTTGATCGGGTTCCAAGACGGGCAAGATGATTCTGACCGCCGTGGCCGTTTTATCGTATTGATCATCTTGGATCGTATTACCATCGAATTGCATCTGAGCGACACTTGAGTCGCATCGTCCTAGAAAAACGGCGCGTCTGAGTTGATTCAAATGACTGAAGTCCAAACGGCTTTGGTAACTGTTCAGCAAGCGAGTGTAGCCCTGCCCACCCGCCAAGTCGTAATACATTAGCATTTCCAAGATTCGTTGCAGGTCGTCATTGACGGGGCTCCAGCCCGCATCGCCGCTGCCGCTATTTTGTCCGCTTCGGCTTCGCGTCAACCATACCTGGATCGCTTGGGGCTTGGCTTGAGTCAACAAGTCAATGGTTTTTCCCGGCGGTAGCGTTTGATTAAATTGGTAGGCCCAGGGGCCGTAAACAATAAAGCAATCTTTCAATTCGACTGGGAAAGGATTGGTGAACGTTCCACTTAATCGGTCACGTCCGGATTGGCGTTGAAGTTTGGCGTTAATTGTTTTGGGAAACGTTGCGCCCCACGTACCGGTCAGGCAGCGAGTTGATGCTACATTGAACGGCATATTTTCGATCACGATTTCAGCCATAGGGTTCCCGGTCGCCGCCCCGGCATCGGTGGCAGGCAACTGAGGTGAAGTCATTTTTTTTGTGTTCGTCGAAAGTGAATAAGGCTGGTCGCTGCCGATCGACAAGTTTTCGGACCGCATCGCTCCCATGCCGATGCCCGAAAGCCCTTGCCAAGTGATGAAGCGAGAGCTGGAAGGAATGTCGAACTGGTTGCTGGTTGCTAGATCAATTTTCATGGGCTTGGAGACTGGACTGTAGACATTTGCCCAAAAATGCCCGCGAACCGAGAGGTCCGAAGCGTCGATGTCGATGATCTCCGCTTGATTGACCAAAAGCTTATCTGATTTCGAGGATTGGAAAATAGCATAGGTCGCCCCGCATGCCACCAAGCAATAGATGGGCAAGGTTATCCAAGTCAATTCCATCTTGCCAAGGATATAGCGAAGCAAGAAGTAATCCAGCGTCACAAACAAAATGAATGCCAGAACGATTAGCGAAACGGTTGTGAACGAGATCAATTGGACGGCCTTGAACTGGTCTAAGGCAGACCGAAGCTGTCCAGTTAAGTCGTTAAATCCGAAAGAAGTGTTTAACCTTGCTTCGCTTGGTTTTGAATGTTGCAGCCACTTGGCTAGTAGTGCCCCACGGGACGGCCATTGTGCAAGCGTCGGCGTCATGGGGTTCAATCCCATTACATCGACTTGCCCCCGTCCGTGGGCAAACCTAAGAATCGCAGGTCGATCATCAACCATCAATTCTGAATCGTTGTCGGCGGTGGTAAGGGCCGCAAACGTCAGCGTTTGCCCGCGTTGAGTCAAAAGTTGACTTCGGGACGTCACGAAAAATTCTATCGAACTACTGTTCTCGGTCGAAAGAGTGGCGACCTCTTGCGGCGGAAAAATTGGATTCAAAACACCGTTGGGACCAATTAATCGCGAGGCGGATTCTGCAACCGTTAACGACACGTGGCCTCCGTCCTTTAGCCAAGTGGAGATCGATCTCATTTGCCGATCGCTCAACTGGTCGGGCCATGCTTCGCCTTCTGGGCAGCCGACCAGACGCACCACCGAGTCCCAACCTAGCGCGGTCGCAGGCAGGTTTTGTGGTGATTCCAATGGAATGATCTGAATGCCACCGTTCCCAGAATCCGTGGAAGACAAGCCTAACGCCGAATTAAGACCAAGTTCCGGGCCTAAGTAAATCCAGAGTTTCGACGTCGCTGGGTGAACCGTGATAAGTTCACGATTCGTGGAATCTACCAACTTTTGGGCCAGAACCTTTCCGCTTTTATCTAGAACCTGGAACCGCAGCTCTTGCTTAGGCCGCCCCATGCGAAAGTAGCCGACCGCCATTGGAACGCCATCGTCTTGAAATTGTTGACTCAAGGGCCAGCGAAAATTGACCGGGATGCCATCGCCATCGGTGGAGCGGATGACCAAGGTCCCGTCCTGGGGCAGCGTTGGACAGCGAATCGTCGCTTCGGCCCAGCATCCTAGGCGAACGTGTCCGTTAATGCCCAGTTTCAATTGTTGAAAGTAGTTGACGTCTTGGGGCGCAACTAAGTCTGGGTTGGTACTCGGTGCTGGGGATCCTGGCTCCGCTGCCGGTTTGTTGTCTTCATTGATTTGTGTGGATGCTTCAAGCGTTTTCGCGGAGGCGTGCTCTTGCGATCCTTGAGCCCAGGTGGTTGCGTTTCCAGCGGGCAGAATGAACACAAATCCGCAGAGCAGAAGCTGTAGGATGGTTTGAAAACCCCTCGATCCAGACGCCGTTGGGCTTCTATCGACTCGGCTTTGCCAAGGGAGCCATCGCTGGGCTGAAAGGTTGCACTTTATCCACAGGTTGCACTTTATCCACATGCGGGTTTGCGTCTGTATGCAATTATGGAAGATTGAATGCACTAGGGAGACCACGCCAGAAAAGTAAATCAATTGGATCACAGCCTTTTTCGATATCACCGTTTTGTTCGCTTCTATCTATACTTTGACGGATCAACCTAGGCTTAGCCGGAAGATAAGGTATGAATTCCAAGTCATTGCGAAATGGCGTTTAGGTCGCCTGATCGTGGCTGTTGAACTAAAGTAAAGGATACTAGACCCACTCAAAGGCTTCTACTGCCACCCTGTTTGTCGTTTCACAACTGAGACAATTCGACGTCTGATCGGTGAGCTTATTTTTCGAAAACGGTCGCCGAGCTACGGTTTTTCTTCATCTGGGCAGTCGCAGATCAACTTGCCGCAGCCTGGGCAGCCTTTTCCGTATTTTTGAGCCAATGCCTCGGTCAAATCGATCCCAGCCACGTTTGCAATGGTAGTCAACCAAGCGATCACGTCAGCAAATTCGCCCATTTGTTCCTCTTTGGTGCCGTCGCGCAGGGCGGACGCCAGTTCGCCCACTTCTTCCATCAGCCACATGAAAGTACCCTCAACCCCTCGGGCTTGGTCTTTCTTTCCGTACATTTTTTCGATCAACGCCTGGAAATCGGCAAGATTGATTTGCTGCTTCGGGTCGGTCATGGATTCACTGCGATTGGGGAAGAAGGAAAGTTGTTAGGTGGCTTGGGTCTGTTGGCGTTTTCGGAGTTCACAAATGGCTTGAACGATCCCCTGAGACGTGTAAGTTTCCGCCTCGGCTGCGACTTCGAATTTCAAGTCTCGTAAGACCTGAGAAGTCAGCGGTGAGATTGAGACCAATTGGGTTGCCCGCAAATGTTCGCCAAAACACTGCACCAGATTTCTGGCGATGGCACTGGAAGTTACCGTAACCCAGTCAATGTTGCCAGTCGCCATTGATGCGATCAATTCCTGGGAAGGTGGGGCTGCGTCTTGGTTCAGGTAAGCGACCGCTTGGTCAACTTTGGCGCCCGCTGTGCTAAGGCGAACCGCCAAGTCATCGCGACCTCGGCTTGCTCGAATTAACAGAATGCGAAGTGGGTGTTCGCTATTGGATTGCAAATCCACAAGGTGGTCAGCCAGGTGATCGGCGTCAAACTTCTTGGGGACGTAGTCACTTTTAAGATGAAAACGACTTAGCGATTGATTTGTTTTTTGCCCAATGGTTGCTATTTTGCACTGTCCAAAATCCCGACTATCCAGGCCCAATTCCCACATGCGGTTGAGAAAGCTGTCCACGCCATTGACGCTGGAAAATACCACCCAATCATAGGAACGCAGATTTGCAATGGTGTGATCCAATTGGGCATGATTTGCCACAGGATTGATTTCAATGCCGGGCCAACTGAGCGTGCAAGCGCCTAAATGTTCGAATTCCCGTAGCGTTTGATCGCTTTGAACGACAGGCCGAGTCACCAGAACGGTTTGGCCGAATAGCGGACGGTTTTGGAACCAGTTTAGCTGTTGGGTGTTAGTGGCAACGTCGCCGACGAGAAAAATTACGGGTGGGCGAATTCGTTTGGGAGTCGTAACCGTTTGAATCAATTTGCCCAACGAGGTTTCGACCACCGTTTGGTCATGGAAGCTGCAGCGACGCACAATCCCAACGGGTGTCGAATCGGGCTTGCCTCCTTTTAATAATTCCGTAGCCCAGTACTCGACTTGGGTCGTTCCCATGTAAACAACCAGCGTGCCAGGAAACTTTGCCAGACTGGCCCAATCGATGTGGTCAGGCTGTGATCC
>JBDNHU010000605.1:0-9085 GCA_041688615.1 Mariniblastus sp. | reverse complement strand
GCCAAGCAGCAGGGAGTCACGGCCACCGTTTCCAAACGTGACGTCCATCTGGCGGATCGGCTCTCAGCAGTCGAACTCAAGCAAATGATCATGGACATTCCCGCCGCGATTGAGTTAATCGATGTGCGACCAGCCGAACATTTCACCGACTACAACATTCCCGGTTCGCGAAATGTTGATCTTGCAGACATCTTGGACAATCCCAGCTTTTTAACGGGAGTTGGGCCCTTGGTGATCGTAGATCGCGACGGTTCGATTGCAATGATGGTGGCAGGCATTCTATCGCAAAATACGCAGCGAAACGTGAAAGCACTGTACGGCGGGGTTCAAGCCTACTGGAATGAATCTAACATCGGATTGTCCGCTCAGGCGATGGCGAGTCCCAATCAAGGGAGTCCCCGTTGGGTGAGTCCCAACGCAGCGAGTCTACGTCCATCCGCGCCAGCAACTGCAACCCCTGTCTCGCCTGAACCCACAGTAACTCCGAAACGAAAAAGTGCAGGCTGCTAACCATGAGTACCCAAACCAATGGAACGGAAAATAGCGAACAAACCATCGAACGAACGCGGGTCATTATTACCGAAGACCGCTACCCAGGAACTCGTGAAATGCACCGGCACGATTCCAGTCGCCTACCGCAACCTTATTGGAATCCGTATCTCAGCGGCGTCCTGCTGGCTTTGGTTCTTTTGACATCGTACGCCGTGCTTGGCACCGGACTGGGTGCGTCTTCTGCTCCTTCGCCTCTGACTGCTCAACTTGAATTATGGATCGCACCCGCTCGCGTTGCGGCGTCCGAATACTTTGGGCCGTGGGGAGACCAACCGCTTCTTTACTACCTGGTGTTTATGTTTGTTGGCACGTTCTTGGGTGGATTGTTTTCGGCCATGCTGGCCAGAAGAGCTCAACTGCAGGTTGAACCAGGCCGCGGCGTTAGCGTCGGCAAGCCGCTGATCTTTGCCTTGGTCGGCGGCGTTATCGTGGGCTACGCCAGTCGCATCGCGCGTGGTTGCACATCGGGGCAAGCACTCGGCAGTGGTGCCTTATTGCTATCGGGCAGCCTTGTTTTCCTCACCTGTCTATTTGTCGCTGGTTACGCCTCGGCATTTCTGTTTCGGAACCAGTGGAATGATTGAACCATTTTATGGAGCGAATCTACTGGGAAGTCCGCTGGCGTGGTTCGCGGCCCTGTTGATCGGAGTCGGTTTTGTGATGAGTGGTTGGTGCCCGAGCACCGGAGCGGTGGGACTGGCCAGCAGCAAACTAGATGCGTTGGTTTTCCTAGGCGGCATCATCCTGGGAGTCGTCGCTTTCAACGAAATGTTTGCCTGGATCAAACCGCTTTACCACTGGGGATTGCAGGCAGAACCTTCGTTTGCCTTCGGTTTTCCAAAGATGAGGTTTGTCCTGCTGCTGAGCGTCGTCGGAGTCGCAGCGTTCTATCCATGCGAGTGGATTGAAAAAACATCCACAAGAGAGCGCCAGTACCTGAAAAGCCCATTTCTCCAAGCGTTCAGTATTGCGGTCGTTGGACTTGCAGCGGCGTTGTTAATCTTCCCAACCCAATCGGTTGCCACAGCCGCAAACTAAAGTGGTTATTCAACAAAGCTTAGCATTAAACGGTCTTTTCGTGTCGCTGTTTTACCTCAAATCTGCCAGCAACCTGCCAGCGGCTACGGTCTCGATTTTCAGCTCCGTCAACGTACACTCCGAGGAACAACTAAGATGCCGCCGTTACAGATCAAGAACATTCTTGATCACATCCGGGCCTATCACGATAGGCTCAGCCGCAGACTTGCTGAGTTCAGTCAGCACGAATCCGACGAGCGACTGACGCTGCTGTTGAAGTACATGGCCCGCCATGAACACAATTTTGAAGAGGCCCTGTCCCGATACGAAGGTGACCACGAAAAAGGAATACTTAACACGTGGCTGAACTTCATCCCTGAAGCGGCAGTAGACGACGCATTGCGTGACATGCCGCTCCAAGATGACATGACCGCGGATCAAATCCTCGCCAGCGTCTTGTCATTCGACAGAACTTTGATCACGTTCTATCGTCAATTAGCCAACCAGACAGCGATTCCACGGGTTCAGGAACTCTGTTCCAACCTGTTGGATATGGAACAGAGTAAGGACCGCCAGTTCTCGATAAGTGTCCAGGGACTGTCAGACCAATAAACACCAATTTTTCCACGCCCACGATTGAAATCGTCTTCCTGCGGGTCGCTTCTATGTGGGCTTACATCGTGACGTGACCAACCGCCCGGCACCTTGATTATTATCCTGTGACATCGTGCCCTTGGACATCGGGCCCTTGAACATCGATTTAGCAACAGAAATACTGCCGCAGAACCAACCACAGATACCCATCGCCCGAACCTATGATTCTGGTGGTGGTGAAATCCACCAAGTCGTTCTCATCGTTCCATCGATTCTAACATTGCTGGGCAAGGATAAGATTAATTGGTCAGCCCCAAGCCTGTTGGCTAGGCGTTGATGCCAGGGTCATTCAGACCTTCGCGATTGTCCATCACTTTTGAGAAAGAAATAAAAATGAGTACAAGACTTTTACAAGTAGCCTTAATTGTTGCGGTATCCATTACGATACTGGACGCCACCCAAGCCCAAGCCCAAGCCCGTCGAAACTATCGCCCAACCCCATCGTACTACAGCTATCCCGCGAATCGCGCAACCGTTTACTCAAATCCCACCTTCCGCACTCGGACGTACACACCTTTCACCAGCTATCCGCTGGGCTACGGCAATTATAGCGGCTATCGCTATCCGGCTCAGAACGTCTATTCAAGTTACACCAACTATCCGCTGAGCAACCGGTATAACCGCCGCTATGGCAACTACAACTATCCGTCGCGTGGCAGTTTCAGTATCAACTTTGGAACTAGCCAGTTTGGGAACCGCGGTTACCGTCGATATGGATTTTGATGCGTTGATGATTGGTTCCGATTCGACCGTGCGTTTGACTGTAGTCGTTTTTGCCTAAGATTTTTGTCAAAAAGATCGTTCGCAAGATCGACTACAAGATCCCGCTTCGATGCTGAAAATCCAGCTAGAGATCTACCACGATCTCGATCACCACACCCACCCAACACCTCAAGTTTCAACGGAGATCGGCGGCGGCGACGCAAGCCTCATTGAGAACCACTGATGTTGACCAACCAGAGATTGATCGCCGACTTGCGACGCCCCGATGCCTATCCGCACGCGGTAAAGGCACCCGTTGAAGTTCACCAAACCCATATTTCTATCATCTTCTTGGCTGGCGATTTTTCTTACAAGATCAAGCAGGCGATCAAGACCGACTTCCTAGACTACAGCACACTCCGACTTCGGAAACATTTCTGTGACGAAGAAATCCGCTTAGATCGCCGCTTTGTCCAAGACCTGTATCTTGGCGTTGTACCGGTGACGCGCTCCGACGACGGGATCGAAATCCAAGGCAGCGGTGAAACGATTGAGTATGCCGTGAAGATGCGGCGATTTCCTGATGACGCGTTGTTAAGCCAACGAATCGGATCGGGAAAGTTGACGACCTCCGAGGTGGATCAGCTGGCCGCGACGGTCGCCGGCTTTCATCAAAAAGCCAGTGTTGGAAAAAATGGTGTTGCTGCGGGATGGCCAGAGTTCTTGCGAGAAAATGCAGGCCAGATTATCCGGACGCTCGCATCGACTGCGAATCACAAAGCGTCTACGAAGCTGGACGTTTTGGGTGACTGGTTGGATGATTTCTTCGGACGATCGTTCACCAGCATCGACGATCGCGTTGCGGCCGGGTTCGTTCGTGAATGCCACGGCGATCTACACTTGGCCAATGTAGTGCATTGGGAAAATCAGCTGGTACCCTTTGACGGCATCGAATTCAACGAACACCTGCGTTGGATCGACACGCTAAGCGACGCTGCGTTTCTTGCGATGGACTTTGCCGCACATAACCGTCTGGATCTGTCTCGCCGTTTCACGAACGCTTACCTCGAACGAACCGGCGACTATGACTCGCTTCATCTGCTGCGATTGTTTTTGGTTTATCGGTCCCTGGTCCGAGCATTAGCGGCGTCGATGCGAGACGACCAGGTCGACACGAACAAGCACGTCGCGTTAGCCCATCAGTTCACACTTGGTGACGTTCCGCAGCTTTGGATCACGCACGGTTTGAGTGGCAGCGGCAAAACGACTCTCAGCCAAAACGTCATTCAACGCCGTGATGCTATCCGACTGCGCAGCGACATTGAACGCAAACGGATGTTCGGTTTGTTGCCGCACATGCGACCGGCAGCGGAATTAACCAGCAAGCTTTACAGCGATGATTCCAACAAACGAACCTATCTTCGGCTTCACGAACTAGCCCGCGGCGTGTTGGCAGCCGGGTACAGCGTGATCGTTGACGCGACGTTTCTAAAACAAGCGGACCGACAGCGATTTCGCGACCTTGCCGAAAAAGAAGGCGTCTGTTTTGCCATCCTTGACTGCCAAAGTGATGTGCAAACGTTGCGGAAACGTGTTGCCGACCGAGCGAATCAAGGCAACGACGCATCGGATGCCGACATCCAAGTCTTAGAACATCAAATCGCGAACAACGAGCCACTTTCGGATGAGGAACGTGACCTTGTGGTCGACATACCCGATGTCATGCAATTCGCCAAACATCTGTAGGCAATCAACCCTTGGATGGCCCCCGGCTTGTGCCCGCGGGACACGATCGCGGTTGACTTTTACGCCCTGATGCCCAAGCGTAGTTCCCACCTTCAAACACGATTATCGCTTAGTAACAAAGTCGATCACCTTCAGTGGCATGCACGTCAGCACACAACCTCATTTGGGGAGCGAGTGGATTTTCGGACACACGCTTGGCGGAAAGGCTATTCGGAAATGACTCGCTCCGATATGCAAACTGCGAGATCTTGGCCTCACCCAGGCCCCCTAGGATTGAAAAGTCAAACTTAGCCGCTGTGATTATAGATCGTGCGTGCAGTGCCATCTGGAACGCTAAACATTTCCGAACTCTTGACTCTTTTTTAGCAACAAGTTGGGGCGATGTCCCATCAATTGCGAATTCTCTTTGACGCCGATTGGCTTGCGACTGCACATGATGGGAAGCTAGTCTACGATTCGCTTCGCCGTAATATTGACAACATTTGTAGAAAAGCCGAGAACGCGGGGTCTGTTTTTTTTGTAATTTAGACAGCCGTCCTGCATCGAATTAGTCCTTCCACCGAGCACGAAGCCTCGCCTGGGATTGACGGACATTCATACGAACGTAAGAATGTATTTTACAAAAGGCCCTTCCCCTACCTATGTTCCTCAGGTGCGATGATGTCTGAAACCTTTTCTTTCCCTCAGATTTCTGTGACTCAGGCGGCAACGGATCTGTTACTGCAGTTGGAACTGATCAATGCTTGCGAGCAGAAGCGTTGCTTCGACTTGTTCGCAGATGGTTTTGCGTTCGCGGATGCAATATCATGTTGCGAATCGCTGCACATTCATGTGAAGGTGGACGATACCGCCAAACTTCCCAGGCAACAATTGGAAGCTGCGGACTGCAAGCTGGACCACGCGAAGCAAGGTTTCGTGAAGTACCTCTTTCCGGGCGGTGTCAACCTAATTTTCTCTTCAATCGTTGTCGCTGAAGATGAGTTGGCTGAGACGTGCGAGAATCGTCGTAAACGCCCGTTTGTCGATCACTTTGGAATCGATCTGCGTGATGAGTCACCTCGAACCAAATCCACCTTTGACAAAGTTCCGCAAATTGCGACTCAACTCGGGTGGGAAGAAGTTCCGCAGGGACAAGAGGGTGGCGGTGTCCATTGCTGTCATGTCGAGGTCTCTGAGAAGCATTGGGTGTTCCCCTGCGGCGACGCTCCGCAACCGCACATTCCGATGGAGTTCGCCTTCGGGCAGTTGAAAGTCAACGATGTCAACGATGTCGCCGGGGGTTGCGATATTCGTCCGATGTCCCCTAGTCGACGAGCAGCGCTGGGGGATGCCGCCCCAACCTGTGGCCACTAACGTTTTGTGACTCGACACACGGGCCGATGCGACACTTGACAACAAGCTCGCCGAAATCTTTGACACTCGTAGCGTCTGGATCACCTTCCATCGTGATTGGCACAAGTCAGTACCCGATGGTTTCCACCAGGCAACTACCAGGCAACTACCAGGCAACTACTAGGCAACCAACCGGTTGTTCGTACCACTGGGTCACCAAGTCGTATTGTCCCGGTGCAACACCGTCGGTTTGCAATTCGCCCTTGTCGGATAGTTTCACGAAGTAATGACGTTTGGTTACGAGCCAAATCGAAAACTCATTGCTTGGAATCACGGCCAAGTCCACGGTTCGTTCGGGGACCGATCGTCAAGGGATTCGCACCAGCCGACAATGCCGTTCCGGCATCACGGCTGGCCAAATCGACCATTTCAGCACTCGCCCCGGTTGTTTCGAAGAAACCGCGCCTAACGCCAAAACGGCTCCTCCTAAAATCGAATCGGAACAAAGCACCAGTCTGCCACGGCGGTGTTGAGAAGTTTGCAACACACACGGGATTTCACAAAACTGGTTCTTTGACTTTTGCAATCGGACTCTTAGCCTGGCCCCGCTGTGTAAGTCAGCTTGAAATCAAAGTTATTCTTGTCGTTGAACTTGTAGGACTTATCAACGGCATTTTCCAGATCGGAACCCGCATCCATCGGAACTCCCAGATCGCTAAGGTAGATTTTCTTGGCTGGGATGTCCATTTTGTCGTTCTGAGCCGTATCCTTTTCGTAAAGGTCGAAGGTGATTTGAAGGTAGGACTTGTCCAAATCAATATCCTTAAGATCTTTATAGGTCGCACGAAACGTTTCATTGATCCAAGCCCGTTCCCCCTTTTCAAGATAGACCGGATTTTCCTTGCTGTGTGACCAAAGTTTTTCCGCACCCAAATTTCGCACGTCGATGACGATCGTTTTTTCCGAAGGCGTACCTTCCATCAGCACCAACGTCTCCCAGGCTGGATCCCACAGATAGGCTCCGACCGTGATCGTCCCGTACAGTTTGGCGTGCTTGTTCCCAAACGGAGTTTCTGTGCATTCAATGTTCTTCAACGTTAGATTGAATCGGCCGGTGTTCAAATAACAAACCGAGTATTCGTAGCTGGTACTGGCGATCACATTTGCAGTCAGACCGCTTTGCAAGTAAGTGATTTCAAAGATCATCGGACTACCTGGGTTTTGATTGGGATCAAAGTTTACACCATCGTTGATGTACTCCTTGATTCCTGCTGCTCCGCTGATAATTGAAGCCACTGCCGCTTCGGCGGACCCACCTTGAACGTACACTTGAACCTCTGAACTCTCGACGATCTTTTCATAAGTGGCGTCGACGGTGACTTCAGCGCTGCCAATGCCCGCTTTGACGGCGGCATCGACAGCCAGTTCCAATTCGTTGCTGGTGGTATCGGATTCGACCAGGAACATTAATAATCGGCCGTATGCAACTCTGGAAACGTACGCATCTTCGGGCTGGGCGGTGCGCTCGGCGAACACTTTATCAGCCACCATTCGTTCGGCGTGGAGTTCGTAGAAAATCTGTTTAAACGTTATCAACAATCGTGATTTTTCCTGCGCCCAATCAATATTGAATTGGCTCGAGACACTGGCAGCGGCGTAATTGACATTCGCTCCGATCTTCAAATTCAAATGTTCTAGCGAGTAAACCCTTTCAACATCGTAAGTCATATTTGCAGGTGTTTTGCCCGTGATCCCTTGTTTCAACAACCGGTTATGGGCAGCGTTGACGGTATCGAACGCAGGTCGGTCTACTTTGACAAAGGACTTTCCGTTCAGCGTTGGACCGTTGGCATAAACCAGCGAAAACGGATTGCGTTTGTCCTGAATGTCAACGTATTGACCTTGAGTTAACTGGTTGGCGTCCAAAACCATTCCGGGATAGAGCTTGTTCAGATTCCCCAGGATGTAAATTTCTTTATTGGAAACCGTTTCTTCCACTGTAATTGGGGTGCAGATGAAGTCGCCATTTTCGCTTGGCGTGCCTTCTGTGATTTTCGGCGGAGGCATTGAAATAACCTCGGACGTGATCACGCACGTACCGTCACCTTTGCCTTTCGCGGCTATCCGAAACTTCATACGTTGGTCTTCTGGCAACAATCGAACCAGACCATTGACTCTGGAATTGGTCGGCACACCGCTTTGCACCATTTGAAAGATCGTATTACGATTATTGATCAGCTTCTGAGGATCAAATTCTTTCTTGTTCGGTGGGCCATTCTTTCCTGATTGCTGTTCTTGGGTCGCCTTTCCTTTAGCAGACTCCTGACCATTCAATTTCGGGCGTTCTTTGGATTGAGATCGATCCTGCTGGCGTTTGGGTAACTGAAAAGCCAGCGAAACGGCGGGCTGAACCAACGTTACCAACGTTAGAAACAGCAGCGCGAAAGAAAGGAAACTGACCCGTTGAAAGGGCTTGATGTGACATCGCATGTTTAATCTCCAGGCTCAAGAAACAAGGAATGACCTTTTTTTTCGGCAACGGAACCTGAATCGTTGTGATGATTCTCGACAGCTACCGGTCGCGAAAACCCGGATTCTACAACACTGATTCCGTCCAAAATATAGTTTGCCAAAGATAATCCAATTTTTTTTTACAGAACTTCGTCTCAACTTGCCCGGAGGGAAAGAAACGTGACAGCCCCGTTTCAGAAGGCCAGCCAGCTCATACCGATCGCAATTGCATAGCTTTTGAAAAATGCTAAAATGCTTCGGTTTCACCCGGGAACGTCGCTAATGTATAGGAAAAATTTCTCGGGCAAGCGAGTTTTACTCTTGCGCAGCTCGCCGCACGCGAACAACGGCTGGAAGCTCCCCGGCCAAAAATCCAGTACACTCGATGTCCAGATTTCTACCCTAGATGGTGCACGCCGAACAAATCGTTCCGATTCGTCGCAACCTTGCCACGTCAGTTGTGCTGTCAGCTAAGCGTTACCTCAGAATTCTCCGAAAGGGAATCGGCACATGAATTTCTTACTTGCGACTATCGCCGTTATCGGATTTTTGTCTGCTGGCATCTGTCAGG
>JBDNHU010000604.1:0-4157 GCA_041688615.1 Mariniblastus sp. | reverse complement strand
TAACGTTTGCACTAGGAGTGAAGAATGTCGGCCAATCATCCGTGGGTCCAGTTCCGCAGCAATGCGATCCATTTTCTCTTTATCATTGCTTTGCTGTCTTTGGTCGGAATTGCCAGCGGTGGACTTGCTTCGGGAACGGGTTCGGATTCCGACGAAGCGGGGACTGAAAAGTCGACCGTTCCCACCGAGCGAAAGACGATCAAGGTTGCCTTTGTCACGAATCAGATTGCCAACTTTTGGAACATTGCCAAAGCGGGTTGTGAAGATGCAGCGAATGATTTGAGTAATGATTCACGCGAAGTCGAGGTGAAAATTCGGTTTCCAGATCCTGCGACCGCCAATCGACAGAAGCAAGATGTTGAAGATTTGTTGGCCACCGGCATCCAAGGTTTGGCGATCAGTCCGTTAAGCGCTGACGATCAAGTTCCCCAATTGAACAAGTGGGCGGCTAAGATTCCTTTGATAACTCACGATTCTGATTCGCCAAATTCTGATCGCCTTTGTTACATCGGTATGGACAATTATGTGGCTGGGCGCATGGCCGGTGAATTGGTCAAGTAGGCGATCCCGGACGGCGGCAAAGTTGCGATCTTCATCGGGCGTTTGGAACAAGATAATTCGAAACTGCGTCGCCAGGGCGTGATCGATGTGTTGATGGGCGTTGAAAAGTTGGGCGAAAACTTTTCTGAAGTGGACGACGAATTAAAGAATGATAAGTACGAAATTGTGGGTACTTTTTTGGACCAGGGAAAGAATGACGTCGCGCTTAGCAAGGCTGAAGACGCGTTGTCAAAGTATAATGATATCGCAGCGATGGTTGGTTTGTTTGAATACAACCCGCCGGAAATTATCAAAGCCGTTGAAAAGCGAGGCAAACTTGGCCAAATCGCGATCATTGGTTTCGACGAAAACAATAAGACTTTGCAAGGTATCAAAGACGGGCACGTCATCGGTACCATCGTTCAAGATCCTTATCAGTACGGTTACCAGTCGGTCAAAATTCTTACCGCTTTGGTCGAAGGCAATTCGGACATGATTCCCAAAGGGAAGTATGTTGACATCCCGCCTAGAAAAGTTACCAAGGGCAATGTCGATGAATTTTGGGACGAAAAGAAATCGTTGCTCGCTAGGTAATCTTCCCCGCGATCGTCAACCATTGGCAGGTCAATAGAAGTTCGCCGTTGGTGGATGACGAAATGGAAGTTAGCCAAGATTGATCGTTAGGCGATAATGCGGCGAAGTGTTGGGGAATTGAATTTGAAAAAGCGACGGCCGGTCAGCTAAAACTGACCGATCGTCGCTTTTTTGTTTCTTAATCGCCAGGCACTGCTGGATCCTGATGATAAATCTGTAGGTTTTTATTTCTTTACGCGTTCCCGAATTTCTTTGATGGGCAGCAGGAAAATGCTCAGGCCGTGTGTTGCAGCTACTAACGCTGCGTCTGGGCCATGCACCGCCAGATCAACGACCGGTGCGGTAGGCATTGTGGTGCACAGGGAATCCCATGCTTTACCGCCGTCAGTGGAAACGTAAACGCCCAGGTCAGTTCCCAAAAAGATAAGGCCTTGGGTTTGAGGATCTTCTGCCAACGCGTTTGCAGATTCGGGTGGCAAGTTGTTGGCAATCGAATTCCAGGTTTTTCCAAAATCGTCGGATCGGTAAACATAGGTAGAGCAATCGGACATGCGACTTCCTGATAGAACCACGTACACCTGTTCCAGGTTGTGAACGGACAGTACGATATCGCGAATCGTTCGATCGGGCAGTCCGTCGCCGGCCTTTTGCCAGTTGGCGCCACCGTCATCGGTTAGAAACACTTCTCCGTTTCCGCCCCCTGCTGCCATGCGTTTAGGATCTATCGAAGATTGGGCAAGAGCCAACAGTCCATTCTTGGAAAGGTCGGCACTGATCGGGGTCCAATGATCTCCGCTGTCCGTTGATTGAAGAACTCGCTGTGCTGCGCAAAACAGGACCGTTTTACCTGGTTGTGGATCGGGTTGATCGCTTGAGGCGAAAAACGGAGTGTCCCAGGCAAAACGTAACGATGATTCGCCCGCTTCAGGTTTAATCGATTTGATGGGTCGCAAACGCCCCAGGCGGCTGCGTTTTAGGTCACCATTTTGTTGCGTATAGTAGGTTACCATCGGATCATGAGGATCGGGGAAAGTCGAAAATCCATCGCCACCGGACCATGGATCTAGGAAAACTTGTTTCCACTGATCGTCTTCGCCATCTTTGTTTACGGCGGTGGAAGGGCCTTCGAACGAGGCGTTATCCTGAGTGCCACCCCAAATGTGGAAGGGTTTCCAATGATCTAAGTGGATTCTGTAGAATTCGGCAATGGGTAAACTATTCAGGTGTAGCCAAGTTTCGCCTCGGTCGGTAGAAACATACAGTCCGCCGTCGTTGCCAAGCATGACGCGTTCGGGGTGTTGAGGATCGATCCAAATGTCGTGCACGTCCAAGTGCATCCCGACCCCTCGGTGAGGATGCAAGCGGAAGACTTGATCGGTCCGTTGGTGGGTCGCAAACCCCCCTTCACCCAAGAACGTTTTGCCGCCGTCTTGTGAAATGATCAACCTGAGTCCGCCCACGTAGATTCGATTTTCATCATCCGGGGCGACTCGAACATCACAAAAGTCCCAGCCAACATAAGTGGGCACATAGCCGTCATGAGTTCGTTTCCAGGATTCGCCTGCATCATCCGAACGAAACAGGATCGACGCATTTCGGCGCCGGGCCAGTTCGGGAGACGATCGGTCTACCATCAAGGCATAAATTACGCCAGGCTTGGACGTTGAAACATCAATGGCGACCCGGTCAACATCCTTGTCCAGCAAACCGCCGGCCAAGCGTTTCCAAGTTTCACCTTGATCGTCGCTGCGGAAAACGCCGCTGTTTTGACCTCCTGAACGATCCCAAGCCGATGCATACAAGCGATTGGGATTAGTCGGATCGATCACCAAATCAACGAATGCGACTTGGCCCTGTTCAAACAGGACTTGCTTAAACGACTGACCGCCATCGATTGTCTTGTAGACGCCGCGTTGGCTATTTGGGTTGGAATTTCCCATCGCCGCCACGTAAACAATATTTTCGTCGTTTGGATCAATGACGACCTTACCGATATGATCGCTGTTTTCCAGGCCCATGTGTTGCCAATGTTCGCCGCCATCAATAGATTTGAAGACACCATTGCCTGGGTAAGAGCTACCCGACAGATGACACTCGCCCGTCCCCACCCAAAGCACATTCGGATCACGATCGGCAATCGCCAAATCGCCAATCGCGAACGTGGATTGCTGACTGAAAATAGGTTTCCAAGTCAGACCGCCATTGGAAGACTTCCATACGCCGCCGGCACCCACGCCCGCATAGATGGTTCCCAAATCGCCTTTGGGGGTCTTGATGGATTCGATGCGACCGCCGGCAAATTTTGGGCCCAGCGATTGCCATTGGAGATTGCGATAGGGTGACGCTACCGCCATCGCTCGGTTGACTTTCCAGGATTCCAGTCGGGCGGTTCCGCCAATCTTGGGTTCTTGGGCAGACGAACATTCGCTTGCCACACTCAACAACGCCCAGGCTACAAAACATACCAGTAAGCGATCCAACATTTCCAAGCACCCTATCGGTTAAGTTAAGCGTTCATGTGATTGAAGGCCCGTGTTTGTAAAACCCAGTCAACTTCCGAACTAAAGAGGTTAGTCCAAGGGGGAGGCGATGAAAAGCTAGGTGGTTGAATTGTCGATACAGGCGGAGAATCCAACCCCGTTCATCGAAGATGCCGTCACCCGATAGAACAGCGGTCACGTGCAAGGCAAACTTTGAATCCAATGATGAAATGGTGACCAGCGGGACGGGGCTTGTCTCTGGCTTGCCATCAATTTCGTTTACACTCAGAAAGATCAATGACCGCAGTTTGAGAACGGCAATTGTGTTAAACTGATAGGCGGGTATTCGTCGTGGGCGTCGACTGTTCTTGGCGATTTAAATGAGTTGCATGCGTTGCAAAGAACTGTTTTGGAATAAAACATTATGAAGAACTTTCTTGCGTTACTCTGGATCCTTGGATGGTCCGTGATCACGACCAGTGATTTGAAAGGTCAGGATGCCGAAGCGTTAAAAGATACGCTGGTCAATCGGGGAACGTTGGT
>JBDNHU010000603.1:0-8229 GCA_041688615.1 Mariniblastus sp. | reverse complement strand
TCGCTCAAGATGACCCTGCCGCAATGATCGGAAAATGGGATTCGCAATTTGCGGCCCTCAAAGAAGTGATTGGCAAATTGCGAAATAGCCCCAATTCACTGGAGTTCGGCGATCTTAAAAAGCAATACGATGAAAAATTGAACGAAGTGCAGGCCACTCGCTTGCTGATCGAACCCGAACTGATCAAAGCGGCAACCCCAGAAGGCGAACTTGACAAAAAGCTAGTTAACGCGATGAACGATCTGGCTCAGATCGCCTTAAGCGAAGACTCTTACGATCGTGCTTACCGTCTGCTAAAGCCGTTGGTCGATCATAAAGTTGAAGACAAAATGGTTTACCAGTTTGCCTTGATGGCGGCTTACGGGTCGGATCACTTTGACGCTGCGACCCAACTGCTGGCAAAGATCAAAGCCGATGGCGACCGCGTGGAAGTTTCGTTCATGCAAGACGCCGTTATGAAATTGCCTCAAATGGTCGAGAACTGGACCGCCGAACAAGTGATTCGCAAAGCCGAGTCAGAGAAGAACGACTTGCCACAAGTGAAACTGGAAACCACCGCAGGCGATATCGTTATCCAACTGTACGAAGATCAAGCTCCCAACGCGGTAGCTAACTTCGTTAACCTGATCGAAAAAGGCTACTACGATGGACTAACATTCCACCGGGTTCTACCACAGTTTATGGCCCAAGGCGGATGCCCCAAGGGGACAGGCAGTGGCGGGCCCGGCTATGAAATCGATTGCGAATGCTACCGTGCCGATTATCGCAAACATTTCTCCGGAACGTTAAGCATGGCCCACGCCGGGCGCAACACTGGGGGAAGCCAATTCTTTTTAACCTTTCTGGCAACGCCCCACTTAGACGGGAAGCACACTGCTTTTGGCCGGATCATCCAAGGGATGGATGTTCTAGCACAGATCAACAAGGTGAATCCTGGTAGCCGAGGCGCAGACCCCAGTCCCTCCAAAATCATCAAAGGTTCGGTCGTCAAGAAACGCGACCACAAATACGAACCAGTCACACACGCGTCGCGACGTTAATTTTGAAGACTGATTCTTAGCCCATTTCGGGTTCACCAAGAACCCGTGACCGCGTTTTGATATGAATCCGAACGCGGTTTTTTTTTGAAAGCAGGACCTGATGAGCCAGTACCCTCAGTATCGCCCCCGCCGCTTACGTCGCTGGCCGTGGATGCGTGATCTGATTCGCGAGCATCATGTTACCCCAGCTGATTTGATCTGGCCTGTTTTCGTGACCCACGCCGATCAGTACCAAGCAATTCCCAGCATGCCTGGCGTCCAACGAATCCCGCTTTCCAAGTTAAACCAAGAAGTCCAAATTGCGATCGATTTGGGAATTCGGGTCATCGCGTTATTCCCAGCAACTCCAACCGATCTTAAAACTCCCGAAGCCGAAGAAGCGTTAAACCCAAACAACCTGATCAATCAAGCCACGTCGCAGATCAAAGCCGCATTTCCTGAGGTGGGTATTCTGTGCGATGTGGCACTGGACCCCTATTCCAGCCACGGCCAAGATGGCTTGGTTCGCGACGGCTATGTCGTCAACGATCAGACCGTTGACATGCTGTGCCAGCAAGCGGTAGTCCAAGCCCAGGCAGGCTGTGACATCATTGCGCCGTCAGACATGATGGACGGAAGAATCGGAATGATTCGCCAAGCCCTGGACGCTGCCGGCTTTATCGATGTTAGCATCATGGCCTATGCCGCTAAGTACGCCTCTGCTTTCTACGGACCCTTTCGCGACGCCGTCGGCAGTTCGGGAAATCTTGGTTCAGGGGACAAGAAGACCTACCAAATGGATCCCGCCAACAGCGACGAAGCCCTTCGTGAAGTGGCACTTGATATTCAAGAGGGTGCCGACATGGTGATGATTAAACCCGGCATGCCCTACCTGGATATCGTCTCGAAAATCAAATCGCAATTCAAAGTCCCGACGTTTGCGTATCAGGTGTCAGGCGAGTACGCAATGCTGTCGGCAGCCGCCCAAAATGGCTGGCTCGACGGACCGGCGGTCATGATCGAAAGCCTTGTCGCGTTTAAGCGAGCAGGGGCTGACGGCATCTTGACCTACTTTGCCAGAGACGCAGCAAAACTACTTGGTGAAACAAAGGGCTAGAAAAAATTGCGGCCACTAACTGCAACCGATGCATGCAAATGTACCTGGCGTTTTCGTTGGCTCCACAAGCTTGCCTTAGCCATGCACGTTGAAATTCGCTTCACTAAAATGAAACCGATGCCCGCACCGCGACTTCGTTAATTCAATTCAATGTCTTTAAGATTATCGGAATCCCTACTGTGCCCATCCCAAACAAGCTATCATTGGAAGACGCTAAATTGCACTTGGAATCTTGGACGCTGGGCACTCCCCTACGACGCCATGCTCGGGCCGTCGAACTTTCAATGCGACAACTGGCAAAAGAATTTTCGCCCGAAGACGAAACCGTCTTTGCAATCACGGGTTTGATGCACGATGCGGACTACGAACAATGGCCAGACGAACATCCTCACAAGATTGTCGCCTGGCTTCACGAAAATCATGAACCCGCGATCGCGGATGCTGTTGCCGCTCACTACACCAAGTGGGGTGTGCCCGCCGATTCGGGGTTGGCCAAAGCCTTGCTGGCTGCCGATGAGGCTACGGGTTTCGTTTGTGCATGTTGTTATGTGCGGCCACGCGGAATCGCCAGCCTGGAAATCAAGAGTATTCTCAAGAAGCTAAAAGATAAGAAGTTTGCAGCAAAAGTGGATCGCCGCGAAATTCAAACGGGCTGTGACCTACTGGGAATTTCGACCGAACAATTGTTCCAGTGGATCGTGCAGGCCTTGAAAGACCACGCCGAAGAATTAGGCATCCAAGGAACCTGATCCCGACAGATTTCTACGATCAGAAAATGCTGGACCAACCTATGACCCCTGGAACCAGCGGTACCTGTTCCCCCAAAATGCCTTAATTCTTTGCTGGCAACTTTTCGCCAGCACTTAAGTTTGATTATCGTTTGCCTGGCTAGATTGCCCAAGACCCGATTGGGGCCTGACGCAGGATTGGGGCCTGACGCAGGATTGGGGCCTCAAATCCGAGGGATTTCACAAACAGCGGGGCCCCTGCTGAAATCGTCGCGCCAAACCATTATAATTCTGTAGGTCGGGGCGACACCCGGCCAAACCCTGTCAAGTTCATCAGCTTAATCCTCATAGCCATTGTGCTGAGTTTTTTGGCTGAGATTAAATAACAAATAAGAGGAAGTGCAAAATGCGTCAAAAACAAAATCGTTTCAATCTTCAAGTGGCAATGCTAAGTGCAAGTCTAGGTTTTGCATCTCTGCTTTCAGGATGTGGCGAAACTAAGATTGAAGAAGATGTTGCAGTCACCCCACCTGCCTCATTCGACAGCTCGAGCATGGCCGTACCTCCTGGTTACGACAAAGTTGAACTAGGCTCGACCAAGCCTGTTTTCAAACACAACGACATCTATATTGCAGGCCAACCGGCGGCAGACGACATGCAAGCGTTAAAAGATGCCGGAATCACTCGAGTGATTTCAGTTCGCGGCGAAGGAGAAATCGATTGGGATGAAAAGGCTGCAGTAGAAGCCGCTGGCATGGAATTCTTCAGCATTCCGATGGCGGCCCCAGAAGACATGACCGACGAAGCATTGACCAAGATTCGTGGAATGTTAAGCCAAAGCAGTGAAAAACCTGTCATGTTGCATTGTGGCGCAGCGTCACGAGCAGCCGCTATCTGGATGACTTACAATGCGATCGACGAAAAAGCAGGCGTAGAAGACGGATTCAAGAATGCGAATCGCATGCTTTCGATTCCTGATCAATGGGCGGGACCTGCGGGCGAATACGTGGTTCGCGAAAGCAAGAAGTAAAAGATCGAATGATACTTAATTGGCCCAGGGTCGCTGGGTCGTTGGGTCGCTGACTAATTCAGGTAAGGCCTCACTGGACCAAGCAATGAATCTTCTTGGTTTAGAACTTGGCCCTCGACAATGCTTGAATCCAAACGCGATTTATTCTAGAACCGCTAGGCCCAGCTAAGGATCGGTTGACGGGATCCCTGCCCACGCCCTGGACGACTTTGATGGACCCGAACTTGCAAGAGCGGGTCGATCCTGGGAAGCCACACCGACGGTTGGCTTGGGCTGTTTTGTCCAGTTTAAAGGTAGCATTTGGGTTGACTAGCGGTGCTTTTCAGCCCAAACTTGCTCTAACACGATTACAGATACAGTTCAAATTTCGGTTAACCAGCGACGTCCAAGGCGCCGCTTATAGCCTTTGCTGCGACTGTTATTCCAATCCAAGTCCCAAGAACCGTTAATTGGCAAGTATTGCTGGCGGCACATGAGCGCCGCAAATGACGCTTTTCACCTCTAACTTTTCGTAGTTTGCCAATGCCTTCACCCGATTGGAACTGGACGATCGAGAAGCAAATATGCAGCAAAGCTGAATTAGCTGCATTGCTGATCCGCGATATCGTTGCGGAATTGGAGCGATCTGGCTGGTCCAAAAAGGAACAATTGGACACTCACTTATGCCTGGAAGAAGCGTTTATGAACGCGATCAAGCATGGCAACGACAACGACAACACCAAGTGCGTTAATCTGAAGTGTTGGATCAATGGCCAAATTTTTCGAATACAAATTTCAGACGAAGGCCCTGGCTTTCGCCTGGAAGACATTCCCGACCCTACGGCGGAAGAGAATCTGACCAACACCAGCGGTCGAGGACTCATGCTGATGCGGCACTACATGGACGTTGTCGATTACAACGATCTTGGGAACTTGGTTACCTTGGAAAAACATCGAAAATCCGACCCCAGTTAATTCCGCCACCGATTGATTCGGACTTTGGCCGCGATCTTCTTTCCGCGATCTTCTTTCCGCGATCTTCTTTCCGCGATCTTCTTTCCGCGATCTTCTCTAGGTAGGCCCCAACTTCGAAACTTGCAGCGGGAAAATCTCGCTATTTACTTCGCGCTATTTCCAGCACACCACCTCACTGCATTGCACTTCACTGCATTGCACTTCACTGCCTGCGTTCTGTGCAATATCGGCTGCCGTTTCACGATTGACCGTTTATTCGTCTGACGAGGAATTCGAACGCTTAGCTGGCGCAGCCAACTTCGCTGCCGCTCGCAAATCAATACACACCATCTCCTCATCGTTTCTGGCGAACATCATTCCCTTGGCAAATGCCGGATGCGACCAAACCACCATGCGTCCTCGAGCCCGACTTAGTGGCTGCAACACTTTTTGGCGACCCAGTTGCTGGTATCCCTCTGGTGTTAGGTTTGCCAATATCAATTCACCCTGATCGTTGAACAACCAGTAATGTTGACCGTCACTAACAATAAAAGTGGTCGCAAATAAGGCCTTCTCGCCCTCCTGCGGTTCAAACGATCGCCACTTGATCGAACCGGTAGCCAAATCCAAACAACGCATTTCTCCCATACCCGAAACGCCGTAAACGAATCCCTCACTGACAAACGGTGTCGCCATCAAAGCGTTCAAACCCTGGGCATGTTCCTGGTCCTCAGGATTGTCAACCCAAACCACGGAAGGTTCCTTACCTTCGGCCGTTGGCTTCAAGTCCAGCACCAAACTGCCGCTATAAAAATCGCTAACAATCAACTTATCTTCAAAAATCTGAGGGGTTCCGATCGTGACCGCAGGCCCCTGAGCCTTGGATGGATCTGCGAATTTGGTGTTCCACAAGGTCTTTCCGTCCGAAGGATCCACCGACATCAAGCCAAAGTCGTGCCAGAAAATAAGTTGACGCTTGCCCTCGGCTTCGTATATTACCGGCGGAGCATAGCCGATTTCCTTAACCGTCCCTGCCTTCCAAAGGATTGTGCCTGTCATCTTGTCAAATGACACTAAAGCGTTTCCGTCGCCGCCCACTGTGCAAATCAATTGCTTTCCATCGATCAACGGATGTGCCGAGTATCCCCAAAACGGCGCCTCTTTGGCCAGGCCTTCCAGTAAATTTTGGCTCCAAATTTCTGATCCATCGCTGGCGCTAAGACACCACAGATTCCCCATCGCTCCAAGTGCATAGACTCGATCGCCTTCCACCGTACAAGTGGTACGTGGTCCAAACGGGTAGCTGATTTTGTAAATCTGCGGGTAAGACTTTTCCCATAGCAACGAACCATCGGCTTCATTGAAACATAGAACCCGTTCAATGCCTGGCTCCTTAGCTGCTCTTTGCTGGGCAGTATGTTCCCAGTCCATCAGATAGACTTTGCCATTGGCAACCGCTGGCCCGGTATATCCCATCTTGACCGGAATCCGCCAAACGACCGGCAACTGCCCGTCCTGGAACTTATCAACTAGGCCCTCGGAGGAGAACACACCACTACGATTTTCCCCCAGCCATTGGGGCCAATCTTGAGCCACCACGCCGCGACTTACCACAGACAAGCAGACGATCGCTAGAACACAAAGGCAAAAACGGTTGAACTGCATCAAGTACACTCCAGAAACTGCCGCTATTTTCTTCACTATCGACTTTCTCTAATGATCAAGCACGCCCCACATCAGTCTAAACTCCGCAGACAATCCCAACCAGGATCATCTGAAATCATGAAGCCGAAACCAAGCAAACCAACGGGCAGCAACTAACTTGACTCGAGGAAAGCGTGCATCGCCTTCATCCGAATCCGGTACTCGACAATCTTCTTTCACTGCATCCGCCGGCAATCACACTCGCCCCGCACTATCCAGAACTGCCCTGCCCTAGCCTTCCAACGAGAGTCGTTGCTGCTGAACAAAATCTAACCCAAAAGTTCCAAGTCGAAACGCGGAAAAGTGGCCACAACAACGGCGGAACTTGGCTGATTTTAAATCAACGTCGATTCACCACGCGGTGCCCAACCCACCACGTAAGCGTGTTCGCGCACAGTTATCCGATGTCCGATCCAAAATCACTACAGGCTGATCTTGATGCTTTTGATCATCTGCAAGAATCGCTTCTCGTTTTCGTTAACCGTTTCTTTGGGTCCATACATCTTAAAGAAGTAATTCCCAGCGATCTTGGTCTCCACCACGGCGGCGATCATCCGGTAATCTTCTCGCTGGACTGAATTGCCGGCAAACGGGCCAGCCGAATCAGCGTAAGTACCTGTAATGTCGACCAAGTGAACCGTCATGCCGTTCACTTTTTCCTTCTTCTGCTTGGTGTGTTCCGACGTCGCTGAATCATCTGCTTGGGAAAACTGGCCGATCCAACGGTCCACATTTTGTTCGATCGATCCGCCCGAAGCCATCACTGTCAAACGTGCAACATCCGTCTTGGCCTTCACTGGCTTAGGAGCGAATTCTGCCTCCACAATGTTGAATTTTGGCTTCTTCTTTTCCCAAGCCTTTGGGACTTTCAAGTCGATCCGTCCTTCGGCCAAAACCACATCAACCAATTCTTCGGGCTTGACTTCTTCCTTCTCGTCGGTCGTGTCTGGCTTGGCCTCTTCGGGATTGGCCTCTTGGGTGACTTCTTGACCGGCTTCCTGCATCGTAGTGGCATGCGAATTTTCGGCAAAACCAAGTGGTAAACCGGCGGCAAACAGCCCTGCTAGAACCATTGATTGAAAGTTGTTCTTCATAAAATCATCCTCATCTTTGTTTTGATATTAATTCCAGCCCCAGCTTCCGACTTCTTCAATGGCACCAGACGCTCAGTCGCGCGGCAGCCATAAAAAGCTGCGCAAGCAAGTGGACATTGCCTTCCTTCGTTTGCACTGCAAGTTTGCACTGCAAGCTTAGATTGCGGTAAGTCTTCTTCTGCCGCTCGCTTTCCGAGCTAGGTTTCATCGCTTCTAACGTTTTGAAGTCTTGCTTGTAGACTATTCTACCATCACTCCTAGAAGAACCAACCGCCAATCGATCGCTACCTCAACCAGCGGTCGACCAAGGTCAAGCTAAGCAAAGGAGTCAAGCTAAGCAAAGGAGTCAGGCTAAGCAAAGGGGTCAAGCTAAGCAAAGGGGTCAAGCACTTCCGTGGGTGACCTTTCAGGTGCCTGAGAATCTTCGGGTGCCTTTGTTTGCACCAGCTGGTAAAGCACCAATCCAACGATGACGGCGACCACGGCCAAAAATAGCAAAATCGAAACGAACAACCAAGAATTAGCACCACGCTGGGCGACGCTCGCACTTTCGGTCGCGAATCCCGCCTTTGAAATTTCCGCAGTAGGTGACCACTGAATCGGA
>JBDNHU010000602.1:0-8838 GCA_041688615.1 Mariniblastus sp. | reverse complement strand
CATGATGGAAAATGCGTTGGCAATGGCCAAACAGGCAACCGAGTCGCATTCGGCGGTTGAAACGCAGATTTCAATGATCTACAAATCGGCTTATAGCCGACCCGCAAGCTCTGAAGAAGTTCAGATGGCGAAGTCATTCATCCAAGAGATGGCCAATGATTTCGCTAGTCAACTATCCACAGAAAGAGCCAAAACAGACGAGGCTAAGAAGAATGCTCGGAATCGAAGAGCGAACAACCGAACCTCAGCGGCTACGGTTCAAGACGGTTTGCTTGACCAGCAATCTCAGCTGAAGGCTCTTGGAGTATTTTGTCAATCGGTACTTGCTTCGGCAGAATTCCGTTACCGCAACTAGGACTGGCCAATCAATGGTCCAGCCACGAGCAACCCACCGATTTTCCCTTTCGAATATTCAATCACCAAACAGCTCAGGGAACTAAAGTATGAATACGAATTTTCCACAGCCAACGGGCGTCGGGGCAGGATTCAGTCGGCGCAGTCTATTACAATCAGTCTCAGCGGGCTTTGGCTTTTTGGCTTTTGCTGGGCTTAGTACGATGCAAAATCAATTGGAAGCCAATTCACGGTATCGTACGAAGCCAGACCAGGAGAATCCACTTTCGCCCAAGCAACCGCATTTCCCGGCGAAAGCCAAGCGTGTGATTTTCTTAAGCATGCAAGGAGCACCATCTCACGTTGACACGTTCGACTATAAACCAGCCCTAACCAAAGACACCGGAAAAGGCGGAAAATTTGGCGGAACGCTCTTAAAGTCTCCGTTCCAATTTTCGCAACACGGTGAAAATGGACTTTGGATTTCCGAATTGTTCCCCAACTTGGCAAAGCAGGCAGACAAGTTGTGTTTGCTGCGTGGAATGCATTCAGATTCGCCCAACCACCCAACTGCCCAAACATTGATGCATACGGGCAACTTCCAGTTCGTCAGGCCTTCTATTGGTGCTTGGACCCTTTACGGATTGGGGACCGAAAATTCTAGCTTGCCGGGATTTGTTTCGTTGAATCCACCCAACGGCAATAGTTCCTTTTATCGCAGTGCTTTTTTGCCAGCCGTCTATCAAGGCACGAAAATTAGAACCGGAAATGGCGGAAATAATCGCCGCAACCAAGGCGGCAGTAACGCCGGCGGGCTTCCCGATATGGGCAATTCGGTTTTGTCCAAGGACCAACAGCGAAAGCAATTGGACTTCATCCAATCTCTTAATCGAAACCAAAAGCAAAAGAATCATAACCATCCAGGAATTGATGGGGTGATTGAATCATACGAACTGGCATTCCGGATGCAGGATTCGATGCCAGAATTGATGGACATTAGCGACGAAAGTCAAGAGACCTTGCAAATGTACGGCGCCGATTCAGGACCAACCGCGAACTTTGGCAGGCAGTGTCTGTTGGCAAGAAAGTTTGTCGAAGCTGGCGTTCGCTTTATCGAAGTATCGCATGGCAACTGGGACCACCATAATAACATCCAAACCCAATTACCCACCCAATGCGAACAGATCGACCAACCGATCGCAGCCCTACTCCAGGACTTGGCCCAGCGTGGCTTGCTTGAGGAAACACTGGTGGTTTGGGGCGGTGAATTCGGACGAACCCCAAGTTCTCGGAACGGTTCAGGACGTGATCATAACAATCGAGGCTACACGACTTGGATGGCAGGTGGTGGTGTCAAAGGCGGTTTCAGCTACGGTTCAACCGACGAACACGGCTTCCAAGCGGTGGAAGACAAAATCGGTACCCACGATTGGCACGCGACCATGCTGCATCTTTTGGGGCTGGACCATACTCGCTTAACCTATCGTTACGCCGGGCGTGATTTCCGCCTGACCGATGTTTCGGGCGACGTGGCCAAAGCGATTATTTCGTAGAAACGATTTCAAATCGGTTGCCTGGATCTTTTTAGCCAAGTTCATCGAAATAGTCGGCTTAGCTATTTCGATTGACTTGGCTATTTTTTCGACTCACACAAACACAATCTCGGCCGGCACAATCTCGGCCGGCACAATCTCGGCCGGCTGTCACTGCTGCACCTGCCCCTGAGCTTCCTTTAACAAAGCCAGGTATCCTGGATGTGCGGAATCTAGGCGAAGCAGTTTCTGGCAAAGCTGAATTACTTTTTCTGGCTCTTGACCTGCCTTGTAGAATGTGGCCAAGGCCAGAAGATATGCAGCGGTGTTGGGAACCTTCTGGTTTGCGATCAGCAAATGCGTTTTCGCTTTCTCAATATCGCCTCGCAAGTAAGACGCCATGGCGAACCGATAGTGGACATCCCCGGCCGTTGGTAAATCACCCGACCTCTGCACTTCGGTGTTCAGCAGTTGAAAATCTTGCTCGCGAAATTCTGCAGCTTGCAAAGCTTGTTGGTCCAACGTAACTCGGAGTTCCTTCAGTTGCGATTGCATCGTTGCCGCCGGCACTCCGTTTCCATTTTGACGGAAACGTTGCAAAGCCGTTTGCAATTCCTGTTCGATGAGAACGGCCAAATTGGTGCGCGCCCCATACGAATTAGGCTGATGCTTGATTGCCAGTTGATAATACTCTTTGGCACGTTCAATCTGACCTAAGGTTTGATAGATGTCCGCGACGGCCGCAAGCTCTTCGTTGAGCAAGTGAACGCTCAGCAATTCGTTTAACGACTTCTCAAAATTCCGTGCCTCGGCACCCAAGCCTTCGTCGCGAATTTCCGCGGGAAGATTTGTCACCAGCAAAGCGGCCTGAGTTCGGACCAACCGAATCTTGTGGTTCAGCAAGGGAACGACATAACCCACTAATTGCTGAATTTGCGCGCGGCACTGGTCAGGCGAAGCCCCGTAAGACATAAACTCTAACCAGCGGTTGATTTCACTATCAAGCCGCTGAATCGCGAAAAACACGACCTCAGCATCATCATCTTCCAACAGGTCAATCGAAGTCTGCAACGACTTGCCGTCTCGCCACGCCACCATCTCACTCAGTGACGTGACTCGATACATCGGAGAAGCCGTAACATCGGTCGCTATCTTTATCAGTCTACCTTTAGCTTGCTTGGCTTCTGCACCCGCTTGCAATGGATCGATCGTGCGAACCGCATGCAGGATTTCGCCAAAGTGTTGGTCGGTGATTGGTTTTCCGCGTAATGCTCTCCATTGACCCACCACTTGATCAGCCCAAGCGTCGACACGACTGATCTCTTGCTGAACCTCTTGGTTGCCTGAGTCGGCTAGTTTCTGCCAATCTTGATAGTGCACTAACTGGGAGCGTACCGGTTGCGCAACGTTCTTCAACTCCAGGTGGCAGCCAGTACAAGCATTGGGCACCCCCAAGGCGACACTTAGATCAGGGCGGGGCACGCGGATACTGTGATCTCGCCTTGGATCAACTTCCATGTAATATCGATGAGGCATGTGGCAATCAACACACTTACTACCTTCACCCAACATCTTGTGACCATGGTGTTGCACCGAATCAAACACTCCGGCCGGATGAGCGTGGCAGGAAGTGCACAATTGATTGTCTTGGTAATAGGTTTTTCCCGAGTGCGGATCGTGGCAATCAGTGCAGCGAATCCCTTTAGAGTGCATCTTGCTTTGGATGAACGAACCATAAACGTAATCTTCATCCTTGATCTGTCCATCAACAAAGTACGTCTCTGGTCGCATCGGTTCATAGATCAAGTGATCGTGAACCTCGCGCGTCTGATGAAAATCTTCATTCAACTGTCGTCTTCGGCTGTGACATCCCGCACAAGTATCTATTTGCTGCTTCGCTGACGCCGACTTTAATGCAAAGATTCCTTTGCCATGATTCGGGTCCCAGGAAAACCAACGTTTCTGAGCGATCGAAACATGCAAGCTGGCTGGTCCATGACACGCTTCACACGAAACGTCCACCTCCGCAAAGGTGGTGGCAAAACGATTTCCAAGCGGGTCAAAATTTTTCTCTAGATTCGTACTGTGGCAAGCAGCACAACTGGTATTCCAACGCTGCGTCACCCCGGTCCAGTGTAAAGGATCGCCAGGCTCCATTTTCTCTGGCACGTCTTCTGGACGCAAATAGTACCAACGCTTGTTATCAACGTCCCAGCACAAACGCAACACTTGCAAGGCCGACAAGCCCTCACCCGCCAGGGGCGATAAAACATCCTCTTGGTTCCGCCTTGAATTCACACTTGGCGGTGGCAAATCGTTTACGATTCGAACCATGTATTGTTGCAACGGATGATAGGCCAGCACGAACAACACTTCGAATTCCGCCAAACGACCATCAACTCCTTCGGTCCGAACTTTATATTTTTCACCATCACGATAAAAGCGACTGGTCAGTCCGTCATGTTGCAGCGTCTGATTATCAAAATTCGCTAAAACCGATTCCTGGTTCGCTGGGGCCAATGCTTGATGATGGTGAGACAATGTGAAGGAATCATGCTGCTGCTGATGACATGCGGTACAAGATTGTCGCCCCACATAAGAAGCAACCGCCACCGCAGGCACTTTGGGTGAACGATCCATCCAAATGATGAATGTCAACGCAAGCACAATGCACACCATCATACTGACCAGCAAGTGCATTCGAGAAAAGCCAGCACGTTGCCAGTCTTGTTCAGTCATGCCATCTAAACCCAGTTCAGAACTACATTGGCTTTGAGAAACGTTTGGCATGAAACAGGCTTCAGAGTTTTTCAATTCAGATGGAACAATTCGCTAACAAGATGCCTGCCTAAATGTGGGCTTGGCAGTTAGCTTCAAAAAAACTGGGATCGTGGCGGCCGCAGAAAAAGAGATTACAACAAACAGGCGTCCCGATTTCCAACTTACGAATTACGTATTGGCTTTGTTATTGGACAACTTGGCCCCCAATGAAACCAGGGGAACTTTCTTTAACGCAACAGCTCCCTGCGAATTATTTGAGCAACTACCGCAGCCTGTCCCGCTACCACAAGAACCACCGCCCGCCGCACCAGAGCCCATTGCTGACCCTGTAGCAGAAAAATGGCCACTCCACAGACGCGCCAAATAAACGGCGGCCCAAAGCATCGTAGCGAACGTCAAGATGACTTGTAACCAATCAAACATTCAACAAAACCTTTGCCGGTCAAACCGCCCTCAATAAACCCCGCCCTCAATAAATCCCGTTGGCAAGCAACGGCCTTTGGTGACTGCAGCCAAACGTGTCTTGAAATCTTCAGCCCCTTCGTTCACAACCTAAAAGCAGCCGAAGGTAATGGCAAACGATTGTCCCCTAGTTCTATTGTAGATCAGATACTCACGAATCGGCAACCAGATTCTCTTCCTAAAGGCGTAACTTGCATGCAATAGACGCCTACAGTTAGTAGTCTGCCGCTAAAGGCCCAGCCAAGTTCTCAGGGCGGCGACCTCCTTCGAAATGCCCGCCGCCAGCGATTCTGCGTGCATGTCGTCAGGCAGTACATTCCATGCGTAAGTTTCGACCTCCCAATGATGAGGCGTTACGCCCGTTTTTTCCACCGCTTGGATAAAATCAAAAATATGCTGTTGCGTCGTGCCAAGCTCACCAGCCGATGCTTCACAAATGGGCACGTGAAAATGAACTACCCAGCGGCCCTTTTTCTCGACGGTAGAATCGGCTAGAGCGATCGGCAGATCTTCGAAGAACTTGGGGGGCTGATCCTTCAGATACACGGATGTTTGGTGCAAATAGCGAGGTTCAGCGAACGAAGATAAACGATGGACCGCAGCCACTTGCTGTTGACTATCCAGCGAATCAAAATCCACCTCAATGGCACTGGAGACCTGAACCTTCCCCACACCAATGCCACTCGCTTTAAGTGCGTTCAAGTTCGCCTCGGGGTCTTCATTCATCACTGCGGCGTGACAAATGTCGTAACAAACCGATAAGTGGCGCTGGACTCGCGATCGCTGCTGTTGATCACCCACAAGTAAGTGATCATTGAAGAATTTGATTAAACTTGGCATATCACCCAGCACGCAACCAGGTTCGGGCTCAATGCACACTTCGATGCGATAGCCGGTCGCAGCTTCATGTAATGACAAGCAATCGACAAGGCGTAGAAACTGAGAAGCGGCTTGAACGACAACTTGTGAATCATCTTCCGATGGCCAACCGATCGGCAACGTCGAAATGGTTCCATGAGTGATGCCGCATCCGCTGTGCTGCAGCAAACAAGTTAGCAACATCGCTAGATTCTTTGTGTAATCAAATCGAGCGTCTTCCGACCACTTTGGCAAATAAACGGCATGCTTGACCACATCTTGATGAAAGTCACCAAAAGGAAAACCATTCACCGTGTAGGGAACTAGTTTTCGCTGTGACAACCAATGCGCAAAACGCTCCATCTGATCCGTGTCTTCAACCAATTGGTTCGTCGTTTTCTGCGACAGCCAAAGGCCGATGCCCATCGTGGGCTGGCCAAGGGTCGCTTGCACCTGTGTTGCGTGCGTATCCAACTGGACCTGAGTCGTCAGCAGATCTTTCCCAGCATGAACATTGGTACAATAACCAATCGGTGAATTCACATCGATCCCAGCAACGACCATAAAAACATTCCTTCCAAGCCCCCTCAAGGGTTTAAATTTCAAGGTCCATACAGAGACCTTGGCTACCCAGGAGCATTAGGCACGAACTTGATAAGGCTTTGCGGCTTTGGTGATCGCCAGCACTTCGTCCAACACTTTACCGTTGGTCGCCAAACCTTCGTTGTTGTAAATCGTCGATTCGCCGTTCCAGTCGGTAAACGTTCCACCAGACTCGGTCAAAATTGGCTGAACCGCCGCTGCATCCCAGACACTCATGATCGGGTCAATCATCACTTCGACCCGCCCCGTCGCAACCAACAAATAGCCGTAACAATCGCCCCAATTTCGGGAAACGTAAACCCGCTTATCCAATTCCATCAAGGTCGCAAGTTCATCACGCTGCTGAAAGGTTCGCGGTTCGGCCGCTGCCAAAATACTATTGGCTAAAGAATCGACACACGACACCTTGGCGCGAATCGGCAGTGCCTGATCCCCATTTTTTACTGCCGATTCGGAAACATGGCAGTGTTGCACATGGGCGTCCTTAATGTGCCATGCACCTTGGCCTTCACACGCATAAATCCCTTCTCCAATCGCGGGGATCGCAACAGCGCCTGCAATGCAGCGGCCCTCCCATTCCAACCCCAACATCGTGCCATAAAGCGGAACGCCTCCGATAAACGCCTTGGTTCCATCGATCGGGTCCATGATCCATCGGTAGCCGCTAGTGCCGTCAATGCTACCGAATTCTTCACCTAGCACGCTATCTTCTGGAAACATCTGCTGGATGATCCCACGCATCAGTTGTTCGGTTTCGCGATCAGCAACGGTTACCGGTGATTTATCACTCTTACGCTCGTAACCAATATCTTCGCGTTGAAAATACTTCAATGTATTCTTTCCACCTGCCCACGTAACTTCCCAAATTTTTTCCCAGCGACGAAGCAACTCTGCGTCCATAATCGGCCAACAATTTCTACAAACAAAAGGGAATACTAACAGGTGAAAAACAAGCCCAGGCACACGATCATGTGAAGGCAAACACACGGCTAACAGCTATTTGCGACAAAGCAACTTTCCAGTCGGGCAACTGGCTAGACTTCAGCATGACTCAACCAGCCCAACGCGACCCAACCAAGCTAGTTGGCGTCACCATCGGAAGCATTAGCCGGTGCATCGACTTGTTCTGGCGGAATTGGTGCAAAAAACAGATTTTGAACCATCATCACACCAACGCCACAAACTAACAAAGCGTCGGCAATGTTAAAATTAGGCCATGGGTCAAAAAACGGCACACCCTGGATTCGAAAATGAATCCAATCTCGCACCTGATAATGATAGACTTCAGGCGTTCTCAATTCGTGCCACAAACCCATTCGGTCATATAAATTGCCCAAGATGCCGGCGGTGATCATGGCCAAGCACAGCAACAGAATACGGTCCCGCCAAGCTCCGTACAGGAACAACCAACTTACCACCGCTAACAGCGCCATTAGGCTTAGAACAATGAAAACCGACTGGTAGCCCTGCATCATGCCAAACAGAGCACCACCGTTGGTCGAAGTTTGAAAGCCCAGCATGCCATCGATCAACCAGTGCGGTTCACTTGAAGGCTGCCAAGTATTGGGATGCTGATAGTACGGCCAATAGGCGGCAAAAACTACTGTCTTACTGATCAAATCCGCTGCCAGCCCAACGGTCGCGACCATCACAAACCAAAAAATTGCAGTACCAAGGCTGGGCTGTTTTGAGCTCACCGTTCTGTGCTTCCATTCCAAATGCGGTCGAAAAAATCGATGGTTCGAATCATGGCTCCGCTTCCAACGACTCGTTCAAAGCCGTCCAGCCCAATCCACCAAGTAGACCCATCCCCAATCGGCATGGATCGTTTTACCCTCTACGTTCCCATCCCATTAGAATTGATAAAACCGCTCATCCGCAAGACGATGGGTTTTGTGACGGCGAAACTTACGGTGCCCGAAACTCTCGTCCGCGGCACTTTTGCCAAACTGCCTAGGCACGCTAACTGCCAAAGTGCATTCTGACTCCCGGTAATGAAGTGGCTTTTGGCAACAGAACTGGCAGCATGAACTGACAGCATATGCCAGGAGATCGTGCACAATGGGGAACCACCACAAGACCCTTGGGCTGCGATCACTGCGGTTTCCAGGTAAAGAACCTGCCCATAACGCCAAAAAGATCTCACCAGCGAAAAACCTGCCAAGTTCAAGCACCCAGCCAAAAAGCCTCACGCAATTTCACGAAGCCTCAGGCAATCTCACGAAGCCTCACGCCATTTCACGAAGCCTCACGCAATTTCACGAAGCCT
>JBDNHU010000601.1:0-1542 GCA_041688615.1 Mariniblastus sp. | reverse complement strand
TTCACCAAGGCAACGGAACCGCGAAACTGGGTCAGGAATTGAACTGGTTGACGACCATCAGTGTCCACGGGGCGAAGAACTATCCCTTTCGCAAAGAAATTGGCGATCTGGATATCGAACTGCCCGACGCTACCGACGATGCAAGTTATCTAGCCTGCGTGCAGCAGCAAGTACTACCCATGCTGGCAGACTTAAACCCCGATATTGTATTTCTCAATGCGGGTGCTGATGTCTTGGCTGGCGACCGCTTTGGTCGATTGGCACTGACACCCCGCGGAGTCGGTCAACGCGACGATTTGATTTACGAATTTTGCCAGACCAAGGACTCACCGCTGGTGTGGATCATGGGCGGAGGTTACCAACCCGAACTCAGTGTCCTGATCGATGCCCACTTCGAGAGTCTGAAACGATTGGCGGCAAGATACTCATAAGCGTTTCGGAACGCTGGTGGTTGTTGAACACAGGTGAAGTTGGACCGCAGCCTAAGATCCCGCAGACAACCACCATCTGCCAACGGGTGGCACAGACGGTGCACAGTTTTTCGCAAATGAACATCGCTGCGTCTGGATCGGCACCGATCGGCATCGATTGGTGCGTTGATACGTATCCCCCAGGGATCGAACGCGACATAGCGTCCATTTTTTTACGCTAACCGTTAAATAGGGCCAGCGGAAAGCTGGCGGGCAAAAGTGTGATTCAAATTCCTGTAATGGCAAGCTTATTCACCACAGTGCCGCTTAAAGGCAGGACCCTCCACGGCAAGTAATTCCCAAAAACTGGTTCAAAAAACATAGACTCTTGATCCAAACCTCTGTCCGATTGTTCTTCGCAAAGTTCCGTTGACCCAACGATGGTGCGAAGTATACTCGCAGGTCTATCTGCAGGAAAGTTAGCAAAGTCTGGACCGAGTTGACTGCATCTAATCACGTAGTTCACCTTACCGCGGACCCCAGTCGAACGCAGAAACCTATTCCAGACGATTGTCCCGGATCGATTGCGATCACTTGAAGGGCTTCTGCTTAATGAACGGATGCACATCCGTAGTACTACCGAAAATTTTCGTGGTTCGCGCCGCAAAGCTCGAACCGCCTCTTGGAACAACGATGCTGAATTACTTTCGTAAAAATTCTGGTTCGATCAAAAATGATATCCTGTCTGGACTTACCGTCGCCTTAGCGTTGGTACCCGAAGCGATCGCATTTGCTTTTGTGGCGGGGCTGTCCCCGTTAATTGGGCTGTATTCGGCATTCTTCCTAGGCTTATTAACCGCGATATTCGGTGGTCGACCTGGAATGATCTCGGGCGCTACCGGCGCGATGGCAGTTGTCATCGTTTCGTTGGTTGCCATCCACGGCATTGAGTATTTGTTCCCAACCGTTATTTTGTGTGGAATCATGCAAATTCTGATCGGCATGGGGCGCTTGGGCAAACTCATCCGCATGGTGCCTCAACCCGTGATGTTGGGCTTCGTCAATGGTTTGGCCATCGTGATTGGTATGGCACAACTGGGCAGTTTCAAGACTTTATCCGGTGACGATCAAC
>JBDNHU010000600.1:0-4638 GCA_041688615.1 Mariniblastus sp. | reverse complement strand
CGGTGAAATAGACGTTCCGACGCTAGTCATTGCTTCGCAGGACGATCCCTTAATTCCTTTCGACACCACCGCGGGGGCATCCTGGTCGGCTTCGACGCAATTATTTGCTTCGGAACATGGGGGTCATTTGGGATTTATCGGCAAAAGTGGTTGTGAGCCGTATTTTCAAGGCAATCGGTGGTTAGAGCAAGCGATCTTGCATTCAATCAACGGCCAAATTTCAACAAGTTAGGCCCATATTCCGGTGCTTGGCCTGCCGCACGCTCAAAACTGAGGAACCTTTGGCGTGGTGGATGCTTTGGACGAAACTTCTCGAAATCTTTAGGGTTGATTAGGCTATAATGAGGCGGGTACTCCTTAAGTCCACAGCCGCAAACCAAAAGAACCACATCCCGCCGGTTGGAACTTGGGGCCGTTAGGTTGGTTTTAGTACGGCTTTTCTCGAGAACAGTGGTAGTCGAGAACCGTTGTGGTCGAGAACAGTGGTAGTCGAGAACAGTGGTAGTTAACGCCCGTTTGTATTCTCGGGGCGATGATTACCTGGGGTAATGATAACTTTAGTAGGCATCTGGGACGTTTGAAATGATTTATCAAGCAGGCAAGTTGATTAGCTTTGGCCCAAAACAGACGACCGCTGCCGCTATGGTTTTCTCTTTGACAATGCTATTGGTCTGGGCGTCGCCCACGTTTGCTCAGTCGGGTGGTCGCGGTCGTCCCAATAATGCAGCACCTGCTGTTCGAGGGCAGGTTCAGCCGGCTGCCAACTCGACGCCCCAAGATCAAGGTGGACGATCCGATCGTGATGATCGAAGGGCAGAGGCTCGTGCCGCCGAAATCAGCAGGGCGGCGGATGACTCGCTGGCGAAGTTGGAGGCATTGGACACGAACAAGAATGGCCGTCTGGAACCAGCCGAGGCAACAGGCATGTCTTCGGCAGTTCTGCAGCGAGTAGGGCTGGATCCGAACAAGCCAGTTTCTTTTTCAACCTTAGGTCCGATGGTGAAGCAGGCAGACCTGAGGCGTTTGCGTTACGGCAAAGATTCGGGAATTGACCCAGACACAGCCGAACAGGGCGTGCCCAGCTTTCAAGTGGACTTGCCTGCAAGGTCTCCCATTCCGCAGTTTGGCGTTTCTACTCATCCGGCGCTTCAAGATAGTCGTCCGTTGGAAGAGCGATACAGCAATGAAATTTTGACTCAGCTGCGGTCCACCATGCAGCAGTATGATCGTAACACCGACAAGACGCTGGACCCGGAAGAAATCAAATTGATTCCTTGGGGTTCGCCCGCGCCCGATGAATCGGATTTGGACAAGAACGGATTCTTAAGCGAAGTAGAATTGTGTGAAAGATTTCAGGCTCGAACGAAAGGCGGCTCTTCCTCAAATCGTCGCAATGTTAGTAGCTCAAAAGCTACTCCAAAAGCAGCAGAAGCTAAGCCCGGTGAGGCTGCAAGTCCAAGCCGTCCGGAGTCGCGAACGCGAGAGACCCGGCGAACCCCCACGGTTTTACGGTCAGCGGCGCCTGCGGGCGATCGAACTGCAACCTATGTCCAGGCTTTGCTGAAAAAGTACGATGCGAGTGGCGATAACCAATTGGACGACATTGAGTTGAAAAATATGCGAAGTCGTCCGCCAAAGTCTGCCGATTCAGACAATGACAAATTGCTTTCCTACAATGAGTTGTATATTCACTATGGTGGAGGAGCCAGTCCCGCTAGTGGCGATGGGAAAGCCGCCGCCGATGAAGGTGGGCAGGGCCGAGAGAAGACAATCATTCCAGGGGCAATTACTTGGGAGGGCGCGTTTGACGAGCCCAAGAATGATCCTACCGAATTGCCATCCAGTCTGGCAAGCAAAGATGCCAATAAGGACGGGCAAGTTTCGATGGCCGAGTACTCGAAGGAATGGGACGAAAGCAAGATTCAAGACTATTACAAGTTAGACGCTGATAAAGACGGCTTCATCACGATTGAAGAAGCCAATGGTCGATCGGGATCGTCTTCTGTTAGAGGCACTAGTGCTTCGTCCGGGTCGACCTCAGCCAGCACAAGAGGCCGCAGCCGCAGCCGCGGCACGACTTCGAAAGCAGCCGTTTCGCCAGATGTTGCGGCACCGTCTAGCGGTTCGGGAGCCCCTAAGAAATCGCTGCCGAATAGCATTCGCTACAGCTCATTCTAAATCGTTTCACGTTTGGCAACGCCTGCCACCAAATTTTAGCCAATCGCCCCACAACAGCATGAGCAGTCGTTGCTTGCTGAGGCAAAACCTGACTGCGGCAAGGGGCAATCGCAGCCTGATAAATGCAGCCTAATAGTCGCGATTGGACAAGTGTTGGCGTTGCTAAGTGAATCCTTGCTGAAGTGACTTGTCCAGGGGTGAAATGTTGTGGGGAGCCAAGGGTTGCCCACGTTCTGTAGGGTATTCTTCGCCCAGTGTGCGGATTTTCTCAGGTGCCAATGACGTCCCCTTCGTAGATTTTTTGCGATAAACTAAAAGAGCTGCCTGGGCTTGCTTTAGACGATGTTTTCTGAAGAAAATCGACGAGTCTTCATGACTAGATCTTGAGTCTTGAAAGTGAATTACACGAATGAAATCTAAACTTGCAATAATTTTGATATTGGTTTTGGGTTCCCTATTTATCGACAAGCGTAGCACGCATGCTCAGGTGGAAAACACTCGGGATCTGTTTCCTGTTGAAGTGTCAGCTTGGAAGTTAGCAGATGCTAAATTTGAATTGGGGATCGTAGAAGCGGAGACTTTGCGTGAACGAATTCTTTCCAAATCACCCAGCGGAGAAACCTATGCAAAACGGATTTGTGATGCCATTGCGAAGTGCCAGGTTTCTGGAAAGACGGTTTTAGCTGATGGCACCAGTATTGCCAGGTTCCAAGTAAGCCAAGATCGATTGATTGGGCAGCTTAATGGACGACAACCGCTAGAGGCAGACGCGTTCAGTGGGTTCGATGGACAGTGGTTTGGGAGGTGGGATCAAAGCGAAGTGAATCATGACTGGCACCCAATCGAAAGTTTTCTACCGCCCAAGCAAACGCAAGTCGAAGGTGTCTATGTCAGTGGTGCTCAGTATGCTTGGATTGGCAATGGATTCGGTTGGAATTACCTAGTTAGCAAGAGAAGTTCGGGAACCCAAAAGGCCGAGCGGGGGGACTATGTTCTGGGAATGGTTTATTACTTCCAGTCGCCCGATTTCAAGACGATCACAAGCCAAAAACCACACGTTGGTTTCTACGATAGCCCAACTCGATTGGTTTGGATCACGGATCGTGAAGTGTTCTTGGAAGAAGTGTTTTCAGAAACTGATCCCTTAGAAAATCATTATGTGATTACGGCGTTGTTTCACGACTTGTTTGCTGATCAGCCGACCACGTCCCCCGATGGAGTGCAAGCCGATTATGGCCGCCTACCCAATAAGCGTCCGGGATTTAAGAAATTTCGCTGGTGAAAATTTGGGTGTACACGGCACGTTCGTCTGCCGTTGGGGCAAAATGGTTAGCCAATCGAAACGATCGATGGTTTGAAACTGAATCACTGCGGGTATGATCGGGCGAAGGACCTGATTAAGATTGGCTGCTGCCACTTTTAACAAGCTCTCGAAATGTTCCATGGAGCTTGCTGAATGAAACGCCGCGATTTCCTGAAAACGACGGCGACTGCAGCTTTTTCCAGCATCGTTGTTCCCTTGGTATTGATAGGGGAAGAACTAGCTGAATCGGCCACCGATGCGAAAGCGGACATGCTTCCTTATGTGGACGATCTCGGATTACAGCTTTGGACGGTTCGTAACCAAATGGACGCTGACAAAGCGACAACGTTGAAGGCGATCGCCGAGGCCGGATATTGTCAGATTGAATTGGGTGCAATTTTGAATTAAGGTCCAATTTTCGAAATTGCGAAAGATCTTGGTTTGAAGGTAAATAGCGGGTTCATGAACTGGGAAGCCATCGTTCGCATGGGTGACCAGGACGTGCCGGAAGTGAGTCGCATTCTGGAAGAAGCCAACAAACGTGGCGTCAAGCATTTGGTCTTTGGTTATATCGCCAAAGGGTTTCGCGAAACCGAAACCCAGATGAAACAGATCGCGGAAAATTCGAACAAGGCTGCAGATCTGGCGAAAAAGGCCGGTATCCAAATGTGTTATCACAATCATTCATTTGAATTCGCTCCGATCACTACGGGTCAAGAGAAGACGGCCGGCTTTGAAATTTTCGTTAGCGAATTTGATAAGGATCTGATGAAGTTTGAATTGGATGTTTTCTGGGCGAAGATCGGCGGCTTGGACCCACTGGAAACCATGCAACGATTGTCAGGTCGCATTAGTCAAATCCATTTGAAGGATTTGAAGGCGGGTACAGCTACTAATTTTGACGAAGGGACCGTTGCCCAAGACGCGTTCCAGGAACTGGGTGATGGAACCATTGACATGAAGAAAGTATTGAATCGGGCAAAAGAAATTGGCGTTGCTCATTGCCATGTAGAACAGGATCAATCTCCAAATCCTTTGGGAAGCATCAAGCAAAGCATCGACTTTATTCGGGCGTAAGATCTGAATGTCACACTAGTACTGACGCTTATACCACGGTGACGCTTATGCCACGGTGACGCTTATGCCACGGTGACGCT
>JBDNHU010000599.1:0-1150 GCA_041688615.1 Mariniblastus sp. | reverse complement strand
GGGGTTCGCTTGAGTAAGTGTTGGATTTCCAACAATTCACCCAGATGCCCGATCCTCTGTTTGCAGGTTTGACGATTAGATCGGCGCAGTCTTAGTGGAAAATCGATTTGCCGATCAATTCGCATGCCTGGAAAAAGGACTGCATCTTGCGGCACGTAACCGATGTTTCGATTCTGAATTGGCCAATGCGTAACATTGTCATCACCCAACCAAATTTCGCCTCCAGAAACCGGCCGTAAGCCGCAAATTGCTTCCAGTAGAGAAGTTTTTCCGCAACCCGTTTGTCCCATCAATATTGCGTACTGGCCGACTTCAACCTGCAGACAAATACCGGCCAATTCGAATGCATCTTGCTTCAGATGAAGGTCAACCAAACGGATCATTGGCGTCACCTATTGATTGTTGAAAATTCGGTCAAGGAAACAGGCTATCAATCGATTCTAGATCATCCAAACCGGATCGCCCAAAACGTCAAATTTCGGTGTGATGCCCAGGCCAGGTTCCGTCGAAGCGGACATGCGTCCATCGATGCGTTGCGGCGCACCGTCGGCAATTGACTGGGTCACGTAACTGTTGAAATCGGTTGAAGAGAACAGATAATCGGTGGGAGTGCTGTGGGCCAAATGTGAAATGGCAGCGGTAATAATATCACCGCCCCAACTGTCTTCGATGGTCATCGCAATTCCAAGGGAAACGCAAAGATCGCGTGCCTGCCGAGCCTTGGTCAGTCCACCAAACTTGCTGATCTTAATATTGACACAATCCATTGCCCCATCCGCTTTGCCTTGAAGGATCGCATCGATTGAATCAATGACCTCGTCCAAAATGAATGGCAAGTGAGTGTTTCTGCGAATGCTTAGGCATTGAGCATAGGTGGTGCACGGTTGTTCAATGTAAACATCCAAGTCTGAAACCGCTTTGACGACCCGCATGGCGTCGTGCATTAACCAGCCAGTGTTGGCATCGGCAACCAGTTTGTCGGTGGGTTCCAAGACTTCGCGAGCGGCACGAATTCGTTGAATATCGTCATCAGCCCGTCCGCCTACTTTTAATTGAAAACGTCGATAGCCTTGCGAGCGATAGTCCGCCACGTTCGCTGCCATCTCCGCCGCCGGGCGTTGCGAAATCGCGCGATACAGCACCACGTCTT
>JBDNHU010000598.1:0-4208 GCA_041688615.1 Mariniblastus sp. | reverse complement strand
TCGTTTTGCAATTCGAGTTGGGCTGGTTGATAAGCCGGACTCCAGGCGGAAGCTGCATGAAAAGCCGATTCCTTTGGTTGGGGGATTGGTAATTTTCGTCACCACTCTTTTGGTTCCGTTAGGTACCGTCTTGGGATTTGGGCAATATTTTGCCGGAGCGTCTGGTAAACCACTAACTTTCACCAGCGAGCATTTAGGGTTGTTTTTAGCGGCGACGTTGATGCTGATTGTCGGTGTGCTGGATGATCGATTTAAGATTCGTGGCCGACACAAATTGATGGGGCAGATTGCAGTGGCAACGATCCTGATTGGATTTGGCTACTATTTTGAACAGGTAAAAATTTCGCGATTCCCGTTCTCCTTTGGAATCTTTTCAGTAGTCGTAGTATATTTCTGGATTTTAGGCAGCATCAATTCGGTCAACTTGCTAGACGGGGCTGACGGTTTCGCTGGTACGCTAGGCTTTGTGGTTAGCTTGGCGATCACCATGATGGCGATCTTTGGAACTGGGCACTACGTCGAAGGGATTATTGCGGCATCGCTGGCAGGTGCGATTGGCGGTTTTCTTATGTTCAACTTGCCACCGGCCAAGATCTATCTGGGTGATGCGGGAAGTATGTTGATTGGCTTGTTGTTGGGTGCGTTGGCAATTTCCACATCGTTAAAGGAGCAGGCATTTTACGCTTTAGTTGCGCCTGTGGCAATTTTAAGCATACCCATTCTCGATTCTGCCGTAGCTATCTTGCGTAGGAAGATGACCGGCCGCGGGATTTACGCGGTGGATCGCGGTCACATTCATCACAGTTTGTTACGCCAAGGGTTGAGTCCTAAGATGGCGGTCGTATGGATGTTTGTTCTGTGCGGCACGACAGCAATTGGTGGTGTGCTCACGTTTGTGACTCGTGAAAGTGAATTCGCGATCCTTGCCGTTGCACTCGTCGTCGGATTTCTGGTAGCCGGCCGAGTTTTTGGTTTCGCTGAATTTACGATGGTTGGCCGCAAGGTAAAGTTCGTTGCCATGTCGGCTGTTGGTAAAAGTCAAAGAATTGACGGATGTGAACAGTTTCAATTGCAAGGTACCAGAGACTGGGGGCGATTGTTTGACGCAGCCAGAAAATTTGCCGAGGAATATGGCTACGAAAAAATACGCTTGGACATCAATGCCCCTTGGATTCATGAAAGCTATTACGCAACCTGGAAATCGCCAAAGGCATCAATGGCTGAAAGTCTGGATGAGTGGACGGCTAGTTTCCCTTTGGTGATCGACAATCGAATTTACGGCCGCATTGAATTGCTGGCTTCTTCAGACGAATGTGACGCCTATGGTTCGCTTCCAAAATTGATTGAATTGATGGATAAATCGGCACCTGAATTGATCAAAGCGTTGCCCGATAAGGCTGACATAAATCTGGCACCCGCGTTGGATGAAACTCTTGTGACGGCGGTGGAGGAGAACGCGAAATCTGGCGTATTGTCCAGTTAAGTGTAGATTTCAGGCCGTTTGACAGCAGCTTGGGCCGGCGCGATCTTTGCTTTGTGCTGCCTGCCGTCTGTTTGGCAATTGGCAGCCAGGTCGAGGTGAATGTTCTAGCAGTGGAATTGCGAGTGTGGATTTGCGTTTGCCTGGTAAAGCCAGGTTCCCGCCCCTGGCCACAGCGAGTTCCCGCCCCTGGCCAAGATAGGTCGGCTAGACTTTTCGTAGGTTTTGGCGAATACTCTATCGGTTTGAACGGTCGCATGACTTTCTTAGAACCGGAACTTGCGGCTGGAAACGGTCAATCCAATCGCTGCTAACAAGAGTTTGCTATGCTGCATAAACCTCGTCGTGAAGATTTGTTGCCTCACGAGAATCTTTGTGATCATTGCACTGCCAAGTGTTGCAAGTATTTTGCCTTGCCTATCGATACGCCAACGACTCCCAAGGACTTTGACTTTATTCGCTGGTACTTAGTTCACGAATCGGCATCGATCTTTACCGAAGATGATACATGGTACTTATTAGTACACACCACCTGCAAGAATTTGCTGGCGGATAACCGGTGTGGCATCTACGAAACTAGGCCGCAGATTTGTCGTGATTACCATACCAACAATTGCGAGTATGAAGATCATTGGACTTATGATCGCTATTTCGAATTGGCCGATCAATTGGTTGAATACCAAGAGGGCATCAGTGGTTTTCGCCGCAAGGATTCGATTCGCAGTCCCAAGCCAGAAAAACTGACGGTCGTGGGGTAGGTACCGTCGTGGCTGAGGTTGGGGCCAGTCACAAAACAGGAGGTCTTCAGGGCGATTGTCTTTAGAGCGACCGTGTGTTGCGGTTAGTCTTGGCGATTAAGGCACGGTGTCAATTTTTCGGAAATAGAATTGATAGCAACTCGCTTTGGCCACGCCATTTCTTCCAGAACCTTTCCTGGCAATGAGCGTCTGGCAGGGCTTTAAGACGATGCCCGTTGGAACGCTTTGAAGCAATGGACGGTAAGGATCTGATTTGAGTGGGCTGTGGAGCGGTTTGCAGGCCGTCTGGAATTTGAATTTGGCAATTTGAATTTTGCAATGTGGTAATAGTTCAGTCATCGTCGCTAGGAAGCAGATTTGTAAATGTCGATCATAGAACCCAGAACCCTTAAGGGTTTTCGCGACTTTTTGCCCAGAGAAATGCTGCAACGCCAGGCGTTGATGGATACTGCGAGAACAGTGTATCAATCCTTTGGTTTTTCGCCGATCGATACACCAGCTTTGGAATTGCAGGAGATCCTCTCTGGCAAGGGCAGTGAAGAAACGGACCGGCAAATGTATCGGTTTGAAGACAATGGAGGTCGATCGGTAGGAATGCGATTTGATCTGACTGTCCCGTTGGCTAGATTTGTGGCCCAGCACATTGGGCAATTGGGAACCCCTTTTAAGCGGTACCACATCGCACCGGTGTGGCGTGGCGAAAATGCACAGCGAGGCCGTTATCGGGAATTCATCCAATGTGATTTTGATACCATTGGAACGCGTTCGATTATGGCGGATATCGAAATGATCTTGGTGATCGATCGTTTGTTAACCAAACTGGATTTTGAGCGTTTTCAAATTCGCATCAACAACCGCAAGCTACTAAACGGATTGCTGGCGAATTTGGATTTGCAGGCTCATTCGGTCGCGGTGCTTCGCGCATTAGACAAATTGTCCAAGGTGGGTCCTGAGGCCGTGGTCAAGGAAATGGTGGACTTGGTTGGAGTTTCCAGTCAGGCGGCCCAGCAAGTTTTGAATTTGTGCCAAAGTAGTGGAGAAAGTGATGGGGTTTTGTCCGTCGCCGAATCGGTGGTGGGTGGAAATGAATTGGGACGCGAAGGCGTATCTGAATTGCGGCAGGTCTTAGAAGCGACCTCGGCCGCTGGTATCCCATCAGCCAGAATCCACTTGGATATTTCGATCGCCCGTGGGCTGGATTATTACACCGGAACGATCGTTGAAACCATGCTAAGCGATTTGCCAGAAATTGGCAGTATTTGTTCTGGGGGTCGCTACGATAACTTGGCTTCACTTTATACCAAACAGGACCTACCAGGGGTTGGGGCCTCGTTAGGGCTTGATCGCTTGCTGGCTGCCATGGAAGAATTGAACTTAGTTCAACAGGCCCAGTCGCCAACTCAAGTGCTGATCGCTTATTTTGACCCGCTTCTCCAAGCCAACTACCTGAAGTTTGGTGCGATCTTGCGTGATGCCGGGTTAAACGTGGAACTGTATCCTGAACCGGCAAAGTTGAAGAAGCAGCTGAAGTACGCGGATCAGAAGCGCATCCCAGCCGTCCTTTTGATTGGCAGCCAAGAGATTGAAAACCGTCAGGCACAGGTGAAGTGGATGCTGGATAATCAGCAGGACAATCTGCCACTTACGGAAGATCTAGCCGCAATTATCCAATGTTTTACTCAAAAGTTGTCAGGTAGTGGGGCGGATCGACAGGCCGTTGGCTTACAATAGAACAGGCTGACCTGGATGTCGGATGATTACTTGCGTAGACACGCCGGTTGCCAGTGAACAAGGAAAACGAAATGGCACTATTGATAGCTCAGGATTATGCCGGGATGTGGGCGTTGGTGCTCTGCTTGGGGCTGTTGGGAATGCTTGCGGTTGCGGCTCCGCGGTTTCGTCGAGCCGATTTGGTGCCACCGGATGCCAAGAAAAAGAAGAGCAAGCCAAAGAAGAGCAAGCCAAAGAAG
>JBDNHU010000597.1:0-12364 GCA_041688615.1 Mariniblastus sp. | reverse complement strand
GGATGCGGTTGAAACCGAACGCGTGGAAAAAGATCGCGGCCTGGAAATAACCGAACGTGAACGTGTGGTTACCTTGGCTCAGATCGACAAAGAAAAAGCGGTCGAAGTTGAGAAGAAAAACATTCAAGAGGTGATTCGCGAACGAGTCATGGTGGAACGAGCGGTGGTCGAAGAGGAAGAACGAATCCAAGACACTAGGAAGTTTGCCGAGGCTGATCGTTCCAAGCGTGTCGCAATCACCAAGGCCGAAGAAGAAGCCGAACAAAAGCTGGTCGCGGAAATCAAACAGGCAGAGGCTCAACTGAAGGCCGAAGAACAACACGCCAAGACGATCATCATTCGGGCCGAAGCCAATCGCAACGCGGCCGAGAAAGATTCTGAATCCAAGAAGATGCTGGCCGATGCGTTAAAGGTCGAAACCGCAGCCACTGGATTCGCAGAAGCCGAAGTTACCGAACGCACGATGATGGCTCAGGCCAGGGGTAAAGAAGCCCTAGCCGACGCACTAAAACGTGAAGGTTCAGCCGAAGCCGAGGTCATGGAACTAAAGTTCAATGCCGACGCCAAGGGCATCACACAAAAGGCCGAAGCCATGAAACTGTTCGATCGCGTGGGACGCGAGCACGAAGAATTCAAACTACGTCTGAACAAGGACAAAGAAGTCGAATTGCAAGGCATCTTGGTCCAACAACAAATTGCCGAGGCTCAGGCTCGCATGATTTCCAAGTCTTTGGAATCCGCCAAAGTCGAAATCATCGGCGGCGACAACAAGTTCTTTGAAGCAATTGTCGGATCAGTCACTGCTGGCAAGCAAGTTGATCGAATCGTTAGCGAAAGCCGAGTCCTTAGCGACATAAAGGAAACGTTCTTTAACGGTGACGCTTCGAATTTCAAAGATCAGTTGCAACATTATATCGACCTGTTCGGTGTTTCCAGCTCCGACATCAAGAACCTGACGATCTCGGCATTGCTTGGACAGTTGATCGGTCGTGCGGAAGACAATTCCGTACAGACTCAACTGGAAGCCCTGTTGAAAATGGCGCAAAACCTAGGACTCGGCACGACCAAAGCTGGTTCCCTAAGTTTGCTGCCTCCGAAAAAAGGTTAACCCGAAACTACAGTGCAAAAGCCAACTGGCGACCAAGCAATTCGCTGACGAAGAATTCGTTCAGCCGTTGATTGCGTCGCCAATTGGTCGGAACACGGTCCGGGGTAGGTACGAAGTCTGTGCCCACAGATCCTTGCTTGATTCTTAACTATTTTCGATCGATATTATGGCAATTGAAAATCAATCATCCACAGGTGCTACACAAAACGCAACTCAAGCCGATCAACCGCAAGCAACCGATGGAGAACAGTCAGGCGGCGACGGTCAATTGGAGAAGGGCACTTATGAGATCCTTCGCAATCGACTGCACACCCACGCGAATTCTCTTAAACAACGCCTGGCCCAGCTCAATACTTTACGCAGTGAAGTTTTTGGCTCGATCCCAACTGAATTGGTTTCCACGCAGCGGATAACGACTGAACACAACTGTGTTGCGCGGGATATCGCTTCGTTCGGCGATAGTCTCTTGTTCGGCTACAATGTTCACATGGGTTTGAAAAGTGAAACACACTTATCTGATGTATTTAGCATCTTTCTTCGCGATGGCGACAATCTAACGCGGCAACCCTTGACCGCGATCGAGAACAAAAGTTTTGAGGGTGATTTCAAAGAACTTTACAAATACTACAAGGGCACTCGGTTTTCCAAGTTCCATGTCATCGGCCCTCATTTGTATTTTGTTTTCCAAATCGGTGAAGACCTAAAAAACGTCAAATCGTTCAAATGGCTGATCGAAGGCGATCAATTACGTTACATTGACAATCGTAGTGATCACGAGGTGAAGTTTCCCGTACAACACGAATTCAAGTGGACTCGAACCCATCGCGACTTGCATCGCGCCGGTGCTCATCCGCACATCTCGATCGACGACCGAGTCTTTGTGGAAACGGTAGGCGGCGATCTAACGATCAAGATCGAAGACAACACCAATGACGGTGCAGGCATTTATAGCGAACCGGTGTCCGATGCCGACCAAACGTTGGACGATGCCGAAATCTTCTATGCGATACTAGGTAATTTGATTCTGCTTAGGATCAAGCCTTTCCGCGAAGACACTTACCGCTATTTAGTTTTCAACGAAAAGACGTCGCAAGCGATGCGAATCGATGCCATTCGCGACGCGTGTGTCAGTTTGCCAGAAGATCATGGCCTGATTTTCAGCAACGGTTACTATTTGCAAACTGGATTGTATAAGACGTTTGAAACTGGGCTTACGCAATTAGTTTTTGAAAAACAACTACCCTCTAGCAATGGCGAAGACTACCTTTACGTCTTCTACAATCGAAAAAGCGGCACCTATTTGCTGCTAAGCTACAACATGATCTCGCAAACGGTTGCCACTCCCACTCCTTGCAACGGCTACAGCTTCTTTGACGACGGCAAGATGCTGGTGTTTCGTAGCGATGCCAATCCTCAAAAGCACCATGCACTGCAAATCTGGCAGACCCCGTTTGTCAAAGAAGACCTGACGGCAAATGGTCAAACTGCCGGACAGACTGATTCAATCTTGTACAAGATCGGCAATCGCGACGTCGTCCGCGCGATGTCGGAATGCAATGAAATTCTTAGCTTGATCGACAAGGACGACAGCTACTCTAATTTGTATGTTGACCTGGTGAAGAAGACAACTGACACGATGGACACGTATTTCTGGTTGAACAAACCCGAAACGTTTCATCTGGATCAGACGTTGGCCGAAATTCGTGAAGTCGCCTCCACGGCGATCGACGAATTTGAAAAAGTCACTCGAACTCGGCGTGAAACTAACAGCCAACTGGCTTTGATTGCTAAAAAGGCGGAAAGTACGGTTGCCCAAACGTACAAACGAAGATTCCAATCGATCGATGACTATGTCACCGTCTTGGCATCATTGCGGACATTGCGCGGTGAAGTCGTTTCGCTTCAAGACTTGAAATATATCGATACCGCCGCGGTTCAAAAATTAGAAGAGCAAGTCAAAGAGAACACGGACAAGCTGTCGCAACGAAGTGTCGAATTCCTACTCAAAGAAGATTCGCTTGCCCCGTATCAGAGTCGAGTTCGTGAACAACTGGCGACGATCGAACAATTAACGAAAGTTACACAGGCCAAAACACTGCACGAAGACATCGACAAGACCGGCAAGGACTTGGAAATGTTGATCGAAATCGTCAGCAACTTGAAAATCAATGATGCGACCCAGCGGACCCGTATCATTGACAACATTTCATCTATCTATTCTCAACTTAATCAGACCCGTGCAAAGCTTAAAGGCGCGACCAAGCAGTTACTGGGAACCGAAGGCAAGGCCGAATTTCATTCGCAATTAAAGCTATTGGGTCAAGCCGTTGTCAATTACTTGGACGTTTGTGACACTCCGCAACGTTGCGATGAATATCTGACCAAAATGATGGTTCAGCTAGAGGAACTGGAAGGGCGGTTTGCGGAATTCGATGAATTCATTGTCGAACTAGCCGAGAAACGAGACGAAATCTACGCCGCGTTCGAATCCAAAAAGCTGCAACTGCAAGAGGCTCGAAATCGTCGTACCATCGCACTCTTAAATGCGGCCGATCGTATCCTGGGGGGCGTTCGATCACGAGTGGGTCAACTGAAATCGATTGACCAAATCCACAGCTACTTTGCTGGCGATTTGATGGTCGAAAAGATTCGGGACATCGTCAAAGAACTGGAAAAACTGGAAGATTCTGTCAAAGTTGACGACATTCAAAGTCGCTTAAAAACGATTCGCGAAGACGCGGTCCGACAACTCAAGGACCGCCAAGATCTATTTGTTGATGGTAGCAACATCATCCAACTGGGAAAGCATAAGTTCACGACAAATGTCCAAAACTTGGATCTGACCACGGTCTTCAAGGATGACCAACTGTATTTCCATCTAACCGGCACAAATTACATGCAGCCGGTTTTAGAATCGGAACTGCACCGTGACGATGAAACCTGGTCGCAAGAGGTGATATCAGAAAATCGCAAAGTTTATCGCAGCGAATACCTTGCCAAATTGATTTACGATTGGATCAGCAGTGAGGATTCAAATTTGGCGCATTGGTTCGTAATGACGGAGGCCGAAATGAATGCGGCAATCCAATCATTCATGGCGCCGCGTTATCAAGAAAGCTACATCAAGGGAGTTCACGATCACGATGCAGCAAAAATCTTGCGGGTAGTCCTGGACAAACATCAATCTCTAGGAGTGTTGCGGAATCCGCCCCAAGTCCGCAATCTAGCAATGTTGTTTTGGTTGCAAGAAGAATGGAAACTGCTGGACAAAAAACAAGTCGGTTTCCAACTGGACGGAATCAAGATCGTTCGCCAACTGTTCCCATCTAGCCAGCGGAACTTAGCCCTGCAGGGTCGTCTGGAACAATCGATTTCACACTTTGCAGAAGTTAGCCAACTGTACAACACCAGCTACGCAACACCGGCCGCGATCTTCTTGTACGATCAAATGACGACCAAGGGTCAATTTGATTTTTCTGCGGATGCAGACCACTTGCTACAGGGATTCAAAGCCTATTTGCAACAGAAGGATGGAAACGAGCGTTTCTTGGAAACCGTGAATTCTATCAATCATTCCACCGATCGATTGGAAGTTGTCAACCAATGGTTATCGGCTTACCTGAGTCAAGATAGCACACTTAAGAAGCGAATCCTTAGTCAGTATGTAGCCACCGACTTCATCGCGGATGCTACCGCGCAACTGGAAAGTGTAACTCATCCCCACGACGGCGTCGCCGAAGCAACCGAGGCCTCGGTTGCAACGCAGGCCGATAGCGAAAATGCGTACCAGAACGACAACAGCCAAACGGACGCATCGGTAAATGATGAATCGGAATTGACTGACGGACTACTTCACTGGACGATCCAAGAGGCGGCATTGGTTTTTTTGCTGGGGGATCAGACGCACAGTCCGCACGCCTGCCAACCGATTCAAATCATCGATCGTCTCTTGGGCAACCATCGCCTGATTGAAAACAGTCGTTACCGTTTCGACTTTTATGATTTTTGTGATCGCCTTCTGATTTTTCAACATCAGACTGTCCCAAAATATCAAACGTATGTCGCTCAGAAGAAATCGCTGCTGGATCGCAAACGTAAAGAATTGAAACTGGAACAATTCCAACCAAAAGTCTTGACCTCGTTTGTTCGCAATCGCCTGATCAACGAAATTTATTTGCCACTGATCGGCAACAATCTTGCCAAACAAATGGGTGCTGTGGGCGACCAAAAACGTACTGACTTAATGGGCCTGTTGCTGCTGGTTTCACCACCAGGTTATGGTAAGACCACGTTAATGGAGTATTTAGCCAATCGACTGGGCATCACGTTCATGAAAATCAACGGGCCTGCGATCGGACATCACGTTACGTCTTTGGATCCGATGGAAGCCCCAAATGCCAGTGCACGCCAAGAGGTCGAGAAACTGAATTTGGCCCTGGAGATGGGCGACAATGTGATGATCTACTTGGACGATATCCAGCATTGCAATCCTGAATTTCTACAGAAATTCATTTCCTTGTGCGACGGCCAGAGAAAAATTGAGGGTGTTTTCGCAGGTGAAACTCGCACTTACGATCTCCGCGGAAAGAAAGTTTGCGTCGTCATGGCGGGCAATCCGTACACGGAGAGTGGCGAAAAGTTTCAGATCCCCGACATGTTGTCCAACCGAGCGGACACGTACAACTTGGGAGATGTGATCGGCGGTTCGGCCGACGCGTTTGAGATGAGCTACCTGGAAAATTGTTTGACATCCAACGCAACGTTAAGCTTGCTGCAAAGCCGTAGCCAAAAAGATGTCTACGCAATTATCGAAATGGCAACCAGTGAAAAAGGCACCAACGTTTCACTCGAGGGAAGCTATAGTACCGGCCAAATTAATGAGATGGTCGATGTGATGAGAAAACTCATTTTCGTTCGCAACGTCCTGCTGAAAGTGAATGCGCTATACATCGAATCCGCAGCTCAAGCAGACGAGTATCGCACCGAACCTTCGTTCAAACTGCAAGGTTCTTATCGAGACATGAACAAAATTGCCGAGCGAATCGTGCCGGTGATGAACCAAAAAGAACTGGAAGAGTTGATCGCTTCGCATTTCGAAAATCAAGCTCAGACTTTAACAAGCGCGGCCGAGGCAAACTTACTAAAATTCAAAGAACTGATCAATCGCATGACGGCCCAACAGCAACAACGTTGGAACGACATTAAGCACGCTTACAAGAGAAATTTAGTATTGGGTGCCGCCGGCCAATCAGATGATAAAGCGTCTCAAATCATCGCACAACTATCTTTGTTCAGCGAAGGTCTGTACGAAATCCGATCTGCACTTGCCCAAGGCGCATCGCAATTGATCGAATCGGCAAACGATCCTCAACGTTTTGCCATGCAAGACCTGACGATTCAACAAATTGGCGGCGCCGTCCAACAATTGGTACAGTTCAACCAGGCCTTGGACGAGATCAAGGATGTGCTGAATCGCCAAGCTGAAGCGACGGCGCAAGAAGCCGCAAAGCCCACGAAAATTCATGTTTCCAATAAGGTTCCTGCGACGTTCATGAAAGTCATTACCGGCCAATTTCAAGTGCTGCAAACTTGGATGGAACCCATTTTGGCGATTGCCGAAAATTTGGAAGGCGGAAAACAGTTGAAGCGTGCCGCCAAGGCCACCCAGGCTCATTACCAGAAGATCATGGATGCAACAGACAAAGATCTTACCGAAGACGAAGACTAATTCGCGGTAGTACCATGGGTGACAATTGTATGAGGTCCCTTCAGCAGACTGGCAAAAACGATTACCATTTCAAACACAAACCACACCCAAACCGACAAGCGTTCTGGACGTGCCGCAAGCTGCCATCACACGCAGGAAACTGACGCTGCCAACCAACATTGCTTGAAAATTAAGTTTGAAGGAATTTTAGTTTGAAAATTGTCATGATGGGAACCGGCCCGTTCGCGGTGCCAACCTTTCAAGCATTGTTACAGGACGGCCACGATATTCCGCTGCTGGTGACTCGACCTATCGTCATGGGCAAAGGCAAGAAGGCGCCGCCCGCCAGCCCCATGCGGATCGTCGGTCAGGAGAATGGAATCCAAATCTTTGACCCAGCCAGCATCAACACTGAACTGGCCATCGAAAAATTGGCAAGCTATCAAGCCGATCTGCTGGTGGTTTGCGACTATGGCCAGATCTTATCTAACGACGCGCTTGCGACCACCAGATTGGGTGGCATCAACTTGCATGGGTCGTTACTTCCTAAATATCGCGGCGCCGCGCCGGTTCAATGGTGCGTCTATAGTGGGGATCCTCAAACGGGAGTTAGTGTCATTCACATGACGCCCAGACTGGACGGAGGACCGTTGATCGCGGTGGCTCAAACACCAATCGAAGATCATGAAACCGCCGAGACTTTAGAAATTCGGTTGTCTGAAATGGGTGTCGCTTCGGTTCGCCAAGCGATAATCGCTCTAGAAAATTGGGATGGACAATCCGCGATGGGGCAACTTCAAGATTCGTCGTTGGTGACGAAAGCACCCCGACTGAACAAGAGAATGAGTGAAATTGATTGGCAGCGGTCCGCTGTTGAAATTCGAAATCAAATCCGAGCCTTTCAACCCTGGCCCGGAAGTTTTACCACGATTCAAAAACAAAATGCCAATCCTTTGCGGTTGATTGTGGACTGGGTTGAAATCGTCAGCGACCCACAGTTCAAGCAACGGATCCAGGCGACCGACGGTCCAGAAACTTCCTCGGCCGCGATACAAATCGTTGATGCGAATGACCGAGTCCCCGGAATGATTGTCGTAGCTGGAAAAGATTTTGCGTGGGTCCAAACCGGCAACGGTATTTTGTCCTTGGAACGACTTCAACCTGCTGGAAAACGCATCATGGCAATCGGCGAAATTCTACGAGGCTACCCGTTACAGTCGGGTACTCAATTTTCCAGTCCAAACTTGGCTACTTAGCCTGAACCCATCGCCAGAATCCAGTAACCCTCTGGCAAATCAAGCGGCAAGAATGAAAAAAGGCTGGCTGCTTATTATTGCAGTCAGCCTTTTCCGTAATTCAAGTCGGGGCGACACGATTCGAACGTGCGACCTCCTGGTCCCAAACCAGGCGCTCTAGCCAAGCTGAGCTACGCCCCGATGGCGTTTTCCTAAAGAACCGACTAAACCTGATCTGCCTAGATCCGAATCTCGTCCGTCCGCTTCTACTTTTTCTTCCAGCAAACCCGTCTTCCGGTTTTTGCCAATTCAAGTTCGCTCATTCTAGCTAACAAGCAGTCAAGTTTACTAGGCCCCAAATTCCAAAAGACGTAACCGCCTTCCAGATCGGCATAATAACCTTGTTTTCCCAAGTCAGTTTCCGATTGGATGTAAAGATTAGCAACCCTTCCTGAAGCAGTCAAGCCGTCAATTTCCGGTCGAAATCAGCTCCGCTGAAACGCTGACCGTTTCAACAACGGCAGACTTGGGTCCGACCGGTTGTCACTTGACACATTACGCGGCACCGGAACCCTATTTCGGAGAGACGATTTCAGGGACGCTATTTGGACATTTGTTCGCCGAATCAGGTTCGCTCCCAAGAATCCTCTTTTTTCGGCAACCTTTTTGGGCGCTTGATCTGGCTCCCAGAATTCCGGTCGAATCCAGCCGACTTAGTCTCGCAACCCTGAAGTCTCTCTGATTCGCTGAATGGTTATGATTTGCATTGGGTCGGCAGCGGCGTGAAATTCTCTCCGGGTGCTTGATTAGATTTGGCTGATAATTTTTGGGCGATTAAGGTATCTTGGAGATTCGAACAACATTTTCCGCGCCCAAATTCACCTGGGTTCCGACACCAGTTGCCGAACCCGCCCGAAGTGTCCGATCGATCCCAGGTTTCATTTTTACCATTGCCTTTGTTGGACCATCGCCTTGAAGAAGAATTCCAGCCAGCATGACTCCGCCCCTGTTGGAACGCAGACTCAGGTCGTTGAACGTCAAATTCCTTGGACTTTCCTACTAAAGCTGTTGGGCGTGATCGCTCAAGGTTTATCAATCTTGATCACTTGGCCAACTTGGCAATTCCGCAACACTCCGGTAAACCTTCCCGTGCTTGATCTGGGCACGTGGCAACGAATCGGGCTTGCGATGCCACAGTTAGACTTCGGTTGGGTCATGCTATTATCGCTGCTACCTATTTTATGGCTCCCCCGTCGAGGGATCGTCGTTCACATTTGTGTCTTAAGCGTTGCAACTTTATTGGATCAATACCGTTTCCAGCCTCAGTTCTTTTTCATTGCTGCCCTGATACTATTTGTCGAACGGGACCACCTACGTCCTGTCGGTCGTTGGTTTCTAATTTCGATGTGGATTTGGGCTGGTGTCCACAAACTACTTTCACCCGATTGGTTTGGCGTCGTTTCGTACAATCTCCTGGAGACTTCGCAATGGTTGCCCAGCCAATGGCACCCTTGGTTTGCTGGCTTTGTCGGCTGCTCCGAGATAGGCCTGGGTGTCCTGGCAATCACACGTCCCAAGTACGCGGCCCCGGCAGCTTTAGCCTTACACCTGGGTATTACCGTGTTTCTGTCCCCCTTGGGCATCAACACAAATTACAGCGTCATTCCCTGGAATTTGTATACCGGCGTCATCGCATTCTGGATCCTTTGGCAAACGCAATTGCCTACGTTTGATTTTCGTTGGCAAAAGTACTTAAAGATTGCCCTGATTCTATTTCCCGTTGGATTCTATTTCGGGTGGGTCGATCCTGGGTTTGCATTCGTCTTGTACTCAGGTTGCATTCCTGAAGCGAAAGTAACTTACAATCGACCCGCTTCAGACCAAGCCCCCAATCCGGTGCGTCTGACCGGCTGGGAAGACCTAGCGGTGACCTTTCCGCATACCTGGCGTACGTTTGTACAGCACTTTGATCAAACAGCCCCTGAAGGTTCCAAACTTCACATACAAGAACCGCGACTTTTTCTAACCGACTTGTACTATTTGAAGACGCATGCAGGCATCAAGCCGATCACTCGGAAGGCCTTTCTTCAGGCTCAGCCCAACGCCGTCGCGGGTCAACCTTGCGACAACGTTCGCAGCACCTTCGCGTTTTCACAGGCCAAGTGCAGGGTCCAAGTTCGAAACATCCATGGCTCGGTTTTCGCGATCCAATTCGACCCGCAGACATTTGACTCGTCCTTGCTGCCGTTACTGCAGGGCACGATGGCCGTTGAACAATTGCAGTTTGCCGACTGCCCGATCAGCGACGTGGACTTGCAGATGCTCGCTGGCCTGGAATGCCTGGTCGGTATCGGCCTAAGCAACACTCAAATCACAGACAATGGCCTAACTCATTTGGCAGCGTTACCTAATCTAGCGATTATCGAGACCAGCAATTCACAGATCACCCAAGAAGGCCTGCAGCAGATTGGCTTCAACCAATACGGCCGCCGATTGCCCTAACACCCAACTATTGGGCAAGCCTAATAAAGTCAGACGTTCAAACGTATTCAGATTTTCTAAGAGCTTGGCGACCTTCTAAGTAGTACTTAATCCAATTAATCACTACCAACGGACGCCCGTGTGGGCGAAAATCCAATCGCACGTATTGATTCTCAAGCATCTCAGCCAAGATTCACTTGCCAACGTTTAAGCGCAGGGTAATCTTCACTAAACCGATTAGGAATGGCCGTCGGGTCGATTCCACTCAAGATTCCACTCAAGTGCCGCGCCCCTAGATTCCTTTTTCGCGACAAATGAGAACACTGGAAATGGAAGCTCTACGAATCCTGGTTGTCGATGATTCGACGCTCTACCGAAAAGTCATCAGGGACGCCTTAAGCGAACTTCCTGGTGTCCAGGTGATCGGAAGCGCGAACAACGGAGCGGATGCACTGGAAAGGATTTATTTTACCGTCCAGATTTGGTGACGCTTGATATCGAAATGCCCCAACTATCGGGGCTGCAAGTCTTGGAACGATTGCAAACGATGGAGCATGATACCGGTGTGATCATGCTATCGAGCCTAACTAGCCGCGGTGCCACTACCACGACTCAAGCTTTGTCCCTTGGCGCTTTTGACTTTGTCTTAAAGCCAGAGGGCCGGACCTTACAACAAAGCGTGGCCGAATTGAAGCAGTCTTTGTTGCCCCGAGTCCGAGCATTCGCCAGTTCGCGCCGCCGATCACTTTCGAGCGGTGCCCAAAATACAAATCCGGTGCCACTGGCACAACGAATACTGCAGCATAGCAGTGGTGCGACGTCAACGATTACTTGCGGCAACGAGCCCTTGTTTTTCTCACCGACGATCCCGCCTAACCCGAACATTCGTCCAGCAGCGGTGGCGATTGGTATTTCAACCGGTGGGCCTTCCGCCCTGATGAATTTAATACCAAAACTGCCTGGCACCCTACGAGTTCCTATTTTCCTAGTCCAGCACATGCCGCCGGTTTTCACGCGTTCGCTTGCTCAGTCTTTAGATGAGAAGAGCGAAGTACGCGTGCTTGAAGCGGAAAATGGCATGCCCGTCATGCCAGGCGAAGTTTATATTGCACCCGGCGGCTTCCAAATGAAGGTGGTTCGCAAAGGCCTGAAAGCGGAAATCGAAATCAACAACGATCCGCCTGAAAATAGTTCAAAACCATCGGTGGATTATACCTTTCGCAGTGTCACCAACGTTTATGGCAGCCAAGTGTTGGGAGTCATCATGACAGGTATGGGAAGTGATGGGCTCAACGGCTGCCGAGACATCAAACGTAATGGTGGATCGGTCATCACTCAAAACGAATCCTCTTGCGTCGTCTATGGAATGCCTCGGGCCACTTTCGAAGCGGGCCTTTCAGATTCGGTTTGCGAATTAAACACAATTGCTCCAAGAATTGTAGAATCGCTGTCGGGAGTTCGCCGCTAGTGCAATTAAAACTGGATGAATTGTCGAAAGTATGCCAACTGGTCCACGATTTATGCGGCATCTATTTGGATGAAAGCAAAGGCTATCTTGTCGAGAGTCGGCTTGGGCGAATTTGCGAAAACCACAACATCAATTCGTTCTCGGATCTGGTGGATGCGGTGCGCAAAGATCGTGGCGAACTTCGCTCCGATGTGGTCGACGCCATTTCCACGCATGAAACCTTATTTTTTCGTGACTCCAGCTTCTTCCAGGCACTGAAGTTCAAGGTCATTCCTGAAATACTGGATCGCAAGGAAGAACTGAAGCAACGCGATATACGCATCTGGTCAGCTGCTTGCAGCACTGGCCAGGAAGCCTATTCCATC
>JBDNHU010000596.1:0-3863 GCA_041688615.1 Mariniblastus sp. | reverse complement strand
TAAGCTTGAGGCAACGCGAACCCGTAAGAGCTATTGTCTAGGCCATTTTGGAAGTCCCAGGTTCCCGGGTTATTGCCGAAAGCTTGGGTTTTACTAGCATCGGTGCCATACATCGTATCCAGTCGAAAACCCCAGTCCCAATAGGCTTCGCGCGCGGCAGCTTTTTCCGCGTACAACCAAACCTGGTGCGCGTTGATCCGATCAGGAACATTGTTGAACAAGCCTGTGCTTTGCGAGTGATAACCGGCTTGAACCCAGCCGCCCAACTTCAAACCGCCGGCACTGTCTTCGGACGCTACGTCGTAACTGGACATGTCGTAAACCGTTGTGGACTGGGGCACAACCGGGGATGGTTGAACCTCTGGGCTTTCCACTACTGTGCTTTCCACCGCTGGCTGCTCATCCTGGATTGAAAATGGATTGATTGGCGTTGCGACCTTAACGATCGGCACCGATCCACTGCTGGACGAAACGGATGAAGTTTCCATTCCACTGCCCAGAATTCGGTTCGAATCTTGACCCAATGTCAGGCTGGCAGGGAAGGCGAGTGCGACCACGGTAGCGATGGAAAGTGTGTGTCTTAGCATAATAATGAACCTTGGCGAATCGTTAAGTTACTGGCAACTATGTTGGTAGTACCCGATGCACACATGTTGAGCGGCAAACCAGAAGCACGGGGTAACTTCGAAAATACAACTGCTGCCCTTGATACAACGCTTCGAACCGAATGGACCCTCAGAATGATCATTTCTGTAGTTGAAGTAAAATTCGTCCCGGTTTACCCAAAGTGAATTAGTCGCCAGCCAAGCAGCGGAAGCGCATTGCCAAAGCCGCCGTTTTTTGGTCTTCAATTGTCGGTCGCGTAAGTTAGATAATCTTTGCGGCCATAGAACGACTAAGTTGAAGTCAATTTTGGCATCCAAGTCGCCAGAAACTTACTACCGCTGGTTTCCGAATCCGCAGAGATCGTGAGCGCCCCGCAAAATTTTTGGCCAAAAATTTGCAAAATAAGCTCTTTAGATGTTTGGCTCTCGACTTCGAATCGACCCTGATCCAGTCGATTGACTGCGCCTCGGCCACCTGAAATTGGACCTTCGTAATCCAAATAAGCCAAGCGATGGTCGGCCAAGTGATCAACTTTGAACTCTGAATTTTCATTCAATAGTGCAGGCGAGGCAAATGTGACCAACGCATCGCGGTTCTCGAACATCAAATCCCAATGGTCGACTCGCCCAGAATCCGGTGGCATCTGATGAAGCAGAAACACAAATGATCCCGCCGGTACGTCAAACAATCGGTAACTTCCAATTCAACAGTTATATGTGAGGTTCGGTCCGATCAAATGCTTCTGCCCATTGCGTGTCAGTCGTTATCGGCCTTGTGTTCAACCGCTGGTTGCAAATGAAATTGCGTATTAAAGTTCAAAGAACTATTCACCTTCGTCACTGGAATTCCAACCAAGATCATAAGTCAAGCGAGCCCAAAAAGGATTGTTTGTATCGCTGCGGCGGCGTAAGTCTTCAAGAATCACAACGCGACTGGGCTGAACCAATTGCTGAGTCTTTTTCCCATTCCAGCCAACCAAAACTTCTTTGTCAAGATTCACCCATTTGGGTGACAGCCAAAAGGTCGCTGATTCACCGCCGCCTGTCACTCGCATGTTGGAGTTGCCATTGGATGTAGAAACAATCGAGGCCTCGATGGGTAGACTTTTTCTCTCGGTGACAAAATCCCAGGCCATGGGCGAAACCACCTGCCTTGGCGGTATGTCGTGCATTTCAAACCACCAGAAGAAATTGTCCCACTCCCGCATCGTATTCACGTCAAATTTGTGCTCGGGTGTCGCAAAATTTCTACGCTGCGTTTTCATCCAAGTAAACAAGTTCAAAATCTCTTCCAAGAAGTGTTCCGAACGGCGACCAATGTAAGTTACGACAATGAAGTTGTAATGAATACTTAGCGCCATGTGTTCGAATGCATCTTCTCGCTTGTCATAGTTTCCCAACATTCCTCGAGGGGGAGGATTGTGCTGGTCACCCATCACAAAATAGAAGGGCAAGTGATATCTTGAATTATTGTCATAATAATTGATGTAGCGATCGGCAATGGCCGAAATCGGGATCACTCCTGCCCACATGTCCGGGTGTGCTAAGCCGAGATCCCAAGCAACTTCGCCGCCAATCGCGTGACCGCTAAGAAACACTTTGTCGGAATCGATCGAGAACATTCGCAAACTTTTTCGCAAACTGGAGAATACAATATTGGCAGCATACGGGTCATAATTGTAGCTGGGATCAAGCGGTTTGCGCCAATCGGGGGCTATCACGATGTAGCCATGCCGAGACGCTTGTCCGTTTCGATATCCGTCGGCGGGATTAATTTTTCCGTCCCACCATTCCACTTCGAACAATGGGGATGACCCACTGTCGCATAACGCAACAATGCACGGGTACTTCTTGTAGGGGTCATATTCTGGAGGTAATTGGACCAAGTACTCAGGTTGCCCAGGAATCTCATCCAATTTCAAACGAAAGAATCCTTGCGTTCCTTGCTCGGGCTTTGCCGTTTCGGCCCAAGGTAAGAGATTGCGGGCCAACGCCGCCATGTAGCGAACCGTACCCGCTTCGATCAGTTTCAATTGTTGAATGATCTCGCCGCGTTCAATCGGATTTTCACTAACCAGATATCTCCGCAGAAGTTCTCGGGACTGGATGGCCGATAGAACAACTGAAGCATTTTCAAACGCGTCAGCGGCACCCAATAACCACCCGCTAATCAGGAACGCGATTTTTGATTCAAATGTGATATTGGCATCGCCTGACCTTAGTTCATAAGTCGAAAGTCTGGCCACGTTATTCGCATTCAAGTCTCGCAAAATTTCAGCTTGAATGGATTCCACACGGGCCTTAGATTCTGGTTCCAGATTACTCTCAGAATAGTATCCCTGGAAGTCAGTGTCGATCTTGGCTTTGAAGGCGTTGATTTGCTGCCTTTGGTCCAAGATGTTGCGGCGTTGGCTGCTGATGTCGACCAAGGTTTCGGGGGACAGATTTTGAGTGTCAAAACTTTCTAGAATATTTTCAACGGTCAAGAATTGACCGGCATCCCGCCGAAGATCCAATTCTCGCAAAACCAAACGTGCAGACGTGGTGGCCAAGCGAGTCTTGATCGTATCAAAACGTTCCTGATCAATTTGTTTGAAATCAACTAACAGTTGGTTCAACTCTCGTTGAGCGTCTCCATACCGTTCGGCCTCAATTAAGAATTCAACGATACGCTCGCGCTGCTGATAATCATTTAGGTTGTTGGTCGCATTTCGAAGCATCGCAACCAAAGTGTCGCCAGGGAGCGTGCTGGTCGCAATTCGAAAATCAAATGGGAATTCAAACAGACCTTCGCCTTCCATTTTAACACCCTGAACTCGGGCAAAAGAAGGAGCCAATTCTGTAATTCCTTGCAGTAACCAGACGGCTCCTTTGTTGGTGTCAACATAGACTTTGCGGCGTCCAAATTGGTTGAATGGCAGCTTCTGCAGGGTTGTCCCTACTGCTGCAATCGATGCAGTGTTGTTGCTGACAACATTTTGACCAAGTTCAAAAGTCCGGGGAGCGGTGCGAGCATCTTGTTGAACATCTGATACTTTTTCAGGGAAAATGATTCTTCGCGGACCATCCAGAATGCTAATCAAACGAGTATCGTTCTTACTTCCCTGGTTTAGGAACTGCTTGACTTCCAAGACGCCGCCTGTGAACTGCATACCACTTGGGACATGAGTCACCGTTGCGTTGACTTGAGCCATCAAAGCCTGGGCAAAAAAACTTGAGCCAAACAGCCACAGAAGAAACCACGCACTGAAGATTGTT